>NZ_JAIQXS010000050.1:0-1949 GCF_020166565.1 Rhizobium sp. 3T7
CAGTGTCGTCTCCGGCTTGTAGCCGGTCAGGGCCAGCAGCAAATCGGGGCTGGCGAAGGTGCGCGGCACGTCACCCTTTTGCATTGGCAGCATCTGGCGTTTCGCCGATTGGCCAAGTGCCTTTTCGACGGTTTCGACGAAGGTCATCAGGTTTTCGGGCTGACCGCCCCCGATGTTGACGATGCGGAACGGAGCCTGGCGCGAAAGCGTCTCGACACGTTCGTCGGCCACGCGGTTGGCTTCCGACGGAGCGACCGACGATAGCCGGACGACCGCCTCCACCAGGTCATCGATATAGGTGAAGTCGCGGCTCATCCGGCCTTCGCCGTAGATCTCGATCGGCTGGTCCTCCAGCATGTTCTTGACGAACTTGAAGAGCGCCATGTCGGGACGGCCCCAGGGGCCGTAGACGGTGAAGAACCGGAACGCCGTTGTCGGGACCTTGTGCAGATGGGCATAGCTGTGCGCCATCAGTTCCATCGATTTTTTCGTCGCCGCATAAAAGGTCAGCGGCTCGTCCGCCCGGTCTGTCTCGCGGAACGGAATGGACGGGTTGGCACCATAGATCGACGAGGTTGAAGCCAGCATGAGATGGTTGACGCCGACATCCTTGGCGATCTCGAGGATGTTCCAGGAGCCTTCCAGGTTGGACGTCAGATAGGCTTTCGGGTTTTCGAGGCTGTAGCGTACGCCGGCCTGCGCTGCGAGATGCACCATCACATCCGGCGTTGCGCTCGCCACGGCCTCTTCCAGGGCCTTGCGATCTTCCAGCATGGCCGTCACCGGGCGGAAGGCCGGAAACTGCGCCAGCGCCGCGTTGCGCATGTGCTTGAGCTTGATGTTGTAGTAATGCGTCATGCCGTCGAAACCGACGACCTCGTGGCCATCCTGCAGCAAGCGGCGGGCAAGATGAAAGCCGATAAAGCCCGCAGTGCCGGTGATGAAATAGCGCATCTCTACTTCTTCTCGTTCTTCTTTCCGATGGCGAAATAGCTGAAGCCGTGCTTGGTGACTTCGGCGACAGGATAGATGTTGCGCAGATCAACAATCGTCGGGGTCTTCACCAGCGATTTCATCCGCTTGAGGTCGAGCGCCCGGAACTCGTCCCATTCCGTGACGATGACGATGGCATCCGCGCCGTCGGCAATCTCGTAGGGGTCGTTGCCGTAGGTGATCGGGCCGATGACTTCCTTTGCCATCTCCATGCCTTCCGGATCATAGGCGTGGACGTTGGCGCCGCCGTCCAGCAAGGCCTGGATGATGGTGATCGACGGCGCGTCGCGCATGTCGTCGGTGTTCGGCTTGAAGGTCAGGCCGAGGATGGCGATCTTCTTGCCGCGAACATTGCCGTCGCAGGCGGCGATGACCTTGCGGCCCATGGCACGCTTGCGGTTGTCGTTGATCGCGACAGTGGTTTCGATGAGGCGAACCGGGCTCTCGTGATCCTGCGCGGTCTTGACCAATGCCAGCGTGTCCTTGGGGAAGCACGAGCCGCCGTAGCCGGGGCCTGCATGCAGGAACTTGTCGCCGATGCGCTTGTCCATGCCGATGCCCTTGGCGACCTTCTGCACGTCGGCGCCGATCTGTTCGCAAAGGTCGGCGATCTCATTGATGAAGGTGATCTTCATGGCCAGGAAGGCATTGGCGGCGTATTTGATCAGCTCGGAGGTGCGGCGTTCGCAGAAGTAAAGCGGTGCCTCGTTGAGATAGAGCGGGCGATAGACTTCGCGCATGATCTCGACGGCGCGCGGCTCCTCGGTGCCGATGACGATGCGGTCGGGGCGCTTGAAGTCGGTGATTGCGGCACCCTCGCGCAGGAATTCCGGATTCGACACCACGCAGATGTCCTTCTCCGGGAATTCCTCGCGGAAGATACGCTCGATCTCATCACCGGTGCCGACAGGAACCGTCGACTTGGTGACGACGACGGTAAACCCGGACACCGCAGC
>NZ_JAIQXS010000051.1:0-1705 GCF_020166565.1 Rhizobium sp. 3T7
CTTGTCTCAGATCATCCGTTCGGCGTGGAACTGGCACGCAAAATCAAACCAGCACTGAAATCGTTACAAATGTCGTTGACTCCTGTCTGGCGAGCAACCGGTCTTCATGCCCGCTTCGACAATACTGAAAGCTTTCGCCGAAACGGCACATCAAATACGACATACACAATAGCCGACAGTGCGACGATAAAAACGGTTCCTACGACGATGACGGTGAGCTGTCCCATCCAGGACAAATGAAGCCCAGTTGCCACAAAAGAGATGGCGCGAACCAGCGGATAGTGAACGGCATAAACGGGATACGATAGATTGCCACACCACATTGCCACGCGCCGGGTCGCGGGGCCAAGCTTTGCATTGAGGCTGAAAAACACGACAGCCGGCATTATCACAGCAATACAAACTGCATCGAGCCCGGCCTTTGGAAGTCCTAGATCGGGAAGGAGCAAAATGGTGATCAAAACGATTGTCGCCAACGCAAAGCATTTGCTGGGTGCAAAATCGCGATGTTTGTAAATAAGCAGGCCGATCGAAAATGACCAGATTACTCGCGGAAAGCCGTACCAGAATTCGCTCGGACGAAAACCAAAGTTGGCGTCGCCGGTCCTTACAATGGCTAACAGGAGCACAATCCCGCTTGCAGCCATGACAAGCCACATCGCGGCTTGACCTATTCGCGCGCGTACCCACATGGCGAATGCTATATTCACAAAAATCTCGAAGAACAGCGACCAGGTCGGGGTGTTTAGCGGGAAGACGGTTTGTTCCAAGGTTACAGTGTGCAGCATAGAGGTCTGCAATAAGGGAATCGCAGTGATGCCAAAGACGAATGCGATCGCGATATCAGTTAAATGTTGAAGCTCGTTACTGATCTCAGGCCTACCAAGCTCGATGAACGCAGCAATTGACGTGCCCACAAAAATCAGCGGGAGAAGCCTGATTAATCGCTTTCCGGTAAAGCCGCCCACAGGGAGGTTCCCGCTCTCCAGGGGCTTCCAATATGCACCGGCAATCACGAACCCGCTCAGGACGAAAAAGAAATCAACGGCAAGGTAAGCATTTGGGGCAACATACGGCAGCTCGAGGCGCGTCACGAAGTGTTTGAGAACAACAACCAAAGCCGCAACGCCGCGCAAAAGGTCCAGCCCAACGTAGCGGTGGTTTTTCGATTCACCAGTTTCAATTGGCGCCAACAAGTCTCGGGTTCTTAATCCAAAGTAGCGGAGCCAGTGCATTGGGTCGTGCCTCTTCCGTTCTGATTAGGAAAAACTAACTGTGCTCGATCGTTTGGGGACGCACGCCCTCATTCATCGACGCGACCGATTTTGAGGCGTCGAGGAAAGACCAAAGCCGGTGGTCCAGGTTGTCGGCTCAACTCGCATTGTGCCTCCAGGTCAAAGAAGCGCCTTTCTCGCTCAAGTTGAACGAGAAAGCGCGGGAGCTTCGAGCCACGATCAGACGTGGTGGAAGTTGGGCCCTTGTCTTCAAGTATGTCCATTTGCTTGCCGTTACCTCAGTCTCGTATCAAACGTCGCCTTCTGGCCCTCATCAGCTGCGGCCGAACTCGTCGACAATGCGGATGATATCGTCCTCTCCGAGATAGGATCCGGTTTGGACTTCGATCAGTTCGAGCATGATCTTGCCGGGATTGGCGAGGCGATGGACTTCACCAAGCGGAATGTAGACGGATTCGTTTTCCCTGAGG
>NZ_JAIQXS010000052.1:0-1389 GCF_020166565.1 Rhizobium sp. 3T7
GGGTTCTGTTGTTATTTGACCGGCATTTTCGCCGATCGGCTAAATCTCTTCCGTCCGCAGGACCGAGTTGTCCTTCGGTTCTTGAACCAATCTCCAATTCGTGACCTGATGCGTTGGCTTCGGTCACAGAGTGACGTTCGGCTCCCGGTTTCCCATTCTCCTGTAAGAGCGCAGCCCAGTCCTGCCGGGCTCGCTAGACGAACATCAGGACAACCGGGATATCGCCGACGCGCCTTCTAGTGGGCTTTCGCCGCGCGGCTCGTAAGCGCGCTGGTCACGCAGGATCTGGAAGGCGATCGTCAAAAGCTTGCGCGCAATCGCCACGCGCGCCTTGTTGGTACCTCTGATTTTCAGGTGTTCGTATTGGGCGCGAAGCTGCGCATCGCTGGCGATGGCGGGGCTGACGGCTTCGACAAAGGCCCAGCGCAGCCACTTGTTGCCTTGCCGGATGAGCTTGCCGTGGAAGGTCTTGCCGCCGCTCGAATAGGTCGAGGGCCCAAGCCCGGCATAGGCGGCTAGCTTTTTGGGGTTGCGGAAGCGGCTGATGTCGTCGATCTCGGCATCGATCAGCCTTGCAAAGAACTCGCCGATGCCGGGGATTGTCTTCAACAGCTTGACGTTGGCATTGGCCTTGGTCATCGCTCGGATCGTTTTCTCCGACTGCTTGATGCGCCCATTGATGTCGGTGATGAAGTCGAGCCCGCGATCGATCTGGATGCGGTCGATCTCCGAGACGTTGACCTGCGCCAACTGGACACGGCCGGCCTTGCCAAACAGGTCGCCGAGCTGCTTCATCTGTGCCGTCTGCTCCGGATAGCGGTCAAACACCGTGACAATGCGGTTCTTCGTCATCGTCCGCAGCCGCACGTAAAACATCCGCTCGCGTAATGCGACGCGAAGTTCCCGCGATTTTTCGCTGGGTGCCCAGGCTTCAGGCACCAGGTCGGCTCTGAGCAGATGCGCCAGTACCGTCGCGTCGATCTTGTCGGTCTTGATCTTGGCGTCGGCGATCGCCTTGACCTTCAACGGATGGGCGAGAACGACATCATCACAAATGTCGTCGAGCCAGTCGTAGATCACCATCCAGTTGCGGGTGGCCTCGACCACGGCATGCGAGTTCTCCCGATACCGCTCCAAAAAGCCGCCAAGCGACTGACGGTCATTCTTCACACGGCCAGAGCGCAGCGTTTTACCCGCCGAATCCTGCACTACCAGATGGCTGTAGGATTTGTGGTAGTCGACGCCGATATGGTAATCATAAGAGGCAGTCATGCTTCCAACTCCCTTATTGAGATCTGCGAAACCCCAATAAGGTAAGCCGAAAGGCCGGAAGTGTGACTGTCCCTCGATCATCACCTGCATCTCAGTGATCCGTTCTCTCAGCGGTGC
>NZ_JAIQXS010000053.1:0-1382 GCF_020166565.1 Rhizobium sp. 3T7
GTCGCTCAGCTTGCCTTTGGCGGCGTGGTGGTTTTGGGTGCGCCGGGATTGTAGCCGCCGCCGATGGCGACGTTGAGGGAGACATAGTCCTTGGCCATCTGCTGGATGGCGGCGGCCAGACTTGCCTGGGCCAGCGACACCTGGCGCTGCGCATCGAGCACGTCGAGCAGCGAGGAAGCGCCGTCCTTGTAGCTGGCGGTCGACAGTTCCAGGGTTTCCTGCGTCGTCTTCACCTGGGCGCGCAGCGCTTCCACCGTCTGGGCGTCGCGGCGCACCGCCGACAGCGCGTTCTCCACCTCTTCGACGGCATCCAGCACCGTTGACTTCCAGGCGAGATACTGCGTCTTGGCATCCGACTTGGCGATGTCGACATTGGCGCGCAGGCGGCCGCCGTCGAAGATCGGCAGCGTCAGGGTCGGGCCGAACGACCAGGTGGTCAGGCTACCGCCGGAGAAGCCGGCCGGCTTGACATAGGTCGGCGAGATCGAGCCCGACAGGGTGATCGTCGGATAGAGCTGCGCGATGGCGACGCCGATATTGGCGGTGGCGGCGGCCAGATTGCGCTCGGCGACGCGAATGTCGGGCCGGTTGCGGATCAGGTCGGCCGGGATGCCGGAGGCGATGCCGCCGCGGAAGATCGGCTGCGGCGCGCCCTTCAACAGCTCGCCGAGCAGCGAGCCGGCCGGCTGGCCAAGCAGCGTGGCGATGTGGTGGGCGGCAACGCGGATGTTGGTCTCGAGGCCGGGGATTTCGGCCTGCGTCGACTGCACCAGACCTTCGGCCTGGACGACGTCGAGGCGCGAGGCGGCACCGGCTTCGAGCTGGAACTGGGTCAGCTCGTAGGTTTCCTGGCGCGACTTCAGGTTGGCGCGCGACAGCGCCAGGCGCTCCTGGAAGAAGCGCAGGTCGATGTAGGAGTTCACCAGATCCTGCAGATAGGTGAGCTTGGCGACGTCGGCGCTGGAATAGGCAGCATCGAGCGTTGCCTGGGCGCTTTCCTTCGAGCGGCGGTACTGGCCGAACAGGTCGAGCAGCCAGGAGACGTTGGCTTCGCCGGCGCTGGTGTTGGTGGCGCCAATCGAGGTGCGGCGTTCGCCCATCGTGCCGCTGGTGGTGTGGCTGGCGCCAACCAACAGGCTCGGCAACGAGCCGGCTCCGGCCACGGTGACGCCGCCGGCTGCCGCATTGATGCGCTCCAGCGCCTGCTGCACCGACAGGTTCTCATTCAGCCCCTGGACCACCAGGCCGTTCAGCTTCGTGTCACGATAGGCCGTCCACCAGGCCGCCGTCGACACGTCGCCGATGTCCTTGGCGCCGCCCTCGCTGAACTTCGCCGGAAGCGGCATCTCCGGGGGAACATGGTCCGGGCCACTCACACAGCC
>NZ_JAIQXS010000054.1:0-1369 GCF_020166565.1 Rhizobium sp. 3T7
CATGAAAATTCTCGTCCCCGTGAAGCGGGTGGTTGATTACAACGTGAAGATCCGCGTGAAGCCGGATGGCACAGGCGTCGAGCTTGCGAATGTGAAGATGTCGATGAACCCGTTCGACGAGATCTCGGTCGAAGAAGCGCTCAGGCTGAAGGAAGCCGGCAAGGCCGAGGAGGTGATCGTCGTGTCGATCGGCCCTGCCAAGGCCGAAGAGACGCTGCGCACCGCACTTGCCATGGGTGCCGACCGCGCCATCCTGGTGGAGACCGACGATCCTGTCGAGCCGCTCGCCGTCGCCAAGATCCTCAAGGGCGTCGTCGATGCCGAACAGCCCGGCCTCATCATATCAGGCAAGCAGGCGATCGACGACGATTCGAACCAGACCGGCCAGATGCTGGCGGCCCTTCTCGGTTCCGCCCAGGCGACGTTTGCCTCGAAGATCGAGATCGAAGTCCCTGGTCCTGGGGGCAAGGCGCAGGTGACCCGCGAGGTCGATGGCGGCCTGCAGACGATCGAGATCAAGCTGCCGGCCGTCGTCACCACCGATCTGCGCCTGAACGAGCCGCGCTATGCCTCGCTGCCGAACATCATGAAGGCCAAGAAGAAGCCGCTCGACAAGAAGAGCCCGGCCGACTTTTCCGTCTCCACCGCGCCGCGCCTCAAGGTCTTGAAGACCGAAGAGCCGTCCGGCCGCAAGGCAGGCGTCAAGGTCAAGTCGGTCGCCGAGCTCATTGAGAAACTTAAAGTCGAAGCCGGCGTCCTCTAAGGTTCGAGAAAGGGAGATTATATCAATGGCCATTCTGCTTCTGGCTGACCACGATGGCAGCCACCTTTCCGACCAGACCGCCAAGACGCTGACGGCGGCATCGAAGATCGGCGGCGACGTGCACGTGCTCGTCGCCGGCGCCGGCGCCAAGGCTGCGGCCGATCAGGCGGCCAAGCTTGCCGGCGTTTCCAAAGTGCTGGTTGCCGAGGACGCAAGCCTTGCCAACAACCTCGCCGAACCGCTGGCGGCCCTGATTGTTTCGCTTTCCGGCAGCTACGACACGATCATCGCCGCCGCCACCTCGACCGGCAAGAACGTCATGCCGCGCGTGGCAGCCCTTCTCGATGTCGCGCAGGTCTCGGAGATCATCGAGGTGGTCGCATCTGACACCTTCAAGCGGCCGATCTATGCCGGCAACGCCATCCAGACGGTGCAGGCGACCGATGCCAGACGGGTCATCACCGTGCGCACCGCCTCGTTTGCTGCCGCCGCGAAAGGCGGTTCCGCTCCGGTCGAAACCATCGCGGCGGCTGCCAATCCAGGCCTGTCGAGCTTCGTCAAGGACGCGCTGTCGGCCTCCGACCGGCCGGAGCTGACCTCGGCGAA
>NZ_JAIQXS010000055.1:0-1280 GCF_020166565.1 Rhizobium sp. 3T7
AGCCGCCTCGTCTTCCACCGTCGAGGTCATGCCGGCATTGGCGATCGGGCTGTCGTCGATGACGTTGACCGTGAAGTTGCCGCCGACTGCATCGCCGTCGCCGTCACGTGCGGTGAACTTGAAGGTGAAGGACAGAACGTCTTCCTGCCCGGCGTTGCCGCCCTTGACGGGATGATCGAGCACGCCGTCGAGATCGAAGGCATAGGAACCGTCGCCCTTGTCCGACAGTGTCACCGTGAACACCGTCTCGTTGCCGGCATGCGCCGTCAAGACAGTACCGTTCGCAGACAGCGAATAGGTCAGGTGCTGGCCGCCGGAGGTCAAGTCACCGAGGTTGATCGTCGTATTACCGCTCTTAACACCCAGGAAGGCCGAAGCCTCGCCCGCGCTGACGCTGTGGTCGGAACCGCTGCCGGTCGCGAACACCACGGAGCGGTCACCCATCACCTGCGCTCCGGTGAAGCCGCCATTCTCATTCTTGTTGCTGTCGTCGCCGCCCCAGGAAATGTTCAGCGACGCGCCGATCTTGTCGGTGATGAAGCCGCCATTGGCGATTACACCGCCCACTTCCGTCCCGAACGGGAAGATGTCCTCGTTGCCGCCGGCAAGCGCCTCTTCCTCGACAAACCGCACGCCGACGTCGCTCGAAAGGATCGGCGTATCGTCGATCACACCGACGCCGAAGGTTGCAACACCCGTCTTGTCGCCGTCCGAATCCGTCGCCGTGAACTGGAAGTCGAGCTTCAACGTATCTTCGCCCGCACCTTTGTGGTCCAGCGTGTCGATCAGCGTGAACTGATAGGAGCCGCCGCCGTTGTCGGAAAGACCGACCAAGAAGACGACATGAGCTGCCTGGGCCGCATTCGCATTGGCCGGAACGCCGGTCGGAGCCACCTCGCCGGTATAGGCGAGCAACACCTGGCCGCCCTCGACCGTCACGATCGTATAGTGGACCTCCTGGCCGCGCGACGTCAGGTCCAGGGCATCGAGCGTGTTGACCGCAGCCGGGCCAAACGCCACGGAGCGGTTACCGGCGCCCGACGTGATCGCCTCGTTGTCGGCATTGTCCGAACCCCAGGCGATCGCAAGTGTGCCGCCCGTCGTCTGCGTCGTTCTATCGTTGAAGACCAAGCCGAGAAACCCGCTGCGGAAGTCCCCATCCGAACCCGTATCCTCGTTGCCGCTGCCGACGACAGCCAGTTGCTCCTCTTCGACGAGGCCAGCCGAATAAGGCGTGCCGATCGTCGCAACATCGTCGGCGACATTCACCGTGAAAGTGT
>NZ_JAIQXS010000056.1:0-1270 GCF_020166565.1 Rhizobium sp. 3T7
GCGGATCATCGCTCATCGACGCCATAGTCTCAAGTGTCATATACCTGGCCCGCTGAACGGCCCACTCATCGTTCTGTTCGAGCAGTAATGCGCCGACGAGACGGACAATGGCTTCGTCGTTGGGAAAGATGCCGACGACCTCGGTGCGGCGCTTGATCTCGCCATTGAGGCGCTCGATTGGATTGGTCGAGTGCAGCTTTGCCCGGTGCTCTTTCGGGAAAGTCATGTAGGCGAGCACATCCTCTTCGGCATCATCCATAATGGCGGCGAGCTTCGGCACTTTTGGTCTTATCTGGTCGGCAACATTGCGCCACTGCGTGCTGGCAGATTCCGCCGTATCCTGGGCGAATGCCGTGGCGATGAAGGCGGAGACGACACGCCTGCCGCTCTTTCCGGCATGCGCCAGCACGTTCCTCATGAAGTGAACCCGGCATCGTTGCCAGGTGGCGCTGAGAACCTTGGTAACGGCAGCCTTGAGTCCCTCATGGGCGTCGGAGACGACGAGCTTCACGCCGCGCAAACCTCGGCGCGTAAGCCTGCGCAGGAACTCCGTCCAGATCGGCTCGGCTTCGGATGTGCCAACTTCCATGCCCAGAACCTCGCGCCGGCCATCGGTGTTGACGCCAACGGCGATGATGACGGCAACGGAAACGATGCGGCCACCGCGTCTGACTTTCAGGTAGGTGGCATCGATCCACAGATAAGGCCAATCGCCCTCGATCGGTCTTTCGAGGAACGCCTTCACCTTGACGTCGATCTCTTCGCACAGGCGGCTTACCTGGCTTTTGGAGATGCCGCTCATGCCCATCGCTTTGACCAGATCGTCGACAGAACGCGTCGAGATGCCCTGAATGTACGCTTCCTGGATGACCGCTGTCAGAGCCTTCTCCGCCATCCGACGCGGTTCGAGGAAGCTTGGGAAATAGCTGCCCTTGCGCAGCTTCGGAATGCGAAGCTCGACCGTTCCGGCGCGTGTCTCCCAATCCCGGTCGCGGTAGCCGTTGCGTTGCGCCAACCGCATCGCATTCTTCTCGCCGTAGCCAGCACCGGTCGCACTGCCAACCTCCAGCTCCATCAGCCGCTCGGCCGCAAAGCCGATCATCTCACGCAACAAATCGGCGTCAGCACTCTTCTCAACAAGCGAGCGCACGTTCATCATATCGTCGGTCATCGGTGGTCTTTCCATCAGGTTGGTCTTGAACAACCCGACCCTACCGGAAAACACTGGTGACCACCGCTATCGAGCTACACCACTCCCTGGGACGTCATC
>NZ_JAIQXS010000057.1:0-1137 GCF_020166565.1 Rhizobium sp. 3T7
GGTGTCGGGGTGATGCGCAGGCGCTCGGTCTTCTTCGGCACCGTCGGGTAGTTGATCGGCTGCACATAGACGCCGCAATTGTCGAGCAGCAGGTCCGAGATCCACTTGCACTTGGCGGCATCGCCGACCATCACAGGGACGATATGGCTCGGATTGGGCATATGCGGGATGCCACGCTGATCGAGCAGCGCCCTCAGCTTGCGGACCCGATCCTGATGCCGCGCCCGCTCGAAAGGGCTGACCTTCAGATGCTGGATCGAGGCCACCGCACCGGCAGCGAGCGCCGGCGGCAGCGCCGTCGTGAAGATGAAGCCGGAGGCGAAGGAGCGGATGAAGTCGCAAAGTGCGGTCGATGCGGCGATGTAGCCACCCATGACACCGAACGCCTTGCCGAGCGTGCCTTCGATGACGGTCAGGCGATCCATCAGCCCTTCGCGCTCGGCAATGCCGCCGCCGCGCGGCCCGTACATGCCGACGGCATGCACTTCGTCGAGATAGGTCATCGCGCCGTACTTGTCGGCGAGATCGCAGATCTCCTTGATCGGCGCGATATCGCCATCCATCGAATAGACGGATTCGAAGGCGATCAGCTTCGGCGCCGTCGGATCGGCAGCCGCCAGCTTGGCTTCGAGATCGTGGATGTCGTTGTGCTTCCAGATCACCTTCTCGCACTTGGCATAGCGGATGCCCTCGATCATCGAGGCGTGGTTCAGCGCATCGGAGAAAATGATGAGGCCGGGGATCTTGGCGCCGAGGGTGCCGAGCGCGGCCCAGTTGGACACATAGCCCGAGGTGAAGATCAGCGCCGCTTCCTTGCCGTGCAGCTCGGCCAGCTCGCGCTCGAGCAGAACGTGGTAGTGGGTGGTGCCAGAGATATTCCGGGTGCCTCCCGCACCCGCGCCACAGTGGTCGATGGCGTTCTTCATCGCCTCGATCACCTTCGGGTTCTGACCCATGCCGAGATAGTCGTTGGAGCACCAGACCGTGACTTCTTTCGGACCGTCCGCCGTGTGCCGCGTGGCGCGCGGAAAGCTGCCGCGGTGACGCTCGAGATCGGCAAAAACGCGATAACGGCCTTCGCTGTGAAGCCCGTCCAACTCGTTTTTAAAGAACGCTTCGAAATCCATCATCTGCTCC
>NZ_JAIQXS010000058.1:0-1119 GCF_020166565.1 Rhizobium sp. 3T7
GGTGGGTTCAAGGATGAAGTGCGACTTGCAATAGATAACAACGGTTTATCCTTGCAAGGAACGAGACATGAAACGCACCTACTCCCAGATCGATATGGATGAACGGCGCAAGATCGCCCGCTGGCGCACGGCTGGGATCAGCGTTGACGTGATCGCCGAGAAACTGCACCGACATCGCTCAACCATTTTCCGTGAGCTGCGCCGCAACACCTTCGAGGATCGCGAGATGCCGGACCTCAACGGTTACTACTGCGTGATGGCCAATGACATGGCGCGAGAACGGCGTGCCAAGCTGCGCAAACTTGCCCGGTTCTCGCATCTGCGCCAATCGGTGATCGAGCGCATCCTGCATGGCTGGTCGCCGCAACAGATCGCCGGCCGATTGCAGCTTGAGCGCCATCCGATCTCGGTCAGCCATGAGACGATCTACAAGTTCGCCTATTCCTCGGACGGCCACGCCATCAAGCTATGGCGACATCTTCCGGAGCACCGCGCCAGGCGTCGGCCGCGGCATGCCAGACGCCGCCATGGTCGGCGGTTCACCCCCGACGTCAACATTCTCTACCGGCCCGACGCCGTTGCCGAGCGCAAGCAGTTCGGACACTGGGAATGCGATCTCATCCAGTTTCGCAAGAAGTTCGGAAACGCCAATGTGACGTCGCTGGTCGAACGGGTCAGTCGTTTTGCCGTCTTGCTGCGCAACAATGATCGGCAATCGAGACCGGTGATGGATGGGTTGATCCAGGTGCTTCAGTCCCTGCCCCATCTTGCCCGCCGCTCGATCACCTTCGACCGTGGTACGGAGTTCACCGACTGGCCCTACCTACAGGCGAGCATCGGAGCGCAAACATGGTTCTGCGATCCACAGTCCCCGTGGCAGAAAGGCACCGTCGAAAACACCAACAGACGGGCCAGGAAATGGCTGTCGAGAGAGGTCGATCCACTGTCTCTCAGCGACCGCGATCTCACCGATATCTGCAATCATCTGAATGCAACACCGCGCAAATGCCTCGGCTACAAAACACCAGCGGAAGTCTTCCGCCAGAAACTCCTCGCGCAAATCCGGCGTACCGGCTAGCCTCTCGAAGCCCGCAAGTCGCGGTTCAGCTTGAACTCACA
>NZ_JAIQXS010000059.1:0-943 GCF_020166565.1 Rhizobium sp. 3T7
CGCAACTGGATGGTGATGTATGACTGGCTCGACGACATTTGTGATGATGTCGTTCTCGCCCATCCGTTGAAGGTCAAGGCGATCGCCGACGCCAAGATCAAGACCGACAAGATCGATGCGACGGTGCTGGCGCATCTGCTGCGAGCCGACCTGGTGCCGGAAGCCTGGGCACCCGGCGAAAAATCTCGGGAGCTTCGCGTCGCGCTGCGCGAACGGATGTTTTACGTGCGGCTGCGCACAATGACCAAGAACCGGATCGTCACGGTGTTTGACCGCTATCCGGAGCAGACAGCCCAGCTGAAGAAGCTCGGCGATCTGTTCGGCAGGGCCGGCCGTGTCCAGCTGGCGCAAGTGAAGATCTCGGAAATCGACCGCATCCAGATCGACCGTGGCCTCGCCTTCATCGGCGACATTGACATCAGGATCAAGCAGTCGGAAGCAACGATCCGGGCGATGACCAAGGCCAATGCCAACGTCAAGCTGTTGAAGACGATCCCCGGCATTGGCGAGTTCTTCGCCCGGCTGATCGATGCGGAGGTCGACGACATATCGCGCTTCCGCAACCCGAAGAAGCTTGCCGCCTATGCCGGATTGGTGCCCTCGACCTATTCCTCCGGCGGCAAGACCTTCCACGGCAAGATCATCAAGCAGGGCAACAAGTGGCTGCGCTGGGCCTTTGTCGAAGCCGTCAGCCCCGCCATCGCCAACGATGCGCAGCTTCGCGCCCAGTATGAACAATTGAAGATCAGAGGAGTGAACAAGGCGCGCGTGGCGATTGCGCGCAAGCTTCTGACGATCGCCTTCCAGATCCTGCGTGACCAGCGCGCCTACGAGCCGCGCGGCACTGGCACCACGGAAGGCGCGTCGACGATATCCCGGTTGTCCTGATGATCGTCTAGCGAGCCCGGTAGGACTGGGCTGCGCTCCTTAGGGAGAATGGGAA
>NZ_JAIQXS010000006.1:0-282474 GCF_020166565.1 Rhizobium sp. 3T7
AGTATCGTGCGAGCGTTTTTTGCCAACGGACGCGCGCACGTCAACCCCCTCCCCTCCGCTTTACCATCAACTGCGGCAAAAGGCCCATAGTCTCGAATTATTTTAATTCGAAAAAGCTGGTTTTGACCAGACGCAGCGAAGAATCGCGAGGCAGCAATGCCTCGCGATTAGACTGGTTCGTCAGCCTGCCTCGGCGACAGCGCGTTTGGCCATCACTTTGATCAGGTTGGCGCGGTATTCCGCGCTGGCATGCAGATCCGACATCAGCCCGGCAGGATTGACATCGACGCCTGCCACAGAGCCCGGAGACCAGTTGGCGTTGAGTGCGGCTTCCATGGCGGTCTCGCGAAAGACGCCGTTCGATCCGGCCCCCGTGACGGCAACCCGCGCGCCGCCGGCCCCTTTGGCAACGAAGACCCCCGTCATCGCGTAGCGCGACGCCGGATTTGGAAACTTCGCGTAGCCGGCCTTGTCGGGTGCCTCGAAGCTTATCGCCGTCACCAGTTCGCCATCCTCCAATGCCGTCTCGAACAGACCGGTGAAGAAGTCATCGGCGGGGATCTCACGCTTGTTGGTGATGATGTGGGCATTCAACGCCAACATGGCGGAGGGGTAGTCGGCCGCAGGGTCGTTGTTGGCGATCGAACCGCCGATTGTGCCCATGTGGCGGACATGCGGATCGCCGATCGTACCGGCAAGGTCGCAGATCGCGGGACAGATCGCACGCAGAGCCGCCGACGCGGCGACTTCTGCATGCGGCGTCGCCGCCCCGATGGTCACCTTGCGACTATCGACTTTGATGCCCTGCATCGCCGGAATATGCCTGAGATCGACGAGGTCGCTAGGCGCGGCGAGGCGTTGCTTCATCGTCGGGATCAGTGTCATGCCGCCGGAAACATACTTGCCTTCCGACGTTCCCGAAATCATCCTGACGGCTTCATCGACCGAGGACGCGCGGTGATAGTTGGTCTGATACATCGTCGTTCCTCCTCAATGAACCGCACGCGCCGCCATCCACACCTTCTGCGGTGTGGCCGGCATCGTCAGCATGTTGTTGCCGATGGCATCGGTAATGGCATTGATGAGTGCTGGGGGAGACCCGATCGCGCCGGCCTCGCCGCACCCCTTGATGCCGAGCGGGTTGCTCGGGGACGGCGTCACCTGATGCGAGACCTTGAACGACGGCAAGTCGTCGGCGCGCGGCATTGCGTAATCCATGAAACTTGCCGTCAACAGCTGGCCGTTCTCGTCATAATGCACGGCCTCGAGCAGGGCCTGACCGATGCCCTGTGCGATACCGCCATGCACCTGCCCCTCGACGATCATCGGGTTGATGATGTTGCCGAAATCGTCCGCTGCGACGAACTGGATGATCTCCGTCTTGCCCGTTTCCGGATCGACTTCGACTTCACAAATGTAGCAGCCGGCCGGGAAGGTGAAATTGGACGGGTCGTAGAAGGCGGTCTCCTTCAGCCCCGGCTCCATGCCGCCCGGCAGATTGTGCGCGGTATAGGCAGCAAGCGCCACCTGGAACCACGGGAGGCTCTTGTCGGTACCGGCAACTTTGACCTCGCCGTTTTCGATGACGATATCGCCCTCGTCGGCCTCCATCAGATGGGCGGCAATCTTCTTGGCCTTGGCTTCGACCTTATCGAGCGCCTTGACCACGGCAGACATACCGACGGCGCCTGAACGTGAGCCGTAGGTGCCCATGCCCATCTGCACCTTGTCGGTGTCGCCATGCACGATCGACACGCTCTCCAGGGGAACGCCGAGACGATCCGACACGAGCTGCGCGAAGGTCGTCTCATGCCCCTGGCCGTGGCTGTGGGACCCGGTGAGCACTTCGATCGTGCCGACCGCATTGACCCGCACCTCGGCCGATTCCCACAGGCCGACACCGGCACCAAGTGAGCCGACCGCCTGGGAGGGGGCAATTCCGCACGCCTCGATGTAACAGCTCATGCCGAGACCGCGTTTCATCCCACGGCTCGCCGCTTCGCTCTTGCGCGCCTGGAAGCCGTTCCAGTCGGCGGCCTGCATCGCAGCATTGAGGGATGCTTCGTAATCACCGGCGTCATAATTCATGATGACAGGCGTCTGATGCGGGAAGGAGCGGATGAAGTTCTTCCGCCGCAGCTCGGCCGGTGAGATGCCGAGCTCGCGTGCGGCCGTTTCCATCGTCCGCTCGAGCAGGAAGGTCGCCTCCGGCCGGCCGGCACCGCGATAGGCGTCAACCGGTGCGGTGTTGGTATAGACCGTACGCACATTGGCATGGATCGCCGGAATATCGTACTGGCCGGACAGCAGGGTCGCGTAGAGATAGGTCGGAACCGCCGACGAAAAGAGCGACATATAGGCGCCGAGATTGCAGATGGTGTCGACCTTCAGCCCGATGATGCGGTTGTCGCTGTCAAAGGCCATTTTCACCTTCGACACGTGATCGCGGCCATGTGCGTCCGTCAGGAAGGCCTCCGTGCGATCGGAATTCCACTTCACCGGCACGCCCGTTTTCTTGGAAGCCCAGAGACAGACGATCTCTTCTGGATAGATGTAGATCTTCGATCCAAATCCGCCGCCGACATCGGGGGCGATCACCCGCAGCTTGTTCTCAGGCGCGACATTGTAGAACGCGCTCATCACGAGGCGCGCGACATGCGGGTTCTGGCTGGTGGTGTAGCAGGTATAGTGATCTTCGGCGGCGTCGTAGATCCCGAGCGCAGCGCGGGGCTCCATCGCATTGGGCGACAGGCGGTTGTTGTGAATCTCGATCTCGGTGACGTGTGCCGCTTCGGAAATAGCCTTGTCGGTTGCGGCGCCATCGCCAAGTTCCCAATCGAAGATCAGATTGTTCTGAGCTTCCGGGTGAAGCTGCGGCGCCCCCAATTTCAGCGCCTCGACCGCCTCGACGACAACGGGCAATTCCTCATAGTCGACGACGACGGCTTCTGCGGCATCCCGTGCCTCCGCAAGGGAATCGGCGACAACCACGGCAACGGCATCGCCGACATAGCGGACGGTCTCCACTGCCAGCGGGCGCCAGGCCCCCATCTTCATCGGCGAACCATCCTTTGAATGGATCATCCAGCCGCAAATGAGGTTGCCAATCCCGTCGGCGAGCAACTGCTTGCCGTCGAGCACGTCGATAACGCCGGGCATGGCCTTGGCGGAGGCTGTATCGATCCCGTTGATTTTGGCGTGTGCATGCGGACTGCGGATGAAACAGGCGAATTTCATGCCCGGCACGACCATGTCGTCCGTATAACGGCCCTTGCCGGTCAGGAACCGCTTGTCTTCCTTTCGTGCGACGCGTGCACCAATTCCTTCAACACCCATGATGTCCTCCCAATGGGGTTTCGGGCCTGGCATTCCGCCAAAGAGAATCGTGTTCGGCAGTCAGCCAGACAATTCCTGAGAGCTATTCGGCCGCCTGCTTGGCAGCGCCATGCATCTGCTCGTTGGCAGACAGGACGGCTTTGACGATGTTGTGGTAGCCGGTGCATCGACAGATATTGCCGTCGAGCTCGTGGCGAACCGTCTCCTCGTCCAGGTGACCGCCGTGACGCGAGATCATGTCGACGGCCGTCATCACCATACCAGGCGTGCAGAAGCCGCATTGCAGGGCGTGATGCTCCTTGAAGGCGGCCTGGACAGGATGCAATTCGCCGTTGCTGGCAAGCCCCTCGATGGTGGTGATCGTCGACCCCGACGCCTGGACGGCAAGGATCGAGCAACTCTTCACCGACTTGCCATCCATGTGAACGACACAAGCACCGCATTGGTTGGTATCACAGCCGACGTGCGTTCCCGTCAGACCGAGTTTTTCGCGAATAAAATGGACAAGAAGCGTGCGCTCTTCACAGTCGCCACTCACTGCCCGGCCGTTCACCGTCAGTTTCACTTTCGCCATGATTTCCTCCTCGCGCCTCCTCCAGGCACGAAGGGTATCATTTGACTTTTTCGCTTTGGGATCAACCACTACTTTAGGGAGGCTAATTAAATTCGGCGCGTTCGGTTGCGCCGAATTTAGGCGGAAGTTGCAACGCCAATTGTGCGAAAAACCAAACGTCGAAAGGACGGTTGCTCTTTTTGCGCCACAGTTTGACGATTAGCATGACAAAAACAAGAATCAGGGACGGCCACCGCTCTTTGAGGGCGACCAACCTAGGAGAAGAATTTGATTAAGAAGATTGCCATATTCGCTTTGATTGGACTTTCGATCGCAAGTTGCACGCCGACACAGCAGGGCGCCGGCATCGGTGCAGCATCCGGCGCGATCATCGGGGGTGCGGTGACGGGAAATGTTCGCGGAGCCGCCGTCGGTGCGGCTATTGGCGGCGTTTCGGGCGCCCTTATCGGTCGTGTCGCTGAGCAGCCGGGACAGTGCTACTATCGCGACGAGTACGGTCGCCGCTACATCGACGATTGCCGCGGCGGCTATTGAGCCGACGCAAAATCATCCCGAAATCCCGGGTTCGCAGCCCGGGATTTCTCATTTTTTCCACCATTTCAGTGCTTAAGCGATTTAAAACGGTACACGCCGAGGAAATTTGCCGCTAAGGTTGCCGCCGGCCGGGGGGCGCGAAGCTTAATTCCAGTGTAACCAAAAGCGGCGGATGCAAACTAGAGGGACGGCACCGAAACCGGGTATAGCGTATCGGCGCGCAGGCACCATGTTGGTCGTCGCGGCTGCGTTCGCGTTTTCGCCAGCGCTCATCTCGGAGGCTTTCGCCTTCAAGCTTTTCGGCATCACTTTGTGGGGCAAGGACGACGAATCGGCCAGCGACCAGATACCGGATCCGGTTCGTTACGACGTGACGCTGACGACCGACAGCAACGATGCCGATCTCAAGGAAGCACTGGAAAACAGTTCCCGTCTCGTCGGCGACAAGGACCGGCCTGTCTCCGGCGACCTGGGCGTCGTTGTCAAGGCCAGGGACGACCGCGAGCGGCTGATCGCCGCTCTCTTCGAGAAGGCCCGCTACGGCGGCGTGGTGACGATCAGGGTCGATGGCCGCGATATCGACGCCCTCCCGCCCAATCCGACCTTCAATCGCTCACGCCCCGTCCCTGTGACGATCAATGTCGCCGCAGGCCCTGTCTTCAAGGTCCATGAAGTGCAATTCGGCGGGGACGCCGCACGCCGCGATCCGGCAGATTACGATCTTGCTCCAGGTGAAACGGCCGGTTCGCTGACTATTATCAAGGCTGGCGACAAGATCGTCGAACAGCTGAAAAGCGAAGGCCGTCCGCTGGCCAAGTTGACGACCCGCAAAGTCATAGCCGACCACAGAACGAACACAGTCAGCATTGTGCTCGCCGCCGAAGGCGGTCCGGTCGCGCCGATCGGCGACGTCGGCGTCAGCGGCGAAAAAACCGTTCGACCGGGCTTCATCCAGCGCTATTCAAGGCTGAACAGGGGTGAACAGTATTCGCCGGAGACCTTGAGGAAGGCGGGAGACCGGCTACGCGCATTGGGCGTCTTCTCCAGCGTCACCATCCACGAGGCAGACGCACTGGCGCCGGACGGAACATTGCCGATGACGATCGAAGTGTCGGAAGGCAAGCAGCGCTACCTCGGCGTCGGCGCCCAGTATTCGACAACGGACGGCTTCGGCGTCAACGGTTATTGGGGTCATCGCAATCTCTTCGGAGAAGCCGAAGCGCTGCGCATCGAAGGGTCAGTGGGCCGATTGGGCGAAACGACCAATATCGGCGATCTCGACTATTCCGCCGGTGTCGCCTTCACCAAACCTGGCGCTTTCTCTCCGGCCGCGACTTTGCGGGCGAGCATCCTGGCCAAGACTCAGAACCCCGACGCCTACACCGCAAAGCTCGTCACCGCCTCTCTCGGGCTCTCTTACGAGCTATCCGATCTGGATACGATCACAGGCTCCGGTGAGGTAAGTTGGGAACGCGATGACGATGCCTTCGGCAAGAACAGCTACCTGACCTTCTCGTTGCCGTTTCAGTATGACCGCGATGCGCGGGACAACAAGTTCGATCCGACCGAAGGCTATCGGGCGATGCTGAAAGCGACGCCGAGCTACGAGGCCTACAATGGAACCTTCTTCTCCGGTTTCGAGGGCTCGATTACCGGATATCAGGGCCTGGGAGCGGAAGACCGCATCGTTCTCGCCGGAAAGCTTTCCGCAGGCTTTCTTCTGGGGGCAGACGATCTCCAGAATATTCCTGCCACACGTCGATTCTTTGCCGGCGGCGGTGGTTCGGTTCGCGGCTACGGCTACCAGGAAATCTCGCCGCGTAACGCCGACAATGAGGAGACTGGTGGCGCCTCTTATGTCACTGCCTCGTTCGAAACCCGAGTGAAGATCACGGATACGATCGGCATCGTGCCATTCATCGACGTCGGGACGGTTTCAGCCGACATAGCGCCCGATTTTTCCGACATTCGGGCCGGTGCGGGCATCGGCATCCGCTATGCAACGCCGTTTGGTCCGCTGCGGCTTGATTTTGCGGTACCGCTCAACAAGTACGAGGATGGCACAGATTACGGCATCTATGCCGGCATCGGTCAGTCATTCTAACACACTCGCGGCTCACTGCGCTCGTGCGCCTTGAGCCGCCATAGAAACGGAGTAATGTCCGCGACCATGCAGACACTGGCGAAAATCTTGAATTGGATCGTGCGGCTGCTCGGCTATTGCGCTGGGGCCGCCCTGGTCCTGCTTGCCATCGCCATCGGTGTCTTCGGCTTCACATCCTTCGGTGCACGCATCGTCACCGACAGGGTCGCCTCGAGCCTCTCCAACCGGGATATGACCATCAAGGTTCAGGACCCAGAGGGGCTGCTGACCGGCGGGCTGCGTGCCAGCCAGATCGTGCTGTCCGACACAAAGGGCGTCTTCGCTCAGATCGACGGCCTTGCCATAAACTGGAATCCCCTGGCGCTCCTCACCGGCAGGTTCCACGCCAGAAGCGTCGAGGCCGCGGCAATCCACGTGCTGCGGCAGCCCGTCCGCACGCTCCCCTCGCATCCGGCTGCGGCAGGCGAAGCCGACAGTGGTTCTTCGCTGCCGATCAAGATCGACATCGACAAGATCGCCTTGCCGGAGATCAACCTCGCCCAGCCGCTGATCGGGCGGGCCTTTTCGCTTGCAGCGGACGGCAGCGTGCGCGCCGACAACGAAGGCGGGAATGCGTCGATCAACGTCCACCGTCACGATGCTCCGGATGCAAAGCTGATCGCCGATGTTGCTTTCATGCCGGATCGCAATCAGTTGCGGCTGAAGGCGAAGCTGACGGAACCGAAGGGTGGGCTGCTCGCGGGCCTGCTGGCACTGCCCGGCAACCCAGCCGTCGAAATCGGCCTGACGGGAGACGGACCGATTTCGGATTGGCGCGGCCAACTCCAGGCCGCTCTCGACGGACAGCAACGCGCCTCGATCGAAGCACGCCACACGCTGACACCGGAGAGCCTCCATCACCTTGACCTCAGGGGCGGCGGCGACCTCAGCTCCCTGCTGCCGGCGGCCTTCCGCCCCCTCTTTGCGGGCCAGACGAACATCGATGTCGCCGCCAACTTCGACAACAGAGGCAAGATCGATATCCAGACCGGCAATTTGGCAACCGGCGCCGTAGTGATCGCTGCATCGGGCACCCTGGATCCGAAGGGCAAGAACAGCCTGAACGCCAATCTGTTGGGAACGTCAGGCCCGGTCGATTTCCGCTGGCCGTTGGCCGAAGGCGAAGCCCGCTTCCTGATCTCCGGCGTCAATCTTTCGTTGACGGGCGATGCCAAGGCCTCCCGCCTCAATGCGAGCGCTTCGCTCGATTCCGCCGTGCTGCCACAGGGGACGATGGGCAACGTGAAGCTGACGGCAAAGAGCGACAACTTCAATCTCGCAGGCCGCTCGGGAAGCGTTCAGATTACACTCGCTGCAGGTGACACGTCGTTCGTCAATCCCGACATCAACCGGGCAATTCAAGGCCCCGTCACGGTAACGCTACCGCTGCAAATCTCGGCCGATGCGCTTGGCTTCAACGGCGCGACGATCGAAAGCGCAGCTACGAACGCAAACCTCAACGGTTCCTACAAATTGAGCGCCGGCTCGCTGACCGGCAACGTCAAGCTGACTGTCCAACCTGCGGCGCTGCCGCCTGCGGTCGCAACGCGTTTCAATTCACCGATTGTGATCGAGGGCCAGATTGCAGGAACGGTTCCCTCGAAGTTCAATGTCTCGAACCTCTCCATCAAGTCGAACGCTCTTGAGGCTACAGGCGGCGTGGTGCTCGACGAGGACACGCTCGATGCCAATCTCTCCGGTCGCGTTCCAAATGTTCAGGCGCTACTTGAAGGCGCGACAGGCGAGCTGACCTACCAGCTGAGCGCAAAAGGCAATGTCTCCGCTCTCGCCGTGGCAGCTGATATCAAGGGCCCATCACTCGTGATGGCGGGCCGGCAAGTCAAACAGCTCGACATTAACGTTTCCGGAACGGCGGACCCGAAGGCGCCACAGGCGGAGATTACCGTCAAGGGCACGATCGACGAGCAGCTAATCAATGCCGGCACCGCCGTTCAAGTGGTGGACGGGAAAGTGCGGCTTCCTTCGATCGCCGCCGACGTCGGCAATAACCGCCTGACAGGCCACGTCGAACTATCTTCTGCTTTCCAGCCGACCGGACAGGCGACGTTCGACTTTCCGGACCTCGGCCTTCTCGCTGCGCTTGCCGGTCAGAAAGCGGAAGGTGACCTGAAGGGCTCCGTCGATATTGCCAACGACAACGGCAAGATTGCCCTCAAGATTGTCGCTTCCGGCAACGGCTTGAACCGCGACACATTTGCCGTCGTCAAACCCGACATCAACGTTTCTGTCAGTGACCTTAAGGCCTTTGCCGCCAACGGCACGATCAAGGCAGAAGAGCTTGCCTTCGGTGCTAACAAAGCCGAAAAACTGGCGCTGAATTTCGCCCAGCAACAGAACCGGACAAACTTCGATCTCGGCGCCACCTACGATGCCAATCCCTTGGTCGCATCTGGCAATGTTGAGCTGAACGCCGGCACAACGCTGCTTCGCCTCGACCGTTTCTCGGTGAAGCCGCGCAACATTCCAGTGGAGCTCGCATCACCGTCGGAGGTGTCAATCAGTGGCGGTACCGTAACGCTGAGCGCGATGGAGTTGACGACCGGCGACGGCTCGGTTCACGTGACCGGCACCGTCGGCGAAACCCTCGATATCAAGGCTGACATACGGGATCTGCCCGCAAGCCTTGCCAATAGTTTTGTCCCGAAGCTCGATGCCGCAGGCACGATCTCGGGCAAGGTTGCCGTGACTGGCACGCCGGCGGCGCCGATTGCCAACTTTGATCTGGATTGGAAGGATGCCGCCACCAGCCAGACAAAAGGCGCCGGCCTGTCGCCGCTGGCGATCGGTGCAAACGGGACCTTTGCCAACAACACGCTCGATTTTCAAACGAACCTCACTGGCAAGGGCGGCGTATCGCTGAAGGCCGGCGGCAGTGTCGTGACCGGCGGCCCGAATGCGCAGTCGCTGAAAGTCGATGCCGATATCGTCAACATCCCGGCCGGATTGGCGAATGCATTTGTTCCTGATCTTGCCGCGGAAGGCTCGATCTCCGGCAACGTAAGGGCAGCCGGAAAGCTGCCTGCCCCTGCGCTCGACTTCAAACTGAATTGGAAGAACGCCGCAACGAGCCAGACCAGAAGTGCCAAGCTCTCGTCGCTTGGGCTGACGGCGAGCGGCAACCTCAAGGACAATATTCTCAACTTCGACGCTGACGCACGCGGTAGCGGCGGTATGTCGCTGGAGGCGACGGGCAATTTCGTCGTTGCTGGCGCCGACGCTCAGACGCTGAAACTCGACGGCCAGCTTGCCAATATTCCGGCGGCACTCGCCAACAGCTTTGTCCCGAATCTTGCTGCGGAAGGCATGATATCGGGAACGATATCGGCCTCGGGCAAGTTGCCGACGCCGACAGCAACCTTCGATCTCGCTTGGAAGGATGCAGCAACCAGCCATACCCAAGCAGCCCGCCTAGCCGGCATCAGGTTGACGGCAAAGGGAAACTTCGCAGATGAAAAGTTGACCGTCCAGAGCGACCTTACGGCGAACGGCGGTGTGGCGTTGAACGCGTCCGGCAACGTCTCGCTGGCGGGAACGAAAATCGAGGACCTCACAGCCGATGTCACGATACTGAACGTTCCCGCGAGCCTGGCAAACGCCTTCGTTCCCAACCTTGGCGCCAGTGGCACGATCTCCGGTAGGGCATCCGCTTCCGGAACGCTCCAGCAGCCGACGGCAAGCTTCGACCTCACCTGGAAGGACCTCGCAACCACCCAGACGAAGGCGGCACGCCTCTCTGCCCTCGCACTCGGCGCCAAGGGCACATTCGCGAAAGACACACTCAATTTCGAGACGAATCTCGACGGCGATGGCGGCTCTGCCCTGAAGGCGAAGGGCAAGCTTACGGTTGAGGGAACGGTCGTGAAGGGTCTGCAGGCAGATGCGACGCTCAGCAACCTTCCCGCCGCGCTGGTCAACAATTTCATGCCTGATCTCGGTGCCGAAGGGACGATCTCGGGCACGGCGACAGCCTCTGGCTCGCTCCCGATTCCTGCCGTCGATTTCAAGCTCGACTGGAACAACGCTGGAACCCGTCAGACGAAGGCTGCCGGCCTTTCCGGTCTTCGGCTGAGCGCTGCCGGCAACCTTGCCGACAACAAGATTTCCTTTGACGCGACGCTGAACAGCAGTCGCAGTACCCTGCTGAAAGCGAAGGGCACGGCGAACCTGCAAGGCGCCAGCGTCCAGGGCCTCTCGGTCGACGCCGACATTGTGGATCTACCTGCAAGCCTCGCCAATGGCTTCGTCCCGAACCTCGGCGCGGGAGGAACGATATCAGGCACCGCGAAGACCTCAGGGACGCCGAACAGCCCGATCATCGATTTCAAGCTGGACTGGAAAGACGCCGCAACGACGCAGACGAGGGCATCCGGTATCCGGCCGCTTTCGGCGAACGCGAACGGAAGGCTAGTGGATGGCAGGCTCGATTTCACGACGAATTTGAGCGGCAACGGCGTGTCGATGAAGGCCGGGGGCAACTTCGTCATCGCTGGGCAGAATGCCCAATCGCTGGCCGTAGATGCCGATATCTCCAACCTGCCTGCTGGCCTTGCTAACGCATTCGTGCCCGGGCTGGCCGCCGAGGGCAACATTTCGGGCTCGGTCAAGGTATCGGGCAAGCTGCCTTTGCCGGCTGTAGACTTCAACCTCGACTGGAGGGGTGCTGCCACCAGCCAAACCAGAAGCGCCGGACTATCGCCGTTGAGCATCACTGCAAACGGAAGGCTGAAAGACGACCGGCTGACGATCGATACCAATCTGGCCGGCGACAGCGGATTCTCCCTGCGGGGCGGCGGCAGCGTTACGATTACGGGCAATCGCGCGCTCGATATGCGCTTTTCCGGCAATCTGCCATTCGCCGTGCTCGGTGCGCAGCTTGCCGCCCAGGGCTTCGTTGCCGAGGGCACCGCCAGTCTCAATCTGCAGATCAGTGGAACCGCCACCGCGCCGTCCATCAACGGCACGGTGACGACCAGTGGTGCACGGATCGTCGATGTCCGCCGCAACTTGGCGATCAACAGCCTGACCGCGGATATCCGCTTTAACGGCAACGAGGCGGTGATTTCGCGGCTCACCGGTCAGCTCGCCAGCGGCGGCAGCGTCTCGGTATCCGGCAGCATTGGGATACAGCCGGCCTCCAACTTCCCCGCCAACATCGACGTTAAACTCGACAGGGCGGTCTATGTCGATGGAACGCTGGTGGTGGCGACTGTTGACGGCACGCTCGGTTTGCGCGGTCCGCTGCTTGCGAACCCCACTCTGAACGGCAGGTTGCGGCTGGAGAGAGCTTCGATCACCGTCCCCGAGAGGCTTCCGACCTCGCTGCGCGAGATCGACATCAGACACGTAAACGCGCCCAAGGCGGTTCTGTCGCAGTTGCGCGACGAGACACAACAGGGCGCTCGTGCAAAATCCAACACCATCAATCTCGATCTTCAGCTGGACGCTCCCTCACAGATCTTCGTGCGTGGCCGCGGCATCGACGCCGAACTCGGCGGCAGCGTCACGATCAGGGGAACGGCGGCAGAACCGATCGTTTCGGGCGGCTTCACCATGCGGCGCGGCCGCCTGACGATTTTGAACCGACGGCTCGATTTCACCAATAGAAGCCGTATAACATTTGCCGGCGATCTGACGCCTGCGCTTGAGATGGAAGCCAGTTCGACCTCCGGCTCCACGACGCTGACAGTCGATGTAACCGGGCTGGCAACCGATCCCTCGATCACCTTCTCTTCGTCTCCAGCCCTGCCGCAGGACGAGGTTCTGGCGCAGCTGATCTTCGGGCAATCGATGTCGCGACTGTCGCCGGTTCAGATCGCCCAGCTCGCCGATGCCGTGGCCCAGTTGGCCGGCGGTCGTTCCGGATCGCTGTTCCAGGGCCTCCGCAACCAGCTTGGCGTCGACGATTTCGACATCAGCACCGATGCCAAGGGCCGCACCAACGTCAGCGTCGGCCGCTATCTCAACGACCGGACCTATTTCGAACTGCAGCAGACCACCGGCAAGGGCGGCGCGAAGGCGATTATCAATCTCGATGTCGGCCGCGGTGTGAAGCTGCGCGCCGGCGCGGGTGGCGACGGTGCCGGTGAAGCCGGTATCGTCTACGAGCACGAATACTAGAAGCTGGCCTTCCTGGTCTTCAGCAGGATGTTGGTTTCTGTCGTATTGATGCCATTGATCAGCCGGATGCGGCGCAGCGTTTCGTCGAAGGAGACGAGATCGCGGTCCTCAAGTTCGGCAATGAAATCCCATTTCCCGTTGGTGCTGTGCAACGCACGCACCTGCGGCAGACCGCGAAGCTGATCGGCGACCTTGTCCGCAAGCTTGCCCAGCACCTCGATCATGACGATCGCGCGCACGCCGGCCGCGCGGGTTTCATGGCCGGTGCGGACGGTGAATGCAGCAATGGTGCCGTTGGCAACCAGCCGGTCGATGCGCGCGGCGACCGTCGCACGGGATGCACCGGTCATTGCCGCCAGCGAAGAAACCGAAGCGCGCGCATTGTGTCGCAAAGCGCTGAGAAGTTCCTGATCAAGATCGTCCATGGCTTTCACTTTGTCGAAATGCGCTTATCAAACTGATCAATGATAGCGCGTAATTGGCATTTTTTCATCTATTTGTCGCCGTGCCGATATTTCAATATGCTTCCGAAAACGCGAGCTGGAGAAAAAAGCATGCAGCCACAGGCAAGATCGGTCACGCTCATAGGAGCACCGCTGGAAGAGGGTTCGGGACGCAGAGGTGCCGCCATGGGTCCGGCCGCGCTTCGCATTGCAGGCGTCGATCAGACGCTGGTCGATCTTGGCTATGATGTGGTCGATGCCGGCGACGTGCATGTCGTTCCGGCGCGCGATCTCCCGAACCATCCGAAGGCACACAATCTGCGTGTCGTCGGCGCATTTACCCGCGCGCTCGAAGCCGGTGTCTATGAGGCCGCGGCCGCCGGTCGATTTCCGCTGATCCTTGGCGGCGATCATAGCCTGTCGATGGGCACCGTATCTGGAATGGCGCGCTACGCGGCTCAACAGGGTCGGCCACTCTTCGTCCTCTGGCTCGACGCCCATTCCGATTTCAACACGCCCGCAACTTCGCCCTCCGGCAACATCCATGGCATGCCGGTCGCCTATTTCTGCGGCCAAGCCGAACTTGCCGAGATCCTGCCGAAGGAACGTCCGTTCGTTGATCCGCGCAACGTCTTCCAGGTCGGGATCCGGTCGGTCGACGCGCCGGAGCGGGAGCTCATCAAGGAGCATGGGGTCAATGTCTTCGACATGCGCTGGCTCGATGAACAGGGTGTCGCGGCGACGATGCGTCAGATCCTTGGTATGGTCTCCAATGCAAACGGCCTGCTGCACGTAAGCCTTGATGTCGATTTCCTCGATCCGGAGATCGCGCCTGGCGTCGGCACGACGGTGCCCGGCGGCGCGACCTTCCGTGAGGCGCATCTCATCATGGAGATGCTCTGCGACAGCGGCCTCGTTTCCTCGCTCGACCTCGTGGAGCTGAACCCCTTCCTCGACGACCGCGGCAAGAGCGCCCGGATCCTGGTGGAGCTGACGGCAAGCCTCTTTGGCCGCCGCATCTTCGACCGTCCGACCCGCGCCGCTTGAGGAGAACCGACATGAGCAATTCCAAGAACCTGATCGACACCGAACAGCGCCTCGGCGCCCACAATTACAAACCGCTCGATGTCGTCCTCACCCGCGGTGAAGGCGTCTACGTCTGGGATACGGACGGCAAACGGTATCTCGACTGCCTGTCGGCCTATTCGGCCGTGAACCAAGGACACTGCCATCCCAAGATCCTGGCAGCGATGGTCGAGCAGGCCGGCAAGCTGACGCTGACCTCCCGCGCCTTCCGCAACGACCAGCTCGCACATCTTTATGAAGAACTCGCGGCGCTGACCGGCTCGCACAAGATCCTGCCGATGAACTCCGGCGCCGAAGCGGTCGAAACCGCCATCAAGGCCGTGCGCAAGTGGGGCTACGAGGTGAAGGGCGTGCCTGAGGGCAAAGCCGAAATCATCGTCTGCGCCGACAACTTTCACGGCCGCACGCTCAGCATCATCAGCTTCTCGACGGACCCCGACGCGCGCACCGGCTTTGGCCCCTACACGCCCGGCTTCCGGACGGTTCCCTTCGGCGATGCCGACGCGTTCGCCGCCGCGATCAACGAGAACACGGTCGCAGCGCTGATCGAGCCGATCCAGGGCGAGGCGGGCGTCATCATCCCGCCGAGCGGCTACTTCAAGCGCGTGCGCGAACTCTGCACCGAAAACAAAGTGACGCTTATCCTCGACGAGATCCAGACAGGTCTTGGACGCACCGGCAAACTGCTGGCCGAAGAGCACGAGGGGATCGAAGCCGACGTGACGCTGATCGGCAAGGCACTCTCCGGTGGTTTTTATCCGGTCTCGGCAGTGCTCTCCAATTCCGAGGTGCTCGGCGTCTTGAAGCCAGGGCAGCACGGCTCGACCTTCGGCGGCAATCCGCTTGCCTGCGCCGTCGCGCGCGCGGCATTGAGGGTGCTGACGGAAGAAGGCATGATCGAGAACGCCGAAAAGATGGGCGACTATTTCCTGGAAGGACTGCGCTCCATCCGCTCCAACATCATCAGGGACGTGCGCGGCCGCGGGCTGATGATGGCGGTCGAGCTCGTGCCGGAGGCCGGCGGCGCTCGCCAGTATTGCTACACGCTCAAGGATCGCGGCCTGCTTGCCAAGGACACGCACTTGAACACGATCCGCCTCGCCCCGCCGCTCGTTATCACCAAGAGCCAGGTCGACTGGGCCGTGGAGCAGATCGAAAAGACCCTTGCCTAGCGCTAGATCGTCGCAAGAGACGACTGGTGCGGCGGCAATTTGAAACCTAGGGTGAGCCCGATCGAATGAGTCGAGCTCGCTTGCAAGATATGGCCATCGACCTATGGAAACGCACGCCGGACCGTTTCCCGCTTGCGGTAGCGCATCGCGGGGGCGCAGCGCTGGCTGCAGAAAACAGCATCTCTGCCTTCAAGGCTGCCGCGGCTGCCGGCGCCGACGCTATAGAGACCGATGTCCGGTTGACGTGGGATAGCGTCCCCGTTTGCGTTCACGATTCGGATCTCTATCGACTTTGCAATGACCCACGGGCCGTGTCGGACCTCGATCTTGCTACACTGCGCAGCCTGCTGCCAAGCGTAATGACCCTTGGGGAAGCCCTGGCGGCCTCTGACCCTTTGGGCATCCTGTTGGACATCAAACTGAGCCACGAGGAACAGATTGCGCAAATCATTGCCGACGTTGCGCAGCGCGGTGCCATGCGACGCGCGCTCATTGGACTGCGTAGTATTGCGCTGATCGGCGCCGCCCGTCGTTTGTCGAACGACATCGCGATCCTCGCCTTTCTCGAGGATCCCGCCTGCGCTGGTGCGGCACGCGCAGCCGGAGCGGACTGGTTCAGATTGTGGCAGGGGTCGGCGACAGCAGCATTGTCTGACGCCGTTCGTGAGGCGGGAATGCGTGTTGCTGTCATGGTTGGACAACCTCGTTCGATCGCACTCCCGGAATATCCGCCCTTTCCGGTGGGCCACGTCGATCAAAACGGCCTCGAGCGCATCCTCGCCATCACACCGGACGCAATTCTCCTTGACGATCCGCGAATGATGACGCAACGCACCACTTCCGCCTAGCCAAAAATCAGCTGCCTCAATTTAGATTTAGGCAACACTCTTCCATTAAGGTCCGGAGTAACCGTATCGATACTCCTCCTCAGGAAGAGCACGCGCGGTTTGAAGGCAAAGTCCATCCGCGCCAATGGTGGTGCGGTTGCTTCTGCCCTGGCTTTTGACGGTTGGGACAATACTTATGGCTACGATCAATTCCACGAACTTCAGCGGCGATACGCTGGAGATCATTGCCTTCAGACTGCACGATCAGGAATTCTGCGTTAAGACGACGACGATCCGCGAAATCCGCGGCTGGGCACCATCGACGCCGATCCCGCACGCGCCGGCCGACGTCATCGGTGTCATGAACCTCCGCGGCTCGGTAATCCCGATCATTGATCTCGCCTTCAAGCTCGGCATGAAGAGCACGGTCGCCAACGAGCGCAGCGCCATTGTCGTGGCCGAAGTCCACAATATGGTCATCGGCATGCTGGTCGATCGCGTCTCGGACATCCTGACGATCTCCTCCAGCCAGGTTCAGCCGGTCCCTGAAGTCACGGCCTCCTTCGATCGGGCCTTCTGCGAGGGCATCATCGCCTCGGAGAACGGCATGATCTGCTTCCTAAACCTCGCCAAGATGTTTAAGGAAAGCGAGACAGACGATCTCGCCGCCTGATATCAGCCCCCTGGCGATATAAAAAGCCGCCCTCAAGGCGGCTTTTTGTTGACGGATACAATCGCAGGAGAGCCGTAGCGCAGACTGGCCCGACCGATGCAGGCGGCAACGCGTCGATGTCGGCTTCCAGCGCCCGCCTTCGCCACCGTGGTCCTAGTTGGGTGCGCTCGCTACCGGTTCTGGCCGTTTGATCAAGGGTGCGGCCTGGATAACGAGTGGGTTGAGGCCATGGGTGTCACCCTCCAGGATCTCGAAGAGTTGACGCCGCATGCGCGGCTCCCAGAATTTGTTGATATGCGTCGCCACGCCCTGCGCAGCTTCACTCTCCGGCTGGCTCTTGAAGAAGATCGCGATCTGATTGGCCATATAGACAAGTTTGGACTGGGTATCATGCGACATCGGAAATGCTTCCTGGCTGGATGCGGTGCGGATGCGTGAAAATCTCGAAGTCCTCGCCACGCACCAAAGCGACGAGGGTCATGCCCGCTTCATCGGCCGTGCGAATGGCAAGGGCGGTCGGCGCCGAGATGGCGACAAGAATGGAACTGCCGAGGATGGCCGCCTTCTGCACCATCTCGACGGAAAGGCGACTGGTCACGGCAACGATGCCGTCGGCTGCGGACTGCTGTCGCGCGATTACCGCGCCGCAAAGCTTGTCGAGTGCATTGTGACGGCCGACATCCTCGCGCACCGCAAGCAGCCCCTTGCCCGGCAGGTAAAAGCCCGCGCCATGCACCGCCCGAGTCTCGCGATGCAGCGGCTGTGCGCCATTCAGCAACGAAACCGCTTCGACGATGTCTCGATAGGTCACTTTGAGTGCCACCGCAGCCACATCCGGAACCTTGCGGACGGCTTGTTCGATCGACTCGATGCCGCAGAGCCCGCAGCCGACTGGCCCGGCCATGCTGCGGCGGCGAACCGTCAGCGCAGCAGCAATCTCGTCGACCAGAGCGATCTGGACGTCGATGCCCTTCTCACTCTCGACGATGTCGATCCCCGCGATCTGCCCGCTATCGGAAATGATCCCTTCCGTGAGGCTGAAGCCGATGGCGAAATCCTCGAGATCGCCGGGCGTTCCCATCATCACGGCATGCGTGCTGCCGCCATAGGAGAACGCGATCGGCACCTCCTCGGGAACGATCCGCTCGCCCGGCATGACCACACCGCCGCTGCGGGCGATGCGCTTGGCGGCGACGCGGGTCGGGCGGTCAATCATCACTCCGCCGGCTCCAGCTTGCTCACAATCCGGCGGCTCTGGCGTGCCTGTTCGTCGTAGTCGCGCTGCCAGTCGGTCGGGCCGTTGGAGGGCGAGACCTGGACCGCCGTCACCTTGTATTCCGGGCAGTTCGTCGCCCAGTCGGAGAAGTCTGTGGTGATGACGTTCGCCTGCGTGTCCGGATGGTGGAAGGTCGTGTAGACGACGCCGGGCGCGACGCGGTCGGTGATCAGGGCACGCAGCGTCGTGTCGCCCGAGCGGCTCATCAGCTTCACCCAATCGCCATCGCGAATACCGCGCTGTTCGGCGTCGTGCGCATGGATCTCCAGGCGGTCCTCGGGATGCCAGACGACGTTATCCGTGCGGCGTGTCTGTGCGCCGACATTGTACTGGCTGAGGATGCGCCCGGTGGTCAGCAGCAGCGGGAAGCGCGGCCCGGTCCTCTCGTCGGTCGCAACATATTCGGTGCGGATGAACTTGCCCTTGCCGCGGACAAACCCGTCGACGTGCATGATCGGCGAGCCTTCTGGATGCGCCTCGTTGCAGGGCCACTGCACGGAGCCCATCTTGTCGAGATAGTCATAGGAGACGAGCGCGAAGCTCGGCGTCGTCGCCGCAATCTCGTCCATGATCTCGGAGGGATGCGCGTAGTTCCAGGCAAGGCCCATGGCCTGCGCCATCTTCTGCGTCACCTCCCAATCGGCATAGCCGTTGCGGGGGCTCATGACCTTGCGAACGCGGTTGATGCGGCGCTCGGCATTGGTGAAGGTGCCGTCCTTCTCGAGGAAGCTGGAACCGGGCAGGAAGACATGCGCGTAGTTCGCCGTCTCGTTCAGGAAGAGGTCATGAACGACGACGCATTCCATGGCGGCGAGGCCCGCGGCGACGTGCTTTGTGTCGGGATCGGACTGCAGGATATCCTCACCCTGGACGTAGAGCCCCTTGAAGGTGCCATCGACCGCAGCATCAAGCATGTTCGGGATGCGCAGACCCGGCTCATTGCTGATCTTGACACCCCAGAGCTTCTCAAAGATATCGCGTGTCGCGTCGTCGGAGATGTGGCGATAGCCAGGCAGTTCATGCGGGAACGAGCCCATGTCGCACGAACCCTGCACATTGTTCTGGCCGCGCAGCGGGTTCACGCCGACACCCGGACGGCCGATATTGCCGGTGACCATGGCGAGGTTGGCGATCGCCATGACCGTTGTCGAGCCTTGGCTATGTTCGGTGACGCCGAGACCGTAGTAGATCGCGCCATTGCCGCCGGTGGCATAGAGACGCGCCGCGCCGCGCACCAGATCGGCTGGAACGCCGGTGAACTTCTGCGATGCTTCCGGGCTATGATGTGGCTCGGCGACGAAGCTTGCCCAGTCCTCGAATTCGGACCAGTCACAACGCTCGCGGATAAAGGCTTCGTTGAACAGCCCCTCGGTCACGATCACATGCGCAAGCGACGTCAGGATCGCGACGTTCGTGCCGGGCTTCAGCGGCAGGTGATAGGATGCCTCGACATGCGGCGAGCGCACGATATCGGTGCGGCGCGGATCGATGACGATGAGCTTGGCGCCTTGCCGCAACCGCTTCTTCAAGCGCGACGCGAATACCGGATGCCCGTCGGTCGGATTGGCGCCGATAATGACGACGACATCGCTCTTGTCGACGCTGTCGAAATTCTGCGTTCCCGCCGACGTACCGAACGCCTGGCCGAGGCCATAGCCGGTCGGCGAATGGCAGACACGGGCGCAGGTATCGACATTGTTGTTGCGGAAACCGGCGCGCACCAGCTTCTGCACCAAATAGGTTTCTTCGTTCGTGCAGCGAGACGATGTGATGCCTCCGACAGAGTCGCGGCCATACTGATACTGGATGCGGCGGAACTCCGACGCGACATGCGCGAAGGCCTCGTCCCAAGTCACTTCGCGCCAGGGGTCGGTGATCTTCTCGCGGATCATCGGATTGAGAATGCGGTCCTTGTGGCTGGAATAGCCGTAGGCGAAGCGGCCCTTGACGCAGGAATGGCCGCGGTTCGCCTGCCCATCCTTCCAGGGCACCATCCGCACCAGCTCTTCGCCGCGCATCTCCGCCTTGAAGGAACAGCCGACGCCGCAATAGGCGCAGGTCGTGACGACGGAGTGTTCCGGCTGGCCGATCTCGATCACCGACTTCTCGATCAGCGTCGCCGTCGGGCAGGCCTGGACGCAGGCGCCGCACGAAACACACTCGGAGGATACAAAGTCCTCGTGCATGCCGGCCGAAACACGCGAATCGAAGCCGCGGCCTTCGATGGTCAGCGCAAAGGTGCCCTGCACTTCCTCGCAGGCGCGGACGCAGCGCGAGCAGACGATGCACTTTGCCGGATCGAAAGTGAAATAGGGGTTGGACTCGTCCTTCGGCGCCCATTTGAGATTGAGATCGCCGTTGTTGCGCGCCTTGACGTGATTGTCGCCATCATAGCCATAGCGCACGTCCCGCAGACCGACCGCACCCGCCATGTCCTGCAACTCGCAATCGCCATTGGCCGCACAGGTCAGACAGTCGAGCGGATGATCGGAGATGTAAAGCTCCATCACCCCGCGGCGGACATCCTTCAGTCGGCTGGTTTGCGTCGACACCACCATATCAGGCGCAACCGGCGTCGTGCAGGAGGCCGGCATACCGGCGCGCCCGTGCACTTCCACCAGACAAAGCCGGCAGGAGCCGAAGGCTTCCATCATATCGGTGGCGCAGAGCTTCGGAATCTCGATGCCGGCATCCATCGAGGCGCGCATGATGGACGTCCCCTCGGGCACCGTCACTTGGTTGCCGTCGATGGTGAGCGTCACCATGGTTTCGGAGGTCGAGGCCGGCGTGCCGTAGTCGGTTTCGTGGACGAGAGGCATAGTCTTACTCCGCCGCTTCGATGAGAGGTGTGGGAACGAAGTCTTCCGGGAAATGTGTCATGGCGCTCATGACGGGATAGGGCGTAAAGCCCCCGAGCGCGCAGAGCGACCCGAACTTCATGGTGTTACAGAGATCGGCGAGCAGTTCCCGGTTCTTTTCCGGCTCGATGCCACGCGCGATCTTGTCCGCCGTCTCGACGCCGCGCGTCGAGCCGATCCGGCAGGGCGTGCACTTGCCGCAGCTTTCGACGGCGCAAAACTCCATCGCGAACCGCGCCTGTTTCAGCATGTCGGCCGTATCGTCGAAGACGACGATACCGGCATGGCCGATCAATCCATCCTTGGCCGCGAAAGCTTCATAGTCGAATGGCGTGTCGAACAACGAGCGCGGGAAATATGCGCCGAGCGGACCGCCAACCTGGACCGCCTTCACCGGCCGTCCGGATGCGGTTCCGCCTGCGATGGCATCGACCAACTCGCCAAGCGAGATGCCGAAGGCCGTCTCGAAGAGACCGCCATGCTTCACATTGCCGGCGATCTGGATCGGGATGGTACCGCGCGACCTCCCCATGCCGAAATCGCGATAATAGGCCGATCCCTTGTCCATGATCACGGGCACGGATGCGAGCGAAATGACGTTGTTGATGACGGTCGGGCAGTCGAAAAGACCCTTGTGGGCCGGCAGCGGAGGCTTGGCCCGCACGATGCCGCGCTTGCCCTCGAGGCTGTTCAGAAGCGCTGTTTCCTCGCCGCAGACATAGGCGCCCGCGCCGGTGCGAACTTCCATATCGAAGGCCTTGCCGGAGCCGAGAACGGAGGTGCCGAGAATTCCGGCGCTACGGGCAATGTCGATTGCCCGGCTCATCGCCGCGATCGCATGCGGATATTCCGAGCGGGTGTAGACGAAGCCCTTGGTCGCGCCGGTCGCAAGGCCTGCGATTGCCATGCCTTCGATCAGCACGAAGGGGTCGCCTTCCATGATCATCCGGTCGGCGAAAGTGCCGCTGTCGCCTTCGTCGGCGTTGCAGACGATATATTTACGCTCGCCCGGAGCATCGAGAACCGTCTTCCACTTGATGCCTGTCGGGAAACCCGCACCGCCGCGCCCGCGCAAGCCCGAATCGGTGACCTGCTTGACGATGTCGGCGGGCAACATCGAAATCGCCCGGCGCAAGCCGGCAAGGCCGCCATGGGCTTCATAGTCATCCAGAGAAAGGGGATCGGTGATGCCGCAGCGTGCGAAGGTAAGGCGCGTCTGACGCTTGAGAAATGGCAGCTCCTCCACCTCGCCAAGACAGAGGGCGTGGTCGCCGCCGGCGATCAATCCGGCATCGAAGAGCGAAGCAACGTCCTTCGCCTTGATCGGTCCGTAGCCAATCCGCTTGCCGGCGACTTCGACTTCAATCAGCGGCTCCAGCCAGTGCATGCCCCGTGAGCCGTTGCGGACGATCTTCGCGTCGAGACCGCGAGCGGCGATCTCCTCGGAGATTGCCCTGGCAACGCGCTCGGCACCCAGTGCCAGCGCGGCAGCATCACGGGGAACATAGATTCGGACGGTCATCGACGTGCCTCCGAAATCAGCGCCTCGAGATCGGCGACATCGACCCGACCATGAACCTCCCCGCCCATCATGGCGGACGGCGAGCACGAACAGAGCCCGAGACAGAAGACAGGTTCGAGGGTGATCGCTCCGTCCGGCGTCGTGGCGTGCCAGTCGATGCCAAGCAGCGCCTTGACGTGGTCGGCCAGTGCATCACCGCCCATCGATTGGCAGGCCTCGGCGCGACAGAGTTTCAGCACATGCCGGCCAGCGGGATGATCGCGATAGTCGTGATAGAAGGTGACGACGCCGTGCACCTCTGCGCGCGAAAGATTGAGCTCCTTCGCAATGACAGGCAGCGCCTCTTGCGGCACATAGCCGAATTCATCCTGGATCTCATGGAGGATTGGCAGCAGCGGGCCTTCGAGATGCTTAAGCTGATCGATGATCGCGGTGGCACGTGTTACGATATCGCCGTTGGCGACATGAATATTCATCAGCAGCTCTCCCACGGCCTGCAAGTTACACGTCGCGACCCTGGGCAGGCGGATTTTCTTCACAACCCTGTGGCCGACAGAACCGCTCGCGTCCGTTCATTATAGAACTTTCTCAGGGATGGACGAAGCGATCAATAACGCTGTTCCGTCAAACGATAGAAAACTTCTATCAAGATTCCGGCTCTTCGGCGAGAATCCGAGCCTCGTGCAGCAAGGCGGACACCAAGGGCGTGAACGGCTCGCGATGCGTCGCAACCAGACCAACAAGATGGTGCGCACGCGGCTCGACAATCGGAATCATGCGTATTTCGGCAGGAAAGCCAAAGGATTTCGCGACATTGCGGGGCATGATGCTGGCCCAGCGTCCGGTTCGGACATGCGAGAACAACACGATCATCGAATTCGATTCGAGCGTCGGATGCGCCGTTATGCCGGCTTCGGCCAGGTGATGATTGATGATACGGCGGTTCTGCATGTCCGCCGTCAATAGACAAAGCCGAAGGTTACCCACTTCCTTCCAGGTGACGCTATCACGATCGGACAGAGGACTGCCAGCGGCCGTAATCAAATTGTAGTGCTCGGCATAGAGCGGCACGCTGGTCACGCGTCCAAGCGGCTCGTTTTCCAGGTAGGTGATGCCGGCGTCGATCTCGAGATTCTCCAGCATGCTGAGCACCTGCAGCGAGTTGCGCGAGACGATGGAAAAGGTCACATCAGGATGCCGCTCCTGAAATGGCGTCGTGATGCGCGGCAGCATGGCGAGCGCTGTCGGGATGACGGCGATCCTGATATGTCCCGACAGGCCCTTGTGGGCCGCGCGCATCTCTTCGCGCATCGTGCGGGCGTCGCCGACAATGCGGCGCGCCCATTCGAGCACGCGCTGACCCTCCGGCGTCAGGCCCTGGAAACGCGAGCCACGCTGCACGAGCATGACGCCAAGCTGGTCTTCGAGCTGGCGGATGGCAGCGGACAGCGTTGGCTGCGAGATACCGCATTCCTCCGCGGCGCGGCCGAAGTGCTTCTCATTGGCGAGCGCAATAAAGAATTCCAGCTTATCGATCATTCGGTCTCTCTGCCGAGCTGCGGCACGCCGCCGCCTTCAAATCAGAAAGAGCAGTCGGCAAGGCCGATTGTCAATTGTCCTGCGTTCCTGGAAACATCGCGAACAGAAAATGCAGCAGCGTGGTCGTGTCCGGATGAGCAACGCTGTAATAGATCATACGACCGTCACGACGGCCGGAAACGAGCCCGTGCAGTCTGAGGCGCGCCAACTGCTGCGAAACCATCGCCTGTTGAATGCCGAGGCTTTCCTCGAGCTGGCCCACCGTCTTTTCTCCCTCCGTCAGGAGGCAGAGAATAATCAGTCGCGTGTGATGGGAGAGCGCCTTGAGGAAGTCGCTCGCTTCCCGCGCCCTCGCAGAAAGCTTCTGCAGATCCCGATCGGCCATGCCCGCTTTCGGTGTATGCAAGCGCATTCTTTATCTCTGGTTGAGAGAAACAACATGTATGAAACGGAATCATAACATATTCGCAGCAGCCAGCGGTTTGGATCTGTCAAAATGCCAAAAAAAGTCCCGGTAACTCAGCAGATGAGTTGGCCACCATTGATCTCAAGCACTTGGCCCGTGATGTAACCGGAAAGCGAAGGCGCCGAAAGGAAGAGGTATGCGGGCGCGCAATCCTCGGAGGTACCCAGTCGCTGCAGGGGAATGGTCTTGCGGGTTTGCTCCAGCTTATCTGGCGACGAGTACCGCTGGTGGAAGTCGGTTTCGATCGTTCCAGGCGACACGCAGTTCACGCGAATGCCGTCCGGCGCGAGCTCTCTTGCGAGCGCTTTGGAGTAGGTTGCGACAAATGCCTTTGACGCCGAATAGATAGCCGAGCCGGGGCTGCCGCCCGTCGATGCGGAAATGGAGACCGTGTTCACGATTGCCGCGTCCTGCGATGCTCTCAGTGCCGGAATAAGGGCGCGCGTTACCTCGACGACCGATGTCTGATTCAGCCGCACAATCGTCTGGTACTGGTCGTCGGTCAGATCGCCCGCCGGAAAGCGGCCGACCATGGTTCCGGCATTGTTGATAAGCACATGGACACGGTCGAAGGTTGCAAGGACCTTCTCGGCAAATCCGCTGGTGCCGCCCGGCGTTGAAAAATCGGCGGTCACGAGAAAGGCCCGGCGGTCTTCTTCCGCCGTCAGCAGGAAATCAGGCAAATCGCGCTCGGTGCTGCGACCGAGGTGCACCAATACCCTTGCCCCGCAGTCGAGAAACTGCCGCGCCACTTCCAGACCGATACCCCTCCCCCCACCGGTGACAACCACGTTGCGGTTTTCGAACAGCTTGGGGTGAAACATCCAGTCCTCCACGGCGTGATCGAGCCATATGCGGCTCTCGCATTGTTCTGATGCAGCGGGAAACGTTGCCTAGTCATCGGTTTCCAGCAGACGCGGACCCGGCCCATCTTTTGCCAGCCGATCATCAGGATTGCGCAGCGGGCAGCTTTCAACCGAGAGGCAACCACAGCCGATGCAATCCGTCAACCGGTCGCGCAGCGCAATGAGGCGACTGATGCGCGTATCAAGATCCTCCTTCCAAAGGGCCGACAGGCGTTGCCAGTCCGTAGTGGTCGGCGTGCGGCCCTGCGGCAGCGTAGCGAAAGCAGCCTGGATCTCGGCCAAGGGAATGCCGACACGCTGCGCGACCTTGATGATGCCGAGGCGGCGAAGCACATCGCGGCCGAAGCGGCGTTGATTGCCGCGTGAACGGATGCTGGAAATGAGGCCTTTGGCTTCGTAGAAATGCAGCGCAGAAACGGCAAGCCCACTGCGGTCGGCGACTTCACCGACTGTCAGTAATTTCCTGAAGGGATTGGTGAAGCCTTCTTCCATGGCGCGGACCTCAAGTTTGCTTGAGGTAGTCTAGTCACGCACCTTACAGGCGTCCACTTGCCATTCTTTTTCGCAACGACGGAGAGCACGAGAACAAATAAAAAAGCGGCCCGAAAGGCCGCTTCAAACTACCGGAATGTGAAGTCGATCAATCCTGGTTGATCACACCCTGCAGGTGCGTCAGTTCCATGATGTAGTGTTCCAGACGCGATTTGTGCTCGTGATGCACGGCGTCTGCGATCTCTCTCTGTGCCGCTTCGATGCGAAGCGTCAGTTCGTCCTTCGAGAGATCCTGAACGATGACGGCGGACTCGGCCAACAGCGTGCAGCCGGTCGGCAGAATGTCGGCGAAGCCGCCAAAAACCACGTAATCCCGCTTCGAGCCATTGGCCGAACGAACGCTGACGATACCCGGCTTGATGGTCGTCATCGTCGGGGCGTGGTTCGCCATAACGGTCATCTCGCCGTCGGTTGCCGGAATGACAACTTCGGTCACCATCTCCGAAAGGAGCAGGCGCTCGGGAGACACGAGTTCAAAATTGAAATTGTCAGCCATCAGTGACTTACCTTCTCGGCGGCTTCTGTATCTTGCAAATTGGTCCCGCAGAACGGGCAGTGCACTATCGCCTGATCAAGATATCCAAGACCTTCCTCGGTCTGGATCAATCCCACCACCATCATCAGCTTGCCATCGTCCGATCTATAGATCGTCGGCGCTGCCGGAGCGGGAAGCTCTGCTGCGACTTCCCGAAGAGCGTCGCAGCAGAAGATCTCGTTGTGAGCGTCGCTCATCAGGCAGCTGCGGACAGCTTCTTGGCCTTCTCGATGGCTTCGTCGATCGAGCCGACCATGTAGAAGGCAGCTTCCGGCAGGTGGTCGTATTCGCCGTTGACCAGACCCTTGAAGCCCTTGATCGTGTCTTCGAGCGCGACGAGCTTGCCCGGCGAACCGGTGAAGACTTCAGCAACGAAGAACGGCTGCGACAGGAAGCGCTCGATCTTACGGGCGCGGGCAACGGCCAGCTTGTCCTCTTCGGACAATTCGTCCATGCCAAGGATGGCGATGATGTCCTGCAGGGCCTTGTACCGCTGCAGCGTCGACTGAACCTTACGAGCCACTTCGTAGTGCTCTTCGCCGACAACGATCGGGTCGAGCATGCGCGAGGTGGAGTCGAGCGGATCGACGGCCGGGTAGATACCCTTTTCAGCGATCGAGCGCGACAGAACGGTCGTAGCGTCCAGGTGGGCGAACGAGGTTGCCGGAGCCGGGTCGGTCAAGTCGTCGGCAGGAACGTAAATGGCCTGAACCGAGGTGATCGAGCCGGTCGTCGTCGTCGTGATGCGCTCCTGCATCTGACCCATATCCGTAGCGAGCGTCGGCTGATAGCCCACGGCCGACGGAATACGGCCGAGCAGAGCCGACACTTCGGAACCTGCCTGCGTGAAGCGGAAGATGTTGTCGACGAAGAACAGAACGTCCTGGCCCTGGTCGCGGAAATTTTCAGCAACCGTCAGACCGGTCAGAGCCACACGAGCGCGGGCGCCCGGCGGTTCGTTCATCTGGCCGTAAACGAGGGCAGCCTTGGAGCCTTCGCCGCCGCCATGCTTGTTGACGCCGGATTCGATCATTTCGTGGTAAAGATCGTTGCCTTCGCGGGTGCGTTCACCCACGCCAGCAAAGACCGAGTAACCACCGTGCGCCTTGGCAACGTTGTTGATCAGTTCCATGATGAGAACGGTCTTGCCGACGCCGGCGCCGCCGAAGAGGCCGATCTTGCCGCCCTTTGCGTAAGGGGCGAGAAGGTCGACGACCTTGATGCCGGTGACGAGAATCTGTGCTTCCGTGGACTGATCGACGTAAGCCGGAGCGTCCTGGTGGATCGCGCGCTTGGAGGCGGTGACCAGCGGACCTGCTTCGTCAACCGGCTCACCGATGACGTTCATGATACGGCCGAGCGTTTCCGGACCAACCGGAACGGCAATCGGAGCACCGGTGTCGGAAACGGCCTGACCGCGAACCAGACCTTCGGTCGAGTCCATGGCGATGGTGCGAACTACGTTCTCGCCGAGGTGCTGCGCAACTTCGAGAACCAGGCGGTTGCCGCCGTTGCTCGTTTCAAGCGCGTTCAAAATCGCCGGCAGTTCGCCTTCGAAAGCAACGTCCACGACGGCGCCGATAACCTGCGTGACCTTGCCGGCAGAGCCTGCCGCAGTCTTCTTGGGGGTAGCTGCCTTAGCCATCTTCTTACCCTCTTTCCCTAACCTCAGAGCGCTTCCGCGCCCGAAATGATTTCAATGAGTTCCTTGGTGATCTGAGCCTGACGCTGACGGTTGTAGTTGAGCGTCAGCTTATTGATCATTTCACCAGCGTTGCGCGTTGCATTGTCCATCGCGCTCATCTTGGCGCCCATTTCGCCGGCGACGTTCTCAAGAAGCGCGCGGAAGATCTGGACGGAGATGTTGCGCGGGATCAGATCCTCGAGGATCGATGCCGGATCCGGCTCGTATTCGTAGACCGCGCCAGCGTGCGCCGCATCTTCGACAACGGCCGTAGGAGCCGATGCCGGGATGAGCTGCTGTGCCGTCGGAACCTGCGAAATCACCGACTTGAATTCGGAGTAGAACAACGTGCAGACGTCGAACTCGTCGGCTTCGAACATCTCGATGATGCGCCTGCCGATCTGATCGGCATTCTCGAAACCGACCTTCTTCACCTCACGCAATTCCTTACGCTCGACGATGAGCGAAGCGAATTCACGGCGCAGAACGTCGTAACCCTTCTTGCCGACGGTAAAGATCTTGACGGTCTTGCCTTCGGCGAGGAGCTTGCGAGCGTGATCGCGCGCAAAACGCGAGATCTGCGAGTTGAAGCCGCCGCACAGGCCGCGTTCGGCGGTGCACACGACCAGCAGGTGAACCTGGTCCTTGCCGTTGCCCGTCATCAGAGCCGGCGCACCGTCGGCCTCCGTCATCGCACCAGCGATGTTTGCCAGAACGGCACCCATGCGCTGCGAGTACGGACGGGCGGCCTCGGCCGCCTCCTGGGCACGCCGAAGCTTCGCCGCGGCAACCATTTTCATCGCCTTGGTGATCTTCTGCGTCGCCTTGACGGAGGCGATCCGGTTTTTCAGATCCTTAAGTGAAGGCATCCGTTATCCGTCCTTTGGGTCCGATTAGGCGAAGGACTTCGCGAAGCTATCGATGGCAGCCGTGAGCTTGCCCTTCGTATCGTCGCTGATTGCCTTGTCCGTGCGGATCGTGTCGAGGATAGCCGAGCCTTCCGAGCGAAGGTACGACAGCAGGCCCTGCTCGAACTTGCCGACCTGTGCGACTGGGATCTTGTCGAGGTAGCCGTTAACGCCGGCGAAGATCACCGCAACCTGCTCTTCCGTCTTCAGCGGCGAGAACTGCGGCTGCTTCAGGAGTTCGGTGAGGCGTGCACCGCGGTTCAGCAGGCGCTGCGTCGAGGCATCGAGGTCGGAGCCGAACTGAGCGAAGGCGGCCATTTCGCGATACTGGGCGAGTTCGCCCTTGATCGAGCCGGCAACCTGCTTCATCGCCTTGACCTGAGCGGCGGAGCCGACGCGGGAAACCGACAGACCGACGTTAACGGCCGGACGGATACCCTGATAGAACAGGTCGGTTTCGAGGAAGATCTGGCCGTCGGTGATCGAGATCACGTTGGTCGGAATGAAGGCCGAAACGTCGTTGCCCTGGGTTTCGATGACAGGCAGAGCCGTCAGAGAACCAGCGCCCTTTTCGTCGGAGAGCTTTGCAGCGCGCTCGAGGAGACGCGAGTGCAGGTAGAAAACGTCGCCCGGATAAGCTTCGCGGCCCGGCGGACGGCGCAGCAGCAGCGACATCTGGCGGTAAGCAACAGCCTGCTTGGACAGGTCGTCATAACCGATCAGCGCGTGCTGACCGTTGTCACGGAAGTATTCGCCCATCGTGCAGCCGGCAAACGGTGCCAGGTACTGCATCGGAGCAGGATCGGAAGCCGTTGCGGCAACGACGATCGAGTACTTCATTGCGCCGCGTTCTTCGAGAACCTTGACGAACTGGGCAACAGTCGAACGCTTCTGACCGATAGCGACGTAGACGCAGAACAGCTTCTCGCTGTCCGGGCCATTGTCGTGGATAGCCTTCTGGTTCAGGATCGTGTCGAGAATGATCGCGGTCTTGCCGGTCTGACGGTCACCAATGACGAGCTCGCGCTGGCCACGGCCGACCGGGATGAGCGCGTCGATAGCCTTGAGGCCGGTCGACATCGGCTCATGAACCGACTTGCGCGGAATGATGCCCGGAGCCTTGACGTCGACGCGCGCGCGGCGGGTCGAATTGATCGGGCCCTTGCCGTCGATCGGGTTGCCGAGAGCATCGACAACGCGGCCGAGCAGCTCCGGACCAACCGGAACGTCAACGATGGCGCCGGTCCGCTTGACGGTGTCGCCTTCCTTGATGTCGCGGTCCGAACCGAAAATAACAACACCAACGTTGTCCGATTCCAGGTTCAGCGCCATGCCCCGGATGCCACCGGGGAACTCGACCATTTCGCCTGCCTGAACATTGTCCAGACCGTAAACGCGAGCGATACCGTCACCGACGGAGAGAACCTGACCGACTTCCGAGACTTCTGCCTCTTTGCCGAAGTTTTTGATCTGGTCTTTGAGAATTGCGGAAATTTCCGCAGCGCGGATATCCATCAGCCGACCTCTTTCAATGCAAGCTTAAGGGTAGAGAGTTTCGTACGAAGAGACGTATCAATCTGACGGGACCCGACCTTCACGATCAGACCACCAAGAATTGACGGATCAACCGTGACGGCAATCGCCACGTCTTTGCCGGTGACGCCCTTGAGCGCCGCCTTCAATTCGGTTTCCTGCGCTGCACCAAGCGCATGGGCCGAGGTGACCTCGGCAGTAATTTCGCCACGCTGGTTTGCGGCGATGATGCGGAAGGCCTTGATCATGCCCGGGAGGGCAAAGAGGCGGCGGTTACGCGCCACGACCTTCAGGAAATTTGCGAAGAAGCCGCTAATTCCAGCCTTCTCGCTGATGGCAACGATCGCCTTGAGCTGGTCGTCGGCCGAGAAAACAGGGCTCGAAACGAAACGCTTCAGGTCGTCGCTCTCGTCGAGCATCGCCTGGAACTGGTCGAGGTCCTTGGTGACGCTTTCGACGGCGCCCTGCTCGAGCGCCAGCTCGAACAGCGACGAGGCATAGCGCTCTGCAACACCAGAAGTAAGCTGGGATGTGTCTGCCACTGGCCCAAATTTCCCTGATTTCAACTCAAGAATCCGGTCGCCGGCGGGCGCCTGACCTAGGATCTTGAATTCGTTATGATTTCCCCCAGAAATCGCAAGAGAAGCCTCTTGCTTCTTCCGAAATTCGGGGTCCGTCTAACATAGGATGTTCGGACTCGCAACACGCGTAACGCCCGAATACGGCTTTCCCATCGATTTCTAACGCAAAAATGCTCAAAGCCCGGCTACAAAGAGCTCAGCACGAGAGATATCCGCTCAACTCAAGCGGAAAAGAAACCGAAAACATAGGCGAGTGGCAGTGCTGCCAAAACGATTTGCACAACCAGAAGTAAATAGTTGAGAATTGTGCTCCCCTTATCTGAGAGGAGCGAGATGATCCGCGCAAACGCCGCCATGGCGAAGGACGCGCCAAGCGCCATGTAGATCCAGCTCTGCGCCAGCATAATGGCCGAAAGACCGAAGCCGAGATAGAAGCCGCCGACGGATCGTTGTTCGGCATAACCGTTACGCCGGCCCTCGCGCGGCATGAGGCCGAACAGCCGCATCGCATAGCCTGGTGCAAACATGATGACAAAGCCCGCCAGCGCCGTGAATGTGGCTGCTGTGAAAGCGAGCTGTTCGCCCAACTCCGTTGGAAAATAAAAATCCATTCGACCGACCCCGAATCCCCTGCTTCGCCGTCCTTATGGCATGATTGCCGTACCCGGCAAAAGCCCGTCGGAACACCATCTACAGGAAGCTTTGCGGGTCCACATCGAGCTGCACATGCACCGACCCGCGCTCCTTCGGCGCTTGCGCAAGCATGGCCCTGAGAAACGCTTGCATGTCTGAATTCCGCCGCCCATGCACGAGAAGCCGGAAACGATAGCGGCCTCGAACCAGCGCAAGCGGCGCTTCCGCAGGTCCGAGCACGGAGATGCCGGAGACATTGGGGGCAGCGTTTCGAATGCCGCGGGCGTGGTTTTCCGCATCGTGGCGCGTTTCCGCCGAGACGATGATCGACGCCAGCCGCCCGAACGGCGGCAGGATGGCACGCTCGCGCTCCGCTATCTCGCGCTCGTAAAAGGCGCTGGCGTCGCCCGACACGATCGCCTGCATGACGGGATGTTGCGGCTGGTAGGTTTGCAGCAGGCCGTGGCTCTTCAGGCCGGTACGGCCGGCGCGGCCCGTGACCTGCGACAAGAGCTGAAAGGTGCGTTCGGCAGCGCGCGGATCGCCATTGGCAAGCCCGAGATCGGCATCGACGATGCCGACTAGCGTCATCAGCGGGAAGTTATGACCTTTGGCGACAAGCTGCGTACCGATGACGATATCAGCTTCTCCCTTCGCGATGGCCTCGAGCTCGAGCCGCAGCCGCTTGACGCCGCCCATCATGTCAGACGAGAGCACGATCGTTCGCGCTTCAGGAAAATGGCGCTCCACCTCTTCGGCGATGCGCTCGACACCCGGCCCGCATGCAACGAGGTGATCGAACGTGCCGCATTCCGGGCAGGCTTCGGGCGTCCGCTCGGCATGACCGCACTGATGGCATTGCAACTGTCTCTTAAACCGGTGCTCGACGAGCCAACTGGAACACTGTGGGCACTGGAAGCGGTGGCCGCAGACGCGGCAGAGCGTCAGTGGGGCATAGCCCCGCCGGTTGAGGAAGAGAAGCGCCTGCTGCTGCTTGTCGATCGTCTTGCCGATCGCCCGGATGAGGACAGGCGACAGGAAGCCGCCGCGCGCGGGCGCATGGCGACGCATGTCGATAAGGTGCAGATCCGGCAACGCTGCATCGCCGAAACGGGTGGGCATGTGAATGGTGCTGTAACGCCCGCTCTGCCCATTGACCTGGCTCTCGACCGAGGGCGTGGCGGACACGAGAACCACGGGGAAATCGCCAATGCGAGCGCGTACGACTGCCATGTCGCGCGCGTTGTAATAGACACGGTCCTCCTGCTTGTACGCCGGGTCGTGCTCTTCATCGACGATGATGAGGCCAAGATCCTCGAACGGCAGAAACAGCGCCGAACGCGCGCCGGCAACGACGCGAACCTCGCCCGTGATTGCCTGACGCCAAACCTTTTCGCGGGTGCGCGGTGCCAGGTCGGAATGCCATTCGGCGGGCTTTGCGCCGAAGCGATCCTGAAATCGCTCCAAAAAGCTCGCCGTCAAGGCGATCTCCGGCAACAGGATCAACACCTGCTTGCCGCGCTTCAGTGTTTCCGCGATCGCCTCGAAATAGACTTCCGTTTTTCCCGAACCGGTGACGCCGTCGATCAGCGCGACCGCGAACTCGCCCTTTCGAACTTCGGCGAGAATCTCGTCTGCGGCGTCCTTCTGCGGCCCTTCAAGCCGTGCTGACACGAAATCTGGATCCGCTTTGGCGACCACCGGTGGCGGCGGCAGGAACACCGTCTCGAAAATACCCTGGCTGACTAGGCCGTCGACCACGCTTGTCGAGACGCCGGCGGCATGCGCAAGCCCGCTTCGCGTCCATGACAGACCATCACCGGCGATATCAAGCACACGGGCGCGTGCCGACGTCATCCGCTCCGGCTCGCCGCCGACGAAGCGCAGTCCTTCCACCATCGGCTCCGGCTCGAAGGCGTTGGGTGCGCGCAGCGCCATACGCGCCACGAGACCAGGGGGCGAAAGTGTGTAACTCGCCACCCAGTCGATGAAATCGCGCATCTCCTTGGTCAGCGGCGGGCAATCGAAGACATGGCTGATCGGCCTGAGTTTCTTCGGATCGACACCGTCTTCGCCGCCATCCCAGACGACGCCAATCACCTGCCTCGGACCGAGCGGCACCTGTACGACCGAGCCCGGTTCGACCGCCATGCCCTCTGGCACAGCATAGGAATAGGGCTTCGGCGCAGGCATGGGAACGAGCACCGGAACCGTGCGGTTGGCCGGCGGCGTCTCAAACAGCGCTCCAAAGAGATCGGACGAATCTGTGCTCATCGGGCGAGACCATGCCCGGATCGGCTTAAAAAGAAAACCTGGAACATTGTCCGCGCCGTCTCACTCGTCCTCGTCGATGACGCCGGTGAGCCGCATTCCTTCAATCCAGGTGGCACCATCCTGCCGCACGACATGGCGGGCGCGTGCACCGCATCGCTCGCACACGGCAGCCGCCAGCGGCTCGGAGTGGGTGACGATCCAGAGCTGGCTGCTTCGCGCCGCGTCCGCGATCATGTCGGCCAGCGGCAGCAGCATGTCCGGATGCAGGCTTGCCTCCGGTTCGTTCAGTGCAATCAGCGGCGGCAGACGATATGACATCAGCGCGGCCGCAAGCCCCAGAAAGCGGATCTGCCCGTCCGACAGCTCGCGCGGCTGAAACACGCGGTTCGGAAATTCCGGGAAGGAAAGGCCGAACTCCGTCGTCTCCTCGGGCAACGGCACGACAAGCCGCGCACCGCCGAGGGCGGCGGCGACGGCCCGATCGAGATCGACGGCATCTTCACGCGTATGCACAAGCGTCGCGAAGACTGCGGCGATGTTGGCGCCATCCTCGTCCAAAAGCGGCGCTGTGACGGCAAGACAGGGTGCGCGCAGCGGTGAAGAGCGGTCCGTGCGGAAGCCGTGAAAGAAGCGCCAGCCGTCGATCGCACGGCGAAACGTTCCGATCTCGGGATAGTGCCCCGCATCGCCGAGAAGCGCGATCGCGGTTTCCGAGGTCAGCGCCTGCTCCGGATAATCCTGCATCCGACCGTTCGGCCCACGAACCGAGATCGCGGGGCCGGCGCGCCTCATCATGGTGACCGGTCGCGTCCCGGTCTCGACCGAAAGCTCTTCGGCCTTGATCTGCGGTTCGAAGGGAAAGCCCGCCGCAGCCATCGGCGGTCGCAAACCGGCCTCAACGCGATAGCGGAAGGTGATCGCCCTTTCCTCATCCAGGAGCTCTGTTTCCAAGCGGATTCGGAACGGCCCATCGGAGTCCCGGCGCGGGCCAGACCACAGTGCCGAGAACATTCCGCCTTCGGCCGCGATTTCATGCGCCAGTCGCCCGCGCGTTGACGCCTGGATAAGCTGCAGCGCGCGGTAAAGGTTGGACTTCCCGACCCCGTTCTCACCGATGAATAGATTGATGCCCGAAAGATCCATGCGGATTGATCGCAAGGACCGGTAGTTCTGGGCAAACATCGAGCGGAGCAGCATGGCTCGCTTTAACCTATCCGCTCAGGGAATTGAATGGGCGCCGGCCAGCACCGGCTCCGCCGGTCGGACCAGAGGCAGGAACTGCGCGTCGTCATCCATATCGAGGGCGCACACCGTATGGTCTTCCAATGCCTTGGTCACCTCGTTGATATTGCCGTCGAGATGCTCCACCGGGATCAGGTTGCCGACCACAAAGTCGAACCGGTCGCCGCGCTTGTTCAGAAGCTCGTGAAAGACGGTCATATCCCTGAGCTCCGTCGACCACTTTGCGAGCCAGTAGAAAAGGCCCGAATTCCGTGCCGTCATATGCACCGGCAGGATCGGCAGATTGTACTTGCGGGCAAGCCCGACAGCCGAGGTTTTCCACGGACGCTCGTTCAGCCGTCCGTTCGCCCAATAGGCAATCCGCCCGGACGGAAAGAGAACCGTTGCCTTGCCTTCCCTGACCGCACGGTTGGTGATCAGCAGCGTCTCACGGGTCTTGAGCTTGCTCTTATACTCTTCCCGCCATTCGACCGGAATAATGACCTCGGCAAAGCGCGGATTGACACGTATGGCATCACGGTTGGCGAACACCATCATGTCGGGCCGCTTGTTCTTCAAGAGATCGAAGACGGCCACCCCATCGGCAATGCCGGTCGGATGGTTGCTGACGAGGATGAAGCCGCCGGTACCAGGAATGCGTTCACCATGCCTGACATTGATCTCGAGCTTCAATAGGTTGCTCATGTACTCGAAGCACTGGAAGCCTGGCATGTTCGCGACGTCGTTGGCGAAGCTGATGGCCCTGTTGTAGCGCAGGAGCGTATGGAGAAAGGGCCGCATGATCGGCCAGAAGGGGTGCTTGACGATTCTCTGTCCGCGCTCGGCGATCAATGTGTCAACGATATGTCCCGGCTTGCCATGGGAAACGAGGGCAATCGCTTCCGCGAATTGTCCGAAAGCGGTCGTGGGGTGGCGCCGTGGCATGCAAGATCCTGCGTCGTTGGGAAACCAGTTACGTCGATTAATATGATGGAACCATGACAACCACTTGGGCGGTATTAGCAATTCCATAACTGTCGGTCCTTCAGAATTGGCAGCCGGATTGGCAAATTCAAGGGCCAGACACGTGAACGAACTCCTGATCATCGCCGACCCGCGCCTGATGGCGGAACGCACCGCCTGGCTCGACAGCCTGGCCAGCGAGCGTCGCCTTTCCGAGCATACGCTCGATGCCTACGAGCGCGACACGCGCCAGTTCCTTACCTTCCTGACCGGTCATCTCGCGGGACCCGCAACGCTGAAGGATATCCATGCGCTGCGGCCCGCCGACTTCCGCGCATTCCTCGCCGCACGTCGCAAGGAGGGATCCGGACCCCGCTCGCTTGGCCGCAATCTCGCCGGCTTACGCTCACTGCTGCATTACCTCGAAAAGAAGGGGCTGGTGAATGCAGCCGGCGCCAGTGCGATCCGCTCGCCGAAGCAGCCGAAGTCGCTGCCGAAGCCACTTTCCGACAGGCAGGCCGTCACCGTTGTCAGCGACGAAGCGCAGCTACACGAAGAGCCCTGGATCGCGGCACGCGACGCCGCCGTTTTCACCCTGCTCTATGGCTGCGGCTTGCGCATCTCCGAAGCGCTCGATCTGACGCCTGACGACTTCAACCGCGGAGCGGCGACACTGCGCGTTACCGGCAAGGGCAACAAGACCCGCCTCGTGCCGCTGCTTACCATCGTCTTCGAGGCAGTCGAGAAATACCGGTCGTTGTGTCCCTATCATCTTGAAGGCAACGAGCCTCTCTTTCGCGGCGCGCGCGGCGGCAAGCTGCAGGCGGCGATCATCCAGCGCACGATGCAGAAGATGCGAAGTGCCTTCGGCCTACCCGAGACAGCGACACCGCACGCGCTGCGGCACTCCTTCGCGACCCATCTTCTGGCGGGCGGCGGCGACCTACGAACCATTCAGGAATTGCTCGGCCACGCCAGCCTTTCCACCACCCAGGTCTACACGGGTGTGGATTCATCCCGTCTGCTGGAAGTTTACGACCGTGCCCATCCTCGGGCGTAATCTTTTGTTAACGGCTTCTCTTAAAGGAATATCCGCACGCGAAGCGTAAAGCTTGGCGATCACAGTGACCGGAACACCATCATGACGATTTCCATCGGCCACCGCAGCCTGCACATCGCATCGCCGGGCAATCTCCTGCTTTGGCTGATCGCTGTATTTCACATGCTGCTCGCTGCAACGCTGATCGCCGTGCTGTTCTCGGTCTCATCGGCAGCCGCCGCAGACGCCAGCTGCACTGGCCGCAACATCCTCACCGATCTCAAGCAGCGCGACCCGATCCGCTACGCCGAAGCGGTCAAGGAAGCGGACGCCGTGCCGAACGGCAAGGGCATTTTCTGGAAGATCGAAAAGCCGGGCGTGAATCCGTCTTGGCTGCTCGGCAGCATGCATGTCACCGATCCACGCGTGCTGACGCTCCCGCCACGCACGCAGGCGGCCCACGATGCCGCCGACACGGTCGTGATCGAATCCGACGAGATCCTCGATGAGAAGAAGGCTTCCGCCGCTCTGCTGATGAAGCCTGATCTGATGATGTTCACCGATGGGACGACGATCGAGAAGCTTCTGTCTCACGACGACTATGTTCGCCTGGAGGAGGGTCTGAAGCAGCGCGGCATCCCGCTTGCCGCAGTCTCGCGCATGCGTCCCTGGATGATTTCAAGCGTCGTTGCCCTGCCTGGCTGCGAAATGGCCCGCAAGGCGAAGGGCGTACAATTCCTCGACCAGAAGATTGCCGCAGACGCCGTTGCCGAGGGCAAACAGGTCAAGGGTCTGGAAACGCTTGCCGAGCAGCTACAGGCAATGGCCGAGCTGCCGACCGAATTCCACATGAAGTCGCTGATCGAAACGCTGGCCTTGGGATCGAAGATGAACGATGTGGTGGAAACCATGACCGATCTCTACCTCTCAGGCGATATCGGCATGACCATTCCGATGCTGAAGACCGTCTCGCCTGACGGCAAGGACGAGGACAGCGACTACGCAGCCTTCGAGCAGCGCATCATCCTCGACCGCAACAAGGTGATGGCCGAGCGTGCAGCCCCGATCCTTGCCAATGGCAACGTCTTTATGGCCGTCGGCGCCCTGCATCTGCCGGGCGAAGGCGGCGTGATTGAACTGTTGCGCAAGCAGGGCTTCACGGTGACGGCCGTCAACTAGCTCCCGACGGTCATTCGCCTGAGAACATTGGTCCTCCAGTAGAACTGGTGGGCGAGCGCGCCAGCGACGTGCGCGCTGATCACGGCCCACAGGACCGCCTTGAAGATACCGCCGTGAAGCTCGCCGGAAATATCGACCCCTAGATAGTACGCCGCCATGCCGGTCAGCGGCAGGAGGAAGATCAGCAGGTAGAGCGCGGCATGTGCGACCTTGGCGCCAATCCGGAATATCTTCGGTTCCGCCGCCGGCTCAGCGGGCGCGCCCTGAATAAGGCGCAAGCAAACACGAAGGATTGCCAGAATGAGAATGCCGATACCGACATAGGCATGCACATTGGCAGATGCAACCTGATCAACCGATGGGATGCCACCCCGACGGACCGTCCGGTTCCAAGCGTTCATACCATCTGGAAAGAGCAGGTTGAAAAAGATCATGAGCGCCATCACCCAATGCAGCAACCGCTGCGGCAGGCTATATGCATCACGAGAATCGGTAGGCATGTATCTATCCTCAAAACAGCAATTAGAACTGTTCTAAGGTAAATTGGCCGCCTGCTGTGAAGCAAGCGGCCCGTCCCGTATTGCCAAAATTTAATATTACATATGGATCGGCTTGAAGAAGGCGGCGAGAGCCGCTTCCTTGACCGCTTCCGACATGGTCGGGTGCGCGTGGCACGTGCGGCCGAGATCTTCCGCGGAACCACCGAACTCCATCAGCACGGCGATCTCGTGGATCATCTCGCCGGCACCGAAGCCGACAATGTGGCCGCCGAGGACACGATCAGTTTCCTTGTCGGAAAGGATCTTCACGAAGCCATCGGTCGCGAGCATGGCGCGGGCACGACCGTTGGCCGTGAACGGGAACTTGCCGACCTTGTAGGCGACGCCTGCGGCCTTCAGCTCTTCCTCGGTCTTGCCGACGGAAGCGACCTCCGGCTGCGTGTAGACGACGCTCGGGATGACGTCGTAGTTCACATGGCCATGCTGGCCGGCGAGGATTTCGGCGAGTGCCACGCCTTCGTCTTCAGCCTTGTGGGCCAGCATCGGCCCTTTCACCACGTCGCCGATCGCGTAGATGCCGGGAACGTTCGTACGGAAATGACCGTCGATCTCGACGCGGCCACGGTTGTCGAGCTTGACGCCTGCTTCTTCAAGACCGAGGCCGGCCGTGTAAGGAATGCGGCCGGTCGCGATCAGAACGACCTCGGCTTCCAGCGTCTGCGCATCGCCGCCCTTAACCGGCTCGAACGTTACCTTGGCACCCTTGCCGCCCTTTTCGACGCCCGTCACCTTGGAGCTCAGGTTGATGGCCACGCCCTGCTTGACGAGCATCCGCTGGAATTGCTTGGAGACTTCGCCATCCATGCCGCCGAGAATTGTATCGAGATATTCGACAACGGTGACCTTGGCGCCGAGGCGCGACCAGACGGAACCAAGCTCGAGGCCGATGACACCACCGCCGACGACGATCATCGTTTCCGGCACTTTTTCGAGCGCGATCGCGCCCGTCGAGGAAATGATCACCTTCTCGTCGATGTCGACCTTCACACCCGGAATGCCGGCCACGTCGGAGCCGGTGGCGATCACAATGTTCTTGCCTTCGATTTCTTGCACCTTGCCGCCTTCGCCGGTCACGGAAACCTTACCAGCCGATACGATCTTGCCGGTGCCCTGGAAGGCATCGATCTTGTTCTTCTTGAAGAGGAAGGCAACGCCGTCGACGTTCGACTTCACCGTCGCATCCTTGTGCGCCAGCATCTTTTCAAGGTTCAGCTTCGGGGCGGCGACTTCGATGCCGAGCGCATCCATGCCGTGGCCGGCCTGATGGAACATTTCGGAGGCATGCAGCAACGCCTTGGACGGGATGCAGCCGACGTTCAGGCAGGTGCCGCCGAAGGTCGCGCGCTTTTCGACCACGGCGACCTTGAGGCCAAGCTGCGCCGCCTTGATGGCAGCGACGTAGCCACCGGGCCCGGTTCCGATAACGATCACATCATAGGACATTGTTTCTTTTCCTTTTCGTTATTTGCTCAGTCAGCCGCGCGGGCGAGCGCGAGGCGGAAACCGAAGCCGACCAGTGCGGCGCCGGTGATGCGGTTGAACCATTTGCCACTTGCGATGAAGCGGTCGCGTATGGGCTTGACGGTGAAGAAGGTGGAGACGCCGGCGAACCAGGCGACGAGCGCTGTGGCCATGCCGATGCCGTAGCTGAACTGGATCAGTGCCGGGGTATCGTGATGCACCAGCGTCGAAAACAGCGACAGGAAGAAGAGCACCGGCTTCGGATTGAGCGCGTTGGTGATGAAGCCCATGCCGAGGCATTTCAGCGCCGAGATCGGCTTGCGGTCTTCCTCCGTCACCTCGATTTCATTCACGTTGAAACCCGGCTCGCGGAACGATCTGATGCCGAGGTAGACCAGATAGGCGACGCCGGCCCACTTGATCATGGCAAACAGCATCAGCGATTTGGAGACGATCAGGCCGAGGCCGAGGATCGTGTAGCTGATGTGAAACAGCAGGGAGAAACCCATGCCAAGGCCGGTCATGATAGCGGCACGACGGCCATGCACGATGCTCTGGCGCAGGATGACGGCAAAGTCGGCTCCCGGCACAACGATGAAGATTGAAAAGACGGCCATCAAGCCGAGAAATTCGAGAAGATATTGCATGAAAAAAAGGTCTCCGCGTCCTAACGGCCGCCGCTTACATTGAGTATGGCGCCCGTTATATAGGAAGCCGTCGGCGAAAGAAGGTAGAGGACCGCATCGGCGATTTCCTCCGCCGTACCGGGCCTCTGCATCGGGATGCTCGGCGCCAGGTCGCGCGCGCGGTTCGGCAGGCCGCCGGACGCATGAATGTCGGTATCGATGACGCCAGGACGGATGGCGTTCACACGCACGCCCTCGTTCGCCACTTCTCGTGACAGACCGATGGTGAAGGTATCGATCGCGGCCTTCGACGCGGCGTAATCGACATACTGCGTGGCCGAACCTAGAACCGCAGCCATCGACGAGATGTTGACGATTACGCCGCCTTTGCCGCCATGCTTCGACGACATGCGGCGGACGGCCTCGGCCGCGCAGAGAATCGAGCCGGTCACATTGATCCGCATCATCCGCTCAAGGCGTTCGACGCTCATCTCGTCGACGCGCTGCTGCGTATCGACGATGCCGGCATTGTTGACCAGTCCATCCAGCCGTCCGAAATGTCTGTCGACGGCCCGGAACATCAAAGTGATATCCTGCGCGCTGCCGACATCGCCCTTGATCGCGATAGCGTCGCCACCCTCAGCCTTGACTTCGGAGACAACAGTGTCGGCAGCAGCGCGGTTCGCGGCGTAGTTCACCGCGACGTTCCAGCCCTGACGGGCAGCAAGCCGGCAGACCGCAGCACCGATGCCCCGGCTGCCGCCGGTGACGAGAAGGACCGGTCGTTTTGTCATTTTGCGCACTCCTTGAATGCCAGGACGTCCCACGGCGCAACACTCGCCTTGTCGTTACCCCAGATCTGCGATTGGCGGATCGACGGACCGAGGCCTGGCAGAAAGACGCTGTCAGCGGCCGCCGCAGCTTCAGGCTGAAGGTTGTCGATCTCGCCCTTGGCATTTGCACCGTAGACTGTGCCCTGCCAGATTGTGCAGGCGTCAAGATCGGCGCCCGTCACGTCGCCGCCTGGGCATTTAAACATCAGGATACCGACGGCGCGCTCGGGATCGTCCGAGGGCATGACGTAGCCGTCGAGTTCGATCGAGGTTTTCAGCACTTTCAACGTGAACCGGTTGCTGGCAGCCGCCGCTCCCGAATCGATCGGCGTGAAGCGCAGCTCGTAGGCGCCATCCCGGTCGGCATAGACAGCGCTCGCCTGCCGGCAGTCGGAAGCGCCGACGGCGGCCGCAGGCAGCGCCAACAGAAACGCGAACGAAACCCCGACCCTGCCTTTGGCAAGGGGAGGCATGATCGTCATACGCCCTGTGGAAATTGCCAGCGACATCGCGCGCCCCCGCCGAGGTGAAAAGGGCCGCTCATGCGGCCCAGTCGATTGCTTAGAGATCGAGAACCAGACGTTCCGGATCTTCCAGGCTTTCCTTGACCCGAACGAGGAAGGTCACGGCTTCCTTACCGTCGACGATGCGGTGATCGTAGGAGAGCGCGAGATACATCATCGGACGGATGACGATCTGGCCGCCGACGACAACCGGACGGTCCTGGATCTTGTGCATACCGAGGATACCGGACTGCGGAGCATTCAGGATCGGCGAGGACATCAGCGAACCGTAAACGCCGCCGTTGGTGATCGTAAACGTGCCGCCCTGCATATCGGCCATCGAAAGCGAGCCGTCGCGAGCAGCCTTTGCCAGACGCGCCAGTTCCTTCTCGACTTCGGCAATCGACATCTGGTCAGCGTCACGGATAACAGGCACGACGAGACCCTTGTCCGTGCCGACGGCCATGCCGATGTGGCAGAAGTTCTTGTAGATGATGTCAGTGCCGTCGATCTCGGCGTTGACAGCCGGGAGTTCCTTCAGCGCATGCGTGATCGCCTTGGTGAAGAAGCCCATGAAGCCAAGCTTCACGCCATGCTTCTTTTCGAAGACGTCCTTGTACTTGGCGCGCAGATCCATGACGGCCTTCATGTCCACCTCGTTGTAGGTGGTGAGCATGGCGGCGGTGTTCTGTGCGTCCTTCAGGCGCTTGGCGATCGTCTGGCGCAGGCGCGTCATCTTCACGCGCTCTTCGCGAGCGGCGTCCTCGACCGTCGACGGGCCGCGGGCAGCCGCCGGAACGGCAGGGGCCGCAGTGGCCGCCGGGGCGGAGATGCCCTTGGCAACAGCGGCGATCACGTCGCCCTTCAGAACCTGGCCGCGTTTGCCGCTGCCGTCGACCTGATCGGCCGACAGGCTGTTCTCGGCAAGCATCTTCGCAGCAGCCGGTGCCGGCGGCATGGCGGATACGGAAGCCGCCGGCGAAGCAGCAGCGGCGACCAGTGCAGGTGCCGCGGCAGCGGGTTCGGCGGCCTTGGCAGGAGCGGCAGCAGGAGCCGGAGCAGCTGCAGCACCGGCGCCTGCGGCGATCTGGCCGAGCAGTGCGCCAAGACCGACGGTTTCGCCAGCCTGGGCAACGATTTCAGACAGCGTCCCCGAAGCGGGAGCCGGCACTTCGATGGTCACCTTGTCGGTTTCAAGCTCGAGAATCGGCTCGTCGGCGTTGATGGCGTCGCCGACCTTCTTGAACCAGGTACCGACGGTTGCCTCGCTGACGGATTCACCGAGAGTTGGAACGCGGATTTCTGTGGCCATTGTTCAAATCCTGATTTGCTTGTGTGCGTTTATTCGTTTCCGGCAACAGATGGCCGGAGAATGATCGAGGGCATTGGCAATATGTCAAAGCGAAAGCCGTAACCGGACTGGATGATCGGATCGGCATCGGCAAGCGCTTGCGCCGCCTTTTGATCCACTGCCGAAACGACTGCCATGCCCCAGGCTCCCTCACCTTCGAAGACGGGACCGACGGCAATCGCCGATCCCTCTTTTGCGTTTTGGTGCCAATAGGTGACATGGCGCTTCATCGCGGCCATTTCCTCCCCGGTCGCATCATGCGGAAAACGGAGACGAGGCGGCACAAGTCTGAGGAAGAAATATGCCATCGCCCGATCCCTTAGCCGCCCAGCGCATCCTCGAGGAATGCGGCGAGCTGCGACAGATGCTTGGACATCAGACCCGTTGCCGGCGAAGCGGCGGCCGGGCGACCGGTGTAGCGGACGCGCTGGTACTTCGCATCGATATGGGCGAGCACCCATTCCAGATACGGGTCGATGAACGACCATGCGCCCATGTTCTTCGGCTCTTCCTGGCACCAGACCATCTCTGCGTTCCGGAAGCGGCTGAGCTCGTTGATGAGCGCCTTTGCCGGGAACGGATAGAGCTGTTCGACGCGCAGCAGGTAGATGTCGTCGATGCCACGCTTTTCCCGCTCTTCCAGAAGGTCGTAATAGACCTTGCCGGTGCACATGACGACGCGGCGGATCTTGTTGTCCTTCTGCAGCTTGATCGGGCCGTCCTTGATGACCTCCGCATCGTCCCAGAGCAGGCGATGGAAGGAGGACTCGCCGGCGAGTTCGGCAAGGCTGGAAACAGCCCGCTTGTGGCGCAGCAGCGACTTCGGCGTCATCAAAACGAGCGGCTTGCGGAAGTCACGCTTCAGCTGCCGGCGCAGGATGTGGAAGTAGTTCGCCGGCGTCGTGACGTTGGCGACCTGCATGTTGTCTTCAGCGCAGAGCTGCAGGAAGCGCTCGAGGCGGGCCGAAGAGTGCTCCGGGCCCTGACCTTCGTAGCCATGCGGCAATAGGCAGACGAGACCGGACATGCGCAGCCACTTGCGTTCGCCCGACGAGATGAACTGGTCGAAGACGACCTGCGCGCCGTTGGCGAAGTCACCGAACTGGGCTTCCCAAAGGGTCAGCGCGTTCGGACGAGCCAGCGAATAGCCGTATTCGAAGCCGAGCACCGCTTCTTCCGAGAGCATCGAGTTGATGACTTCATAACGGGCCTGGTTGGGCGACAGGTTCGCAAGCGGAATAAAGCGCTCTTCGGTCTCCTGATCGTAGAGAACCGAATGACGTTGCGAGAACGTGCCGCGTTCGCAATCCTGACCGGAGAGACGGATCTTGTGGCCTTCGACCACCAGCGAACCGAAGGCAAGCGCCTCAGCCATCGCCCAGTCGAGGTTCTCACCCGTCTGGATCATGTTGGCGCGGTTTTCCATGAAGCGCTGGATCGTGCGGTGCGCACGGAAGCCTTCCGGAATTTCCGACAGCTTGCGGCCGATGTCCTTGAGCGTCTTCATCGGAACGGCGGTCTTGCCGCGGCGTTGCTCGTCGGCATTGTCAGCCGTGCGCAGGCCCGACCACTCGCCGTCCAGCCAGTCGGCCTTGTTCGGCTTGTAGCTTTGGCCGGCGTCGAATTCCTGCTCGAGATGCGCGCGCCAATCGGCCTTCATCCTCTCGACTTCGCCGTCGCTGACGAGACCCTCGGCAACAAGGCGGTCCGCATAGATCTGCAGCACGGTCTTGTGAGCGCGGATGACCTTGTACATCTTCGGCTGCGTGAAGGACGGCTCGTCGCCTTCGTTGTGGCCGTAGCGACGGTAGCAGAACATGTCGACGACGACAGGCTTGTGGAACTTCATGCGAAATTCCATGGCAATCTTGGCCGCGTAGACAACCGCTTCCGGATCGTCGCCGTTGACGTGGAAGATCGGCGCCTCGATCATCTTGGCGACATCGGACGGATAGGGCGACGAACGCGAGAAGGCCGGATTGGTGGTGAAGCCGATCTGGTTGTTGATGATGACGTGCATCGTGCCGGCAACGCGGTGACCGCGCAGGCCGGACAGGCCGAGGATTTCTGCAATCACGCCCTGGCCGGCAAAAGCCGCGTCGCCGTGGATCAGCAGCGGCAGAACCTTTGCGCGCTCGGAAAGCGGAATGGTGTCGCCTTCCCAGACGGTAGCGCCCATATCCTGCTTGGCGCGGGCCTTGCCCATGACGACAGGGTCGACGATTTCGAGGTGCGACGGGTTGGCCGTCAGTGACACGTGAACCTTGTTGCCGTCGAACTCACGGTCTGAGGACGCCCCGAGGTGATATTTCACGTCGCCCGAACCTTCGACTTCATCAGGTGCGTAGGAACCGCCCTTGAACTCGTGGAAGATGGCGCGGTGCGGCTTGCCCATGACCTGTGAGAGCACATTCAAGCGGCCGCGGTGAGCCATGCCGAACACGGCTTCGCGAAGGCCGAGATGGCCGCCGCGCTTTAAGATCTGCTCGAGCGCCGGGACAAGCGATTCACCGCCATCGAGACCGAAGCGCTTGGTGCCCTTGAACTTCACGTCGAGGAACTGCTCGTAGCCTTCGGCTTCGACCAGCTTGGCGAGGATTGCCTTCTTGCCTTCCGGTGTGAAGGCAACGCCCTTGTCCGGGCCTTCGATGCGCTCCTGAATCCAGGCCTTCTCTTCCGGATTGGAGATGTGCATGAATTCGACGCCGAGGGTCGAGCAGTAGGTGCGCTCGAGAATCTCGATCATCTCGGGCAGGGTGGCGTATTCGAGGCCGAGAACGTTGTCGATGAAGATCTTGCGGGAATAGTCGGCCTCGGTGAAGCCGTAAGCTACGGGCGACAGTTCCTTGTAGTCTTCAACAGGCGCGGCGATCCCGAGCGGATCGAGCTTGGCATGCAGGTGACCGCGCATGCGGTAGGCGCGGATCATCATGATGGCACGGACGGAATCGCGCGTTGCCTGCAGGATATCGGCGCCATCGGTCGGCTTGCCGGCGGCTTCCGCCTTGCCCTTGACCTTGGTCTCGATGATCTTTTCAACAGTGCCCCAATCACCGTCGAGCGCCGAAACGAGGTCGCTCTTGGGCTGCAGAGGCCAATCCTTCTTGCGCCAGGATGCACCCTTGGCCGCCTTCTTCACATCTTCCGGATTGTCTTCCAGCGCCTTAAAGAAAGACCGCCATTCCTCGCCGACCGAGTTCGGGTCTTCCTCATAGCGCGCATAGAGCTGCTCGATATACGAAGCATTGGCGCCATCCAGGAACGAGGTAATCTGAAACTGCTCGTTGGCTTCTTGCCGTGCCATGGTTACATGCGGACGCTTTCGTCCGCCTCCTGACTTGTGAATCCGCCGGATACTCGACCGGCTTGCCGCATCTGTCGTTGGCCGCCTGTCCGCGGCTCATTTCATTTCGAAGTCGAGATCCGGGCAGACAGTAACAACCGCTGCCCGGGTTATAGATTGGATTAGCCCTTTACGACTTCAACCAGCGTCTTACCGAGACGAGCCGGGGACGGCGATACCTTGATCCCGGCCGATTCCATGGCCGCGATCTTCGATTCCGCATCGCCCTTGCCACCGGACACGACAGCACCGGCGTGGCCCATTGTACGGCCCTTGGGAGCCGTACGGCCAGCGATGAAACCGGCCATCGGCTTTTTGCGGCCCTTCTTGGCTTCGTCGATCAGGAACTGTGCCGCGTCTTCTTCAGCCGAGCCGCCGATTTCGCCGATCATGATGATCGACTGGGTGGCTTCGTCTGCGAGGAACATTTCCAGGACGTCGATGAACTCGGTGCCCTTGACCGGATCGCCGCCGATGCCGACGGCCGTCGTCTGGCCGAGGCCTTCGTTCGAGGTTTGGAACACCGCTTCGTAGGTCAGCGTGCCCGAGCGGGAAACGATACCGACCGAACCCTTGCGGAAGATCGAGCCCGGCATGATGCCGATCTTGCATTCTTCCGGCGTCAGGATGCCCGGGCAGTTGGGCCCAAGCAGTCGCGACTTGGATCGGTCGAGGCGAGCCTTGACGCGGACCATGTCCATGACAGGGATGCCTTCGGTGATGCAGGTGATGAACGGGATCTCGGCTTCGATCGCCTCGATGATCGCGTCGGCGGCGCCTGCCGGCGGAACGTAGATCACGGTCGCGTCGGCGCCAGTCTTTTCCTTGGCTTCGGCAACGGTCGCGAAGATCGGCAGCGAGGTGCCATCGACGCCCGACGACCACGATTCGCCGCCCTTTTTCGGATGAATACCGCCGACCATCTTGGTGCCGTAGTAGGCGAGCGCCTGTTCGGTATGGAAGGTGCCGGTCTTGCCGGTCAGGCCCTGAACGAGAACCTTCGTGTCTTTGTTGACGAGAATAGACATTCTTTCCGGTCCTTCCAGATTAGGCTTTGATCGCCGCGACGATCTTCTTCGCCGCATCGTCAAGGTCGTCGGCCGCGGTGATCGCCAGGCCTGACTCGTTGAGGATCTTCTTGCCAAGCTCGACATTGGTGCCTTCGAGGCGGACGACGAGCGGAACCTTAAGACCGACTTCCTGAACAGCCGCGACAACACCTTCGGCGATGACGTCACAGCGCATGATGCCGCCGAAGATGTTAACGAGGATGCCCTCGACCTTCGGGTCGGCGGTAATGATCTTGAAGGCCGCAGCGACCTTCTCCTTGCCGGCGCCACCGCCGACGTCGCAGAAGTTCGCCGGCTCCTTGCCATAGAGCTTGATGATGTCCATCGTCGCCATCGCAAGACCGGCGCCGTTGACCATGCAGCCGATATTGCCATCGAGGGCGACATAGGCGAGGTCCCACTTCGAGGCCTCGATTTCCTTGGCGTCTTCTTCGGTCTCGTCGCGCAGCGCCTTGACGTCGTCATGGCGGAACAGCGCATTGCCGTCGAACGACATCTTGGCGTCGAGAACGCGCAGGTGGCCGTCCTTCATGACGATCAGCGGGTTGACTTCAAGCAGAGCCATGTCCTTTTCGCCGAACGCCTTGTAGAGCGCCGGGAACAGCGCCTTTGCGTCTTCGGCGGCGGCGCCGTCGAGCTGCAGCGCCTTGGAGATCGCAGCAACATCGGCAGCCGTGACACCGGCTTCCGGATCGATCGCAATCGTGTGGATCTTTTCAGGCGTGTCGTGAGCGACGGCCTCGATGTCCATGCCGCCTTCCGTCGAGACGACGAAGGCAACGCGGCCCACCGAACGATCGACCAGCAGCGAGCAATAGAGCTCGCGAGCGATGTCGGCGCCGTCTTCGATGTAGAGGCGGTTGACCTGCTTGCCAGCTTCACCTGTCTGCGCCGTCACCAGCGTATTGCCGAGCATTTCCTTGGCGTGGGCAACGACTTCGTCGATCGACTTGGCGAGACGAACGCCGCCCTTCGCGTCAGGGCCGAGTTCCTTGAACTTGCCCTTACCGCGGCCGCCGGCGTGAATCTGGCTCTTGACCACGTAAAGCGGGCCGGGGAGCGACTTGGCGGCAGCTTCGGCCTCCTCGACCTTGAGGATCGCCACGCCTTGCGCGACCGGCGCGCCATAGCCCTTCAGCAGGGCCTTGGCCTGATATTCATGAATATTCATGGGTCTATTCCTGTTTGGATGACGTCAGCGCGTGGTCTATTACTTGAGCGCAGGCGCGATGTTGATGCAGGCTTCGCATAGGCCGGCGACAGCGCCGACAGACTTGTCGAAGGCTTCCTTCTCGGCCTTGTTCAGGTCGATCTCGATGATGCGCTCGACACCGCCGGCACCAATGACCGTGGGAACGCCGACATACATGTCCTTGACGCCGTACTGGCCGGTCAGCTGAGCCGCGCAAGGCAGGACGCGCTTCTTGTCCTTGAGGTAGGATTCAGCCATTTCGATCGCGGAAGCAGCCGGCGCGTAGTAGGCCGAGCCAGTCTTCAGCAGGCCGACGATTTCGGCTCCGCCATCGCGGGTGCGCTGGATGATTTCTTCCAAACGCTCCTTGGTGACCCAACCCATCGTGACAAGGTCGGTCAGCGGAATACCTGCGACCGTGGAGTAACGAGCGAGCGGTACCATGGTGTCGCCGTGGCCGCCTAGAACGAATGCCGTGACGTCCTGGACGGAAACGTTGAATTCCTGGGAGAGGAACAGGCGGAAGCGCGAGCTGTCGAGCACGCCGGCCATGCCGACGACCTTGTTGGCCGGGAGGCCGGAGAACTTCTGCAGCGCCCAGACCATCGCGTCGAGCGGGTTGGTGATGCAGATAACGAAAGCGTTCGGGGCGTACTTCTTGATGCCGGCGCCGACCTGTTCCATGACCTTGAGGTTGATGCCGAGAAGATCGTCGCGGCTCATGCCCGGCTTGCGGGCGACGCCGGCGGTGACGATGCAGACGTCCGCGCCTTCGATCGCGGAGTAGTCGCTGGCGCCCGTCAGGTTGGCGTCGAAGCCCTCGACCGGAGAGGACTGAGCAATGTCGAGGCCCTTACCCTGAGGAATGCCGTCGGCGATATCGAAGAGAACGATGTCACCCAGTTCCTTCAGGCCGGCGAGATGCGCCAGCGTGCCACCAATCATGCCAGAACCAATGAGTGCGATCTTGTTACGCGCCATTTCGCTGTTTCCTTTGCGATCAAAATTCGTCAGGCGACGCGCGGAGGGGGCATCGCCCAATGCCGCCATCGCATAGCCCCAAAGCCAAAAAATGGCAAACGATTATTTTTGAGCGAGGAATTTCAATCGTTTAGATCATAAAATTCTTACGTAAACGTAATATAAATTGTCACCAAAGCTTACTCGGCAGCCCGTCGCTCATGGTGCAATGCGAGATACTCGGCGCTGCGCATTTCGAAAAGACGCGAGACAGTGCGGTCGAATTCAAAGCCCTCGGTACCACGCGCTTGTGTCATCAAACTTTCAGGCATCGCTGCTGCGGAGACATAGAGCCGCACCGCATGATCGTAAAGCGTATCGATCAAGATGATGAAGCGCTTGATCTGATTCCGTTTGTCGGGCCCCAGCAATGGCACGTGTTCGAGGAAGATCGCATCGAAACGCTCGGAAATCGCGAGAAAGTCAGCCGGACCGAGCGGTTTTTCGCAAAGGTCGGCAAAGGAGAAGCGCGCGATGCGATCGACCGCGAGGGGAACGTGGATCGAGCGCCCTTTCATCGGAATTTCGAGCGGTTGCGCCTTTCGCCCATGCAGTGCCTGCGTCCAAGACGCTTCCATCGCCATGTCCGTGCGCTCGTCGATGGGCGTCAGGTAGACCGGCTGACTGTCGAGCTTCTCCATCCGGTAATCGGTAGGCGAGTCCAGGGTCACGATCTCGACGTTCTGCTTCAGAAGGTCGACGAAGGGCAGGAACAGGCTTCGATTGAGGCCGTCCTTATAGAGATTGTCGGGCTCGACATTCGAGGTCGCGACCAGCAGGCATCCGCGCCGGAAAAGTTCGGAGAAAAGCCGCGACAGGATCATCGCATCGGCAATGTCCGTCACGGTAAACTCATCGAAGCAAAGCAGTTCGGCTTCGTCATAGAGAGCGGCGGCGACGACCGGAATGGGATCGGCTTGCTTCGTCTCGCCTTGCTTCAGCTTCAGGCGGTGCGCCGCAATGCGGTTGTGCGCGTCGGTCATGAATTCATGGAAATGCGCGCGCCGCTTCTTCGCGCAGGGTGCCATCGCGAAAAACATATCCATCAGCATCGTCTTGCCGCGGCCGACGCTGCCGTGAATGTAGAGCCCCTTGACGGATTCCGACGGCTTCTTCTTGTTGGCGAACAACCAGCCGAGAGCGCTCGCCTTTGCCGCCGGCCGCCTCTGCTTCAGCGCCGACAGAACCCGGTCCAGACATTTCGCCACATGCATCTGGGCTGAATCGATTTGAAGCGCGCCCGAAGCCGTCAGCGACTTCAACTGTTCGCTGACGCTCAGGGAATAGTCTGGCATGGGTTGCATAAAGGAGGTCCGCCTATGCAGGATCGGCGGCCTTCGCCGCCTGATCTTTTAACGGCTGAGGCTGATCGGCTGCCCGGTATTGGTCTGGCCGCTGAAGGCGTTGTCGGCGGTCTTGTAGACACTGCCGATCTGGTTGCCGCTGCGGTCCTTCAAGAGAACCTGCTTGCCCGAGACTTCCCAAGAGCCCATCGCCGTCAGCTCTCCGACGCAGCCGCGCGTACCGCCGCGCGAGCCGCTGCCAAGATTGGTCAACGTCAGGAACATGTCGCAGGACCCGTTGACGCGCCAGCTGCCGACCATCGATTCCTTTGTGACATCCATCGCATTCGCAGCCATCGCGCCGGGCTGGCCGCCGGCGACAGGCGCCGTGGTCGACGGAGCAGCAGGGAACTGGGAAGAGCCGGAAGGCGGCGGAAGCTGCCCGCCCTGAACCGACGGAACCGGCTGCGCCGTGAGCGGCGCCGGGGCAGAATAGCTTGCATCATTGTATGCGGTGCGCTGGCAGCCAGCTAACGACAGAATAACCACGAGACCTGTCGCCATATGTCTGAACTGCATCATGATACTCCTGATTTTTCCAGTATTGTCCTGAAGTTGCCGCGCAATCACGGCGGAATTATCTTGAAAGGCTGTATTGAATCAAGCCAGCGCGAGGAGAAATTGTGTCGATGTGGGAGCAACGCCCTAAACCCGAGACAAATTTGGCGCAATTTCGAGCAAATCAAGGCTTTGTGATCGGATAAAGAAAAGGGCCGCATCTGCGGCCCTCTTGCTGGGTCAATCAGACGCGGCGCTCGACCATCATCTTCTTGATCTCGGCGATCGCCTTGGCCGGGTTGAGACCCTTCGGGCAGGTCTGCGCGCAGTTCATGATCGTGTGGCAGCGATAGAGCCGGAACGGATCCTCGAGATTGTCGAGGCGCTCGCCAGTCGCCTCGTCGCGGGAATCGATGAGCCAGCGATAGGCCTGCAACAGGACGGCCGGACCGAGATAACGGTCGCCATTCCACCAGTAGCTCGGACAGGAGGTCGAGCAGCAGGCGCAGAGGATGCACTCGTAGAGACCGTCGAGCTTCTGGCGATCCTCGTGGCTCTGCTTCCACTCTTTCGCCGGCGTCGGCGAAACCGTCTTCAGCCACGGCTCGATCGAACGATGCTGGGCGTAGAAGTTGGTGAGATCAGGAACGAGGTCCTTGACCACGGGCAGATGCGGCAGCGGATAGATCTTCACCGCACCCTTGATGTCGTCGAGACCTTTGGTGCAGGCCAGCGTATTCGTGCCGTCGATGTTCATCGCGCAGGAACCGCAAATGCCTTCACGACAGGAACGGCGCAGCGTCAACGTCGGGTCGATCTTGTTCTTGATGTAGAGCAGACCGTCGAGCACCATCGGCCCGCAATCGTCGACATCAATGTAGAAGGTGTCGATCGACGGGTTCTGCCCGTCATCCGGGCTCCAGCGGTAGACGCGGAATTCGCGGGTGTTCTTCGCACCCGCCGGCTTCGGCCACACCTTGCCTTCGCGCATCTGGGAGTTCTTGGGAAGAGCTAATTCGACCATGTCCAGTTCCTCTTAGTACACGCGAGCCTTGGGAGCGATCTTCTTGGGATCGATGCCCTCTGCGATGAGCTCGGTGTGAACCGGGCGGTAGTCGAGCTTGACGTCGCCGGCGTCGTTGACCCAGGAAAGCGTATGCTTGCGCCAGTTGACGTCGTCGCGGCCGGCAAATGCGCCTTCGGTGTAATCTTCGCGCGCATGCGAGCCGCGGCTCTCCTTGCGTGCCTCGGCGCCATAGATCGTCGTAATGGCATTGGCCATCAGGTTCTGTAGCTCGAGCGTCTCGACGAGGTCGGAATTCCAGATCATCGAGCGGTCAGTGACCTTAATGTCACGCATTTCCTGCCAGATGGCCGAGATGCGCTTACAGCCGGATTCCAGCGATTCCTGCGTGCGGAACACGGCAGCGTCTTCCTGCATGGCGCGCTGCATCTTCTCGCGCAGCACCGCCGTCGGCGTGCCGCCGCTGGCGTGACGCAGGCCGTCGAAGCGATCCATGATCTTGTCGCAGGCGGCGACGTTGAGATGCGGGATCGGGGCCGCACGATCAATGACCTCGCCGGCGCGGATCGCGGCAGCGCGGCCGAAGACCACGAGGTCGATCAGCGAGTTGGAGCCAAGGCGGTTGGCGCCGTGCACCGAAGCGCAACCGGCTTCACCGACGGCCATCAGGCCGGGGATGATGCGTTCCGGATTGGCGCTGTCGGCGTTCAGCACTTCGCCCCAATAGTTGGTTGGAATGCCGCCCATATTGTAGTGGACCGTCGGCAGGACCGGGATCGGCTCGCGCGTTACATCGACGCCGGCAAAGATCTTGGCGCTCTCGGAAATCCCCGGCAGGCGCTCATGCAGAACGGCTGGGTCAAGATGGTCGAGATGCAGGAAAATGTGGTCCTTGGCTTTGCCGACGCCGCGGCCTTCGCGGATTTCCAGCGTCATGCAACGCGAAACGACGTCACGCGAGGCAAGGTCCTTGGCTGAAGGCGCATAGCGTTCCATGAAGCGTTCGCCCTCGGAGTTGACGAGGTAGCCGCCTTCGCCGCGTGCGCCTTCGGTGATCAGACAGCCCGAACCATAGATGCCGGTCGGGTGGAACTGCACGAATTCCATGTCCTGCAGCGGCAGGCCGGCGCGTGCCACCATGCCGCCGCCGTCGCCGGTGCAGGTATGGGCGGAGGTTGCCGAGAAATAGGCGCGGCCGTAACCGCCGGTCGCCAGCACCACCATCTTGGCGGCGAAGCGATGGATCGTGCCGTCGTCAAGGCACCAGGCAACGACGCCGGTGCAGCGGCTGCCGTCTTCCGACATGATCAGGTCGAGCGCGAAATACTCGATGAAGAATTCGGCGTTGTTGCGCAGCGACTGGCCGTAGAGCGTGTGCAGGATGGCGTGGCCGGTACGGTCGGCAACGGCACAGGTGCGCTGCACCGGCGGGCCTTCACCGAAGTTCTGCATGTGGCCGCCGAACGGCCGCTGGTAGATCTTGCCTTCCTCGTTGCGCGAGAACGGAACGCCGTAGTGCTCCAGCTCATAGACCGCCTTCGGCGCTTCCATGGTCAGATACTGCATGGCGTCCACGTCGCCGAGCCAGTCGGAGCCCTTGACGGTGTCGTAGAGGTGCCACTGCCAGCTGTCAGGCGTCATGTTCTGCAGCGAGGCGGCGATGCCGCCCTGGGCCGCGACCGTGTGCGAGCGGGTCGGAAATACCTTGGTGATGCAGGCCGTGCGGAAACCCTGTTCGGCCATGCCGAGCGTGGCGCGAAGCCCGGCGCCACCGGCGCCGACGACGATCACGTCATAGGAGTGATCGACATATTTGTAGGCCTTGCCATTCTGGGCGGGTGAAGTCGGTGCCATGATACGGTTATCCTACGAATGCAATTTTCAGAATGGCGAAGAGACAGAGCCCCGCCATCAGGATCGAAAAGAAGGTGTTCAACATCAGCAGGCCGATCTTGGCGAATTCGCCATGTACGTAATCCTCGATGATCACCTGCATGCCGAGCCGCATATGAATGGTGCCGGAGACGACCATCAGACCCATGACGACCGCAACAAGCGGGTTCGACAAGGCGTGAACCACGTCTGCGTAAGGCTCGCCTGCGTGAACGATCATGAAAATGATGAAGAAGAGGAAGAGCGGCACATTGGCGACCGCCGTGACGCGCTGGCGCCAGAAATGATCGGTTCCTTCCTTGGCCGAGCCAAGGCCGCGAACCTTACCCAGAGGGGTGCGCATATCCATGAGAACAACCTTCAGAAGCGAATGAGGAAGCCGATCACCCAGACCACCACGGTCAGACAGAGCGATATGACGATCGAAGCCTGAGCCATCTTGGTCGAGACTTCTTTATCGAAGCCGTAGCCGAGATCCCAGACGAAGTGGCGCAAGCCGCCGACCATGTGGTGCAGCAGTGCCCAGGTATAGCCGAGCAGCACAAGCTTGCCGACGATGCTGCTGAGGATCCAGTTCACCCACTCATAGTAGGCTTGACCGGTTGCGGCCGCGATCAGCCACCAGGCGACCAGCAGCGTGCCGACATAAAGTGCGCCACCAGTGATACGGTGGACGATCGACATAACCATCGTGGGGTTTGGTTTGTAAATTTGCAAATGCGGCGACAGGGGCCGGTTATTTGTGACATTCGCCATCAGAACCTCGCGGCGTCTTCTCTGCGCTCCCGGATTTCGGAGCATTCAAGGCAACCACACGAATGACAAATTTGTTTGTGTGCGTCGCATCAATGGCGACGTTTAATCACGGAAGCCCCTAACGACAAGTATAATTGCACCCCCAATTTAATTTAATCGATTTGCGTCTCTGGGTGGCGCGAACTGTGCTTGACGACCCGGCCGGTGCTCGACGCAAGCGGCATGCCGCGACGTCTTCTGGACAACCGACGACTTTTGGCGCATTTTGCTGTTAACGCTTTGTTAACCATTTCATTTTCGGAGATCCGCGTGATGCTGAAGACTATCTCCACGCTCGTTTCACTTGTCGCCGCTGCTTTGATCGCGCTACCGACCTCGGCGGGCGATTTCGGCAAGAATTCGTTCTCTCGCCACGGTGGAAAGGGATTCATCAGGCATCATGCGCCCACCATCGTCGGCCGACCCTTTCGTGGATGGAACGATGGACGCATCCGTTTCTCAGATGGATATGGTCGGTTCGGCTATCGCCACGGCCGAACGCCTCTGATCAAGCGCGCTTCATGGCCGAATGGTGGCTACAATGGTTATCGCGGCTATGGCGGAGGTTATGGCGGCTACGGTGGACGCAACGTCATCGTCCTCGTTGCGCCACAGCTGGGCGGCGGAAACGCAAGCGGCACCTATGCCGGATCGTCCTACGTGTATGACAACGACGGCGGAACTTATGCGGTCGGCAGCGGCTACGGCTTTCCAGCGAAAACGCAAACCACGACCCTCGCACCAATGGCCAAGGTCATCAACGTCACGGCGAAAAGCAGCAGCTGCTCTTACGAGGCAGGCGTCTGCGTTATCAGACCGTGAAACGCCAGACAGTTGTTTTCTTCACCTCGCTATCCTCAAGCGCTCGTGTAACCGGCACCTGATAGACTGCGCAGAAATCCAGGCGGTCCTTGGGAAGATAGCTGCGACCCGGATCGCCGACGAGGACCGTAATGCCTTGGCGGCTGAGAGCTTCGAACCACGGAACGATCGCGGTGGCAAAGCCGCTGTCATAGAAGACATCACCGGCGAGCAGAATGTCGGCCTCGACCTTGCCGCCGATCAGATCAGCAGCAGTGAAATCGACCTCGACCGCGTTCAGGCCGGCGTTCAGCCGCACGGCGGTTTCGGTCCACGGATCGATGTCGGCGGCAACGACCTTGGCCGCGCCCGCCATCTTTGCTGCAATCGCCACCAGGCCGGAACCTGTGGCGAAGTCGAGAACGCGCTTGCCGGCAACGATATCAGGATGGTCGAGTATGTAGCGCGCCAGTCCCTGACCGCCCGCCCAGGCAAACGCCCAGAAGGGCGGTGGCAAGCCGATTTCCGCAAGCTCCTCTTCGGTCTTCAGCCACAACTCATGCGCCTCGTCTGCCAGGTGCAGTCGAATTTCCGGCACATGCGGCGGCGTCATCGGGCTGGTATTGGCGCGGATGAAGATCTCGGAATCGGTTCTCAAAGGCGGCTCAACGCGGCGGATTGTCGAGACCACCCAGCCGGCAGATCTCCAGATACTCCTCATCCGTCACCGGCTGGACCGAAAGCCGCATGGAGGTGACGAGCGACATCTTGGCGAACTTCTCGTTGGCCTTGATGTCTTTGAGCGAGACCGGCTTGGGGATATCGCAGACAGCGCGAATATCCACGCAATCCCAGCGGTCGTCGCCTTTTGCCGTCGAGTCCGGATGAGACAGAGCGCAGACTTCGACGATACCGACGATCTCGAGACCTTCGTTGGAGTGATAGAAGAAGCCCTTGTCACCCAGCTGCATCGCCCGCATGTTGTTGCGGGCGAGATAGTTGCGGACACCGGTCCATTCGGTGCCCTTCTCGCCGGCCGCCTTTTGCTGCTCCCAGGACCAGGAAGCAGGTTCGGATTTGTAAAGCCAGTGCGCCACGCTCATGCCTCCGGATTATTGAAGACCCAGTTGAAGGGCTTGATGTCGACGCTCTCGAAAAGTCCGGCCTTTGCGTAGGGATCGCTGTCCGCCAGGGCCTTGGCCGCTTCGATTGTGTCGGCATGAATGATAACGAGGCTGCCGCAGGGCTTGCCCTCGCCGTCGAGAAACGGTCCAGCCATCTTCAAAACGCCTTCAGCATTGAGCTTGTTGAGATGTTCCACGTGGGCGGGCCGTGCCTCCATGCGCACATTGAGGTGATCGGGCTTATCCGTGCAGAGGAAAGCAAAAAGCATATCGGAACTCCTATTCAGTCGTAATTGGACGCGTCATGAGCTGATCGATGGCTTCGGCAATACCGAGCTTGCCTTCGATGATAGCGGAAACGGCATCGGTGATCGGCATGCTGACATTCAGCGACTGCGCCAGACGCGATGCAACAGCGGCCGCAAAGGCGCCTTCAACGAGCTCGCCGTGGGCGGGATCGACGCTCTCGCCGCGACCGAGCGCGATGCCGAAGCGTAGGTTACGCGATTGATGGCTGGTCGCTGTCAGCACCAGATCGCCGAGGCCGGACAACCCGCGCACCGTATCCGCCTGCCCGCCTTTGGCAACGACGAAACGGGACATTTCGGCAAGCCCGCGTGCAATCAGTGCCGCGCGCGCCGAGTCGCCAATGCCGGCTCCCTCGACGATACCACAGGCGATCGCCAGGACGTTCTTCAGCGCTCCGCCGAGCTGCACGCCGATCCGGTCAGACGATGCATAAAGCCGGAACGTCCGTCCGGAAATGGCATGGGCCAGCCTTTCGGCAACGTCCATATCCGCTGCCGCGATCGCCATGGCCGTCGGCAATCCTTTCGCGATATCGGCCGCAAAGCCGGGTCCAGACAGGACAGCGATCGCGTGACCCGGTATTTCGCGCTCCAGCACGTCAGTCAGCAGATTGCCTGTTGCCCTCTCGATGCCCTTGGCACAGGTGACAACGATGGCATCGCTTCCGAGATAGGGCCGGTACTGCCTCGCCGCATCCGCCTGCGCCTGTGAAGGCATCGCGAAGAGCACCATGTCGGCATCGCCGATCGCATCTGGTTCGGCGGAAAAGGCAAGGGACTCCGGCAACGCGATGCCCGGCAAGACCGCATCGTGCAAACGCTCGGCCTTCAGGTCCGCGATCAATTCAGGATCCCGACCGACGAGTGTCACCGCGTTGCGATCCGTCAGGGCGATTACCGCGGCAAGTGCGGTTCCAAAAGCACCGGCTCCGATGACGGCAATCTTCTCGCTCATGCTTTCGCTCCCCGCTTGCCGAAGCCAAGCAATGTCTCGGCGTTGGAATCGAGCGGCCAGCGCGAGCGCGGCTGCACATCGAGATCATCCGGTTCGACGCCTGTCGCCATCCGCTCCAAGCCAGCCCAGGCAATCATCACGGCGTTATCGGTGCACAGCCGCAGCGGCGGCGCGACGAAACGAAAGCCATGCTTGCCGCAAAGCGACTGCAGGGTACTGCGAACCTCCAGATTGGCAGCGACCCCGCCAGCAACCACGAGGGCCGGCCCGCCGTCGACATCTGAGAATTCAGCCTTGAAGCGTTCCAACCCACGGCCGATGCGATCCTTCAGCGTCCGCGAGATCGCCTTCTGGAATGAGGCGCAGATGTCGGCGACATCCTGCTCCGTCAACGGCGCGATTTCTGTCGCCGCCTGGCGCACCGCCGTCTTCAGACCGGAAAACGAGAAATTGAGCTTGGCCTCTCCCACCAAAGGTCGCGGAAAATTGAAGCGATCCGGGTTACCACTCTTGGCCGCGCGCTCGACCGCCGGACCGCCGGGATAAGGCAGGCTCAGCAGTTTCGCCGTCTTGTCGAAGGCTTCGCCGAGCGCGTCGTCGATCGTCGTGCCCCAGCGTTCATATTGCCCGACACCGCGGACAAGAATAAGCTGGGTATGGCCGCCCGAAACGAGCAGCATCAGATAAGGAAAGGCAAGCCCGTCCGTCAGCCGCGCCGTCAATGCATGCCCCTCGAGATGGTTGACGGCATAGAGCGGTTTTCCGGATGCTTTGGCGATCGCCTTTCCGGTCATGAGGCCGACGAGCAGACCGCCGATGAGGCCGGGCCCCGAGGTTGCCGCGATGGCATCGATATCCGAGAGCGACACATTGGCACGTTTCAAGGCTTCGTCGATCAGCGTATCGAGGGCTTCGACATGGGCGCGCGCGGCGATCTCCGGCACGACGCCGCCATAGGCGCTGTGCTCCTCGAGTTGGCTCAAGACGACGTCCGAACGCACCGTCGGCTGCCCGTCAAGAGCTCGCTCGACCACTGCCGCCGCGGTTTCGTCGCAGCTTGTTTCGATGCCGAGGATGCGTAGAAAGGGCGCCATGAAACCTGATCGTTGATTGCGATGGGTCTTAAACCTGTTTACGAGGAACTCCGGTAACAACGGATCAATGCGGATGCAAACAAAACCTTTCCGGATCGGCACTCGAGGCAGCCCGCTGGCGCTCGCCCAGGCTCACGAAGCACGTGACAGGCTGATGGCGGCGCATGGGCTGCCGGAAGAGATGTTCGAAATCGTTGTGCTGAGCACCAAAGGCGATCGCATCACCGACCGCTCGCTGGCCGAGATCGGCGGCAAGGGCCTCTTCACGGAAGAGCTGGAGCAGCAGCTTGCGAGCGGCGACCTCGACATCGCCGTGCATTCCGCCAAGGACATGCCGACGCGGCTTCCCGAAGGGCTCTGTCTTTCCACCTACCTGCCCCGCGAAGATGTCCGCGACGCGGTGATCGGACGCACGGCGCCGAAACTGATCGACCTACCCCACGGCGCGACCGTCGGCTCTTCGTCGCTTCGCCGACAGGCGTTGATCCGTCGCCTGCGCCCCGACATCAACGTTATTACCTTTCGTGGACTTGTCGATACACGGTTGCGAAAGCTGCAGGAGGGCCAGGTCGATGCGACGCTGCTTGCGCTTGCCGGATTGAAGCGCCTCGGCAAGGTCGACGTGATAACAGATATCCTCGCCGTGGAAACCTTTCCGCCCGCGCCGGCACAGGGGGCGATCTGCATCGAAAGCCGGATCGGCGACGCCCGCATCGATGACCTGCTTGGACCCATCAATGATGCGGCAACCTTCGATGCGGTTTCCTGCGAGAGAGCGTTTCTGGCCGCCTTGGACGGCTCGTGCCGCACGCCGATCGGCGGCTATGCCATCTGTGAAGGCGATCAAGTCCGCTTCTCCGGCTTGATCATCACGCCGGACGGTCGCAATCAGCATGCCGTCAGCGTCGATGGCCACCGGCGCGATGCTGCTGCATTGGGCACGCGGGCCGGGCAGGAAATCCGCGCACGCGCCGGCAGCAGCTTCTTCGATGACTGGAGTTGATGTCCCGATGCGCGTGCTCGTGACCCGTCCTCAGCATTCGGGCGAGCGCACCGCCAAGCGTCTTCGCGAGCTGGGACACGAACCGATATTGCTGCCCCTGTCGCAGCCGGTTCACGATGGCGATGCGGCGTTGCATTACCTGGAGACGACCGAAGGCAGCATTGCGATGACCAGTGCGGAAACGATCAGGGCGCTCGCAACGCGTAGCGCCGAGATCGCGGTGCACCTTACGCGGCCGGTTTTTGCAGTCGGGGATGCGACGGCCGAGGAAGCGCGGGCGATCGGTTTCGTTTCAGTCACGGCATCCGGCGGCAGCGGCAACGAGCTCGCCGAGACAATCGGAGAAAGGGCAAACGGCCCCGTTCTCTATCTGGCGGGCCTACCAAGAGCCGGGACCTTCGAGAAGCGAGCGCGCGAAATCGGCCTGGAGATCACTGTCGCGGAATGTTACCGGATGGAGCCGACACGGATCGCACCGCAGACGCTGCAAACGATCTTTGCACCCCAACGGCCGGATGCGATCCTCTTCTACTCGCGCCAGACAGCCGAAGACTTCTTCCGCACGATCAAGGCGCATATGAGTCCCGACGGGCTAGCTGGAATGCGCTTTCTCTGCCTCAGCAAATCCGTAGCAGAGGCAGTCCCCGCGCCGCTGCAGAGCGCCACAAGCATTGCGAGGATGCCGGAAGAGCGCAGCCTTTTGTCGCTCCTTTGAACGCTTGCTCGCCCAAATTTTATCTAACCTCTTTCCTTGACTGGCATCACTGACTACTTTCGTTGCATTGCATAAATATGAGGATCTCATGGCACCAGGAAATCCGCCTCGCCACTCGAAGAGCACCGAAGAGCCGGTCACTATCGATCTGGACGCGCAGGAATTTGCTTCTGCCAAGGATGCCGAAACGAAAGCCGAGGAGCCGACCGATGAACCGGACGCGAGCCCCTCAGATGAACCCGCAGCGCAGGCCGAAACGCCCAATGAGCCGCCGCCTCATGAAGCGCCAACAGCTGCTGAGCCCGTGGCTAATGAGCCGGTTCCCCCGGCGCCGCCCGCCTCGCAGCGGGGCAGCACGTCGTCCTTGGTCGCCGCCGGTATTGTTGGTGGTCTGATAGCATTGGTCGGCGCCGGGGCCATTCAATATGCCGGCTACCTGCCCAGCCCGTCCGCTCCCGCTGTACCATCTACCGATGTCACCAATCTCTCCGCCGAAATCGACGGGCTGAAGCAATCGGTCGCCAATCTCGCCGCCGCCCCCTCCACATCAGATAACAGTGCGCTGGAGCAGCGCATTGCGGCATTGGAAGCGACCGCCAAGAACCCGCCCGCTGCTGCCACCGACACGCCGGCAGTCGATGCTCTCAATCAGAAAATTGTCGACTTGACCGGCCAGATTGACCAATTGCGTGGCACCGTCACTCAGGCATCGGAACAAAAAACCTCCGACAGCGCCGAAATGGAGCAACGTCTGGCTGAAGCGGAAAAGAAGCTCAATGAACCGCGGCAGGATGTCGCCGTCGCCAAGGCGATCGCGGCCGCCGCGCTGAAGGCGGCGATCGATCGCGGCGGGCCGTTCGTTGCCGAACTCGACACGTTTGCCGCCGTCTCCCCTGATGATCCCGCTACCACAGATCTGCGCAATTTCGCGGAGACCGGCGTTCCCTCGCGTGCCGAGCTGGTCCGCCAGGTACCGGACGTCGCAACGGCTATCGTCGATTCCGTCAATCAGGCCGACTCCAACCAGAGTTGGTCCGACCGATTGATGGCGAGTGCCAAATCGTTGGTGAAGGTTCGTCCCGTCGGCAATATCGAGGGCGAGAGCGTAGAGGCGATCGCCGCACGCATGGAGGACAAGGTGAAGAACGGCGACCTGCAGGGCGCCGCATCCGAATGGGCCAATCTGCCGGCACAGGCGAAACAGGCATCCGCCGCCTTCAAACAATCGCTGGAAGCTCGCATCCGTGTCGAAGATCTGGTGGGCAGCGCCTTGTCCAAGGCCGTTTCCAACGCCGGCAAGGAGGGCTGAGGCATGGTCAGGCTCGTCATATTTGCCCTCCTCGTCCTGGCACTCGGCTACGGATTTTCCTGGCTGGCCGATCGCCCGGGCGATCTTTCGCTGATCTGGGAAGGACAGCTCTACCAGACCCGGCTGATCGTTGCGGCAAGCGCCCTGATCGCACTCATTGCGGCCGTGATGGTCCTGTGGTGGTTGCTGCGAACGCTCTGGATGTCGCCCTATTCCGTCACCCGGTATTTTCGTGCCCGCAAGCGCGATCGCGGCTATCAGGCACTATCAACAGGCCTGATAGCCGCGGGTGCCGGCAATGCGCTGATGGCGCGCAAGATGGCCGCACGCTCCCGCGGTCTGATTCGCGCCGATCAGGAGCCGCTGATCGCTCTCCTCGAGGCACAGGCAGCGCTGATCGAGGGTCGCCACGACGAAGCCCGCGCCAAGTTCGAAGCGATGACCAACGATCCCGAGACCCGCGAACTCGGGCTGCGCGGACTGTATCTGGAAGCCAAGCGGCTCGGCGCCAATGAGGCAGCGCGCCAGTATGCGGAAAAGGCTGCCGACAACGCGCCCTACTTGCCTTGGGCTGCCCAGGCAACGCTCGAGTATCGCAGCCAGGCAGGCCGCTGGGATGATGCGATGCGGCTGCTGGAGCAGCAAAAGGCAGGCCGCGTCATCGAAAGGGCCGAGGCTGACCGGCTTCGCGCCGTGCTGTTGACCGCCCGCGCCACCGAAAAACTAGAAAACGATCCAGCGGGCGCGCGCGACGACGCCACGCATGCGCTCAAGCTCGCCGCCGACTTCGAGCCTGCCGCAATTATCGCCGCGAAGGCTCTGTTCCGCGAAGACAAGCTGCGCAAGGCGGCGTCCATCCTCGAGCAGGCGTGGAAGTCCGCGCCGCACCCGGACATCGGCCGCACCTATGTTCGCGCCCGCAGCGGCGACTCTGCCGCTGACCGCCTGAAGCGCGCCGAGCGCCTGGAGGGGATGCGGCCAAACAACGTCGAATCCTTGCTTCTCGTGGCGCAGACCGCTCTTGACACCCAGGACTTTGCCAAAGCCCGCGCCAAGGCGGAAGCCGCTGCCCGCATCGAGCCACGCGAAGCCGCCTTCCTGCTGCTCGCGGATATCGAGGAGGCTGAAACCGGCGATCAGGGTCGTATTCGCCATTGGCTTGCGCAGGCCCTTAAGGCGCCGCGCGATCCGGCGTGGGTGGCGGATGGCTTTGTTTCCGACAAATGGCTACCACTCTCACCCGTCACGGGTCGACTGGATGCCTTTGTCTGGAAGGCGCCTTTCGACCATGTGGACAAAGCGGTCGATGAAAGCACGACGATCTCCATCGACAGCGCGCTGAAAACGCTGCCGCCTGTGCGCGAAGCTCGCTCCGAAAGCCTGGCCAGCGATCACCGTATCATCGAACTCGAGCGGGCTGCCACGATAGCCGAGGCGGCGCGTCCATCTCCGAAACCGCCGGCACCAAGCAAGCAGGCGGCAGAAGCTGCAACTTCACCCGAACCGCGCCCCTTCTTTGGTGGCCTGCCGGACGATCCCGGCGTTCGCAATCCAGCGGCGGAGCCAGAACCCAAGACACGGCTTCGCCTTTTCTAGACAAACAGGACCTAAATGTTCGAACGCTTCCAGGAATTCTTTCAGAATCTGACTTCCGACAATGCAAAGAAAGGCTTCGCCCCCGATGATCCGCGCATCGCTGTGGCCGCGCTCTGCATGCAGGTCATGGAGGCCGACGGTCAGGTCAAGGACAGTGAGACGAAGCGACTTCGCAAGCTGCTGAAAGACCAGTATGGGCTAGACCGCAAGCAGCTCGATGCGCTGATGGCCGCCGGTCAGGAGGCAGAGAGCGATGCCGTCGACTACTACCGCTTCACCTCGGATCTCAAGCGCCACCTCAACACGGAACAGCGGCTCGAACTAATCGGAGTCCTCTGGGACATTGTCTATGCCGATGGCGAGCGCAGCGAAATGGAGGATGACGCGATCTGGCGGATCGCCGAACTTCTCGGCGTTTCCGCGCGTGAGCGGATCCAGAAGCGGCAGGAGGCAGCACGACGGGTCACGGATACCGAGGTGGTACAGGACGATGCCGACTGACCGCTTACCCGAGCACATCCAACCTCCGGTTCTGATTGTTCTGCATCAGGAACGCTCGAGCCCTGGCCGGGTTGGTCAGCTGCTGGTCGAGAAGGGGTATCGGCTCGATATCCGGCGCCCGGCTCTCGGCGACAAGCTTCCCTCCACGCTTGCCGGGCACACAGGAGCCGTTGTCTTCGGTGGACCAATGAGCGCCAACGATACGGATGATTTCGTCAAGACGGAGATCAACTGGCTCGATGTGCCGCTGAGGGAGAAGCGCCCGCTGCTCGGCATCTGCCTTGGCGCACAGATGCTGGTCAGGCAACTCGGCGGCAAGGTTCAGGCGAACGCCGATGGCTCCACCGAGATCGGTTGGTATCCGCTACGCCCCACCGAGAAAGGCCGACGGCTGATGCACTGGCCGAGGATGGTTTATCACTTTCACCGCGAAGGATTCGACCTGCCGCACGGCGCGGAGCTGCTGGCGGAGGGAGACACCTATCCCAATCAGGCCTTTCGCTACGGCGGCCATGCCTGGGGTCTGCAGTTCCACGCAGAGCTGACGCGCGCCATGATGCACCGCTGGGTGGTTCACGGCGCCCATCGCTTCATTCTTCCGAACGCACAGCAGGGTCGTGAACATCTGGAAGGACGAATGCTCTTCGACGCGCCGCTGAAAGCATGGCTGAACGAGTTCCTTGACATCGTTTTCGAAGGCAAGGCGACCAAGTCCGTCGCGACATCCAAGGCCGCCCTTCCCGCTTAGCAGCGTGCGCCCCGCACCGCGTCGTGCTAGAATCCAGTCTGGCGATATTCACCAGCAACAATGCCTTCCGATCCAGGATCAGATCTTGGAAATCTCCGTGCCCGAGCAATGACCAGCAAGCTATCTCCGGAGGAATTCCATGGCTAACTACGAGCAGAGACTTGCCGCGATGGGATTGGTTCTACCACAGCCCCTGAAACTGCCTTCCAACATGGTCCTTCCGTTTCCGTGGGTGAACGTGCGCGGCAATCGCGCGTTCGTCTCAGGCCATGGTCCGCAGAATACCGATGGTACGCCCGCCGGTCCGTTCGGAGCCGTTGGCGAAAACATCTCCATTGAGGAGGCTAAGGCATCCGCTCGGAAAGTAGCTCTTTCGATGTTGGGCAGCCTGAAGCGGGAGTTGGGCAGCCTTGATCGTATTTCCGGCTGGTGCCGCGTGTTCGGTATGGTGAATTGCGCGCCGCGCTTTGCCAATCCGCCCGCCGTAATCAATGGCTTCACCGAGCTGATCATCGAGGTGTTCGGACCGGAGGTGGGCAGTCACTCCCGATCCGCGATCGGCGTTGCCGGGCTGCCGCTAAACTTTCCGGTCGAAATCGAAGCAGAGCTCATCGTCTCGACCTGAAGGCCGTCACACTTGCCCTCGCCGCTCCGGCGCATCAAGCGTGTCGATCTTGCGCAGCTTCGGAAAGCTCGTTGCCCAAATTGCCGCCACGGCAAGTGTTCCAACGCCACCGATCACAACAGCGGGGACGGCGCCGAAAATCGAAGCCATTGTGCCTGCTCGGAATTCGCCGAGTTCGTTGGAGGCACCCACGAAGACCATGTTGACGGCATTGACCCGGCCGCGCAGTTCGTCCGGCGTCCAGAGCGCAATCAGGCTCTCCCGCACGTAGACGGAAATCATATCGGCCGCCCCCATGATGGCCAGCGCTGCAATCGACAGTTCCGTACTGGTCGAAAACCCAAAGACGACAGTGCCGATGCCGAACAGGGCGACGCCGATGAACATGGCAATGCCGGCACTGTGCCTCAGCGGATAGGCAGCGAGAAAAATCGCCATGGCGATCGCGCCAACCCCGGGCGCCGAGCGCAGGAGGCCAAGCCCCCAAGGGCCGAGTGTCAGGATATCGCGCGCGAAAATCGGCATCAGTGCCGTCGCGCCGCCGAGCAGCACTGCAAAGAGGTCGAGCGATATGGCGCCGAGCACGACTTTTTCGGCGCGAATGAAGCGGAAGCCGCCGAGGATCATATCCCAGCTCTTGGCTTCGCCAGTCGTCTTCTGCGGCGGTTTGGGGATCATATAGAGCAGCGCTGCGCCAAGGGCAGCGAAGACGACAGCGACGGTGTAAGCCGTATGAGGGCTGATGCCATAGAGGAGCCCGCCGAGAACCGGCCCCGTGATCGCCGCGAGCTGCCACGAAGACGAATTCCAGGCGATGGCATTCGACAGATCCTGCGGCGGCACAAGGTTCGGGGCCAGCGATTGCACTGCCGGCGACATGAAGGCGCGCTCGATGCCGAAAACCAGCAGAACGGCAAACACAGGCAACGGCGAGAACGTGCCGGCTATCGTCATCAATAGCAGCGCCAGCGTACACAACGCGCTGACGAGCGAGCAAATGGCGGCGATCGCACGTCGATTGTGTCGGTCAGCGACGGATCCGGTGACAAGAATCAGGACCAGCGACGGCAGAAATTGCACGAGGCCAATCAGGCCGAGATAGATCGCGCTGCCGGTCTGGTCATACATCTGCCAGCCGACGGCGACACTGACGATCTGTTGCGAAAAAGACAGCAGAAACCGTGCGAAGAAGAACCGGGTGTAGGACGAATGCCGGAACGCGGCAAAACGATCTCCGGTTGGCGAAAAGGACATGAAGGCTTTCCAAGACAACAGGCCAGACGCCAACGCGCGACGCCGCTGTTAAACATGATTTACAATGCGTTTCGAGACAGCACTTGCTCGTTTAGTCGCCAATGTCTACATGTCTGTCAACAACGAACTGGAGACGGCAATGCTTGCGCTTTTTCAAACCATTGATTTGGCGTTGAATCTCTACACTTGGGTGCTGATCGCCAGCGCTATCTTTTCCTGGCTGTATGCGTTCAACGTGATCAACTCCAGCAACCAGTTCGTCAATTCGGTCGGCATGTTCCTCTACAACGTGACCGAACCGCTGCTGCGGCCGATCCGCCGCGTGCTGCCGAACCTCGGCGGCATCGACATCTCGCCGATCATCCTGCTGCTGATCATTTTCTTTGTGCGTTCGCTGATGTGGAATTCGATCTTCCCGCTGGTGGCATGAGCCAGCCCTGGGCTGCGTTCAACGATCACATGTCTCTCGCAGTTCGTCTGACCCCCAATGGCGGACGCGACGCAATTGACGGCGTGGAAATAGACGCCGAGGGGAAGTCCCACCTCAAAGTCAGAGTGACGGCCGTTCCCGAGAAGGGCAAGGCGAACAAGGCACTGGTCGCGCTGGTGGCCAAGTCGCTTGGTGTCGCAAAGTCATCCGTCAGGATCGCCTCCGGCGATACGTCGCGCAAAAAAATCCTCCGGATCGATGGCGAGCCGGAGGATTTGATCAGGAAATTGAGTGCTCTCGTGGAGAGTTGATTACGCCTTTTCCTTCTTGGCGCGTTCGATCGCCTCGAGGATCAGGGCGCCGGCTTCCTTGGAATCACCCCAGCCGAAGATCTTCACCCACTTGCCGGGCTCGAGATCCTTGTAGTGCTCGAAAAAGTGCTCGATCTGCTTCAGCGTGATCTCCGGAAGGTCGGTAAAGTCCTTTACCTTCTCGTAGCGCAGCGTCAGCTTCGGCGACGGCACGGCAATGATCTTCTCATCCTTGCCGGAATTGTCTTCCATCTTCAGAACGCCGATCGGGCGCACGTTGATGACGCAGCCCGGAACAAGCGGACGCGTGCTGGCGATCAGGACGTCGATCGGATCGCCGTCTTCGGAAAGCGTGTGCGGCACGAAGCCGTAATTGCCCGGATAGGTCATCGGCGTATAGAGGAAGCGATCGACAACGAGCGTACCGGCTTCCTTGTCCATCTCGTACTTGATCGGGTGGCCGCCGACGGGCACCTCAACGATTACGTTGACATCTTCCGGCGGGTTCTTGCCGATGGAAATCGCGTCAATGCGCATAGAGCTTCCCTCTAAAGGTTAAGTCGATGGTTGCCAGATACTGGGAATCATCCCGCAACGCAACACGCCAGTGTCGATTTGAGATCCGCCTGCGGGCGTCGGCAGGCCGACGTTCAGGGCGATACGCGGCTTGCGTGTTGTTCCCGCGCAAACGCCGCACCGGCTCCGAGCAGCGTTCCTCGTCGGCCTGATGGCACGTAGCACAGGCGACGGGCGAGTTGCCTCAACCCTCTCCACAACTGGTGGCCAAGCATCATTCGACGCTGCAGCCGGTAAGCAAGTATGCCGGTCACGAGGCCTGATGCCACCGAAATCGCGACCGGCAGCGGCGCCGTGAAGATCTCGGGATTGCCGGTATCAAATATGATTTCCGGCAGGATACGATGCAGCAGGTAGATGTGATAACTCGCCGTTGCGATCGAAACGGACACGGCAGCAAACAGTGCCGGCAGCCTGACCCGAGGCAGATAGAGAAGTACCGCAAGCACCGGCACCTGCATGCCGTAAAGGATCCAGGAGCCTGCCCAGTTTCCACCAGTATAGGCCATGAGCGGCATTGCCGCGCACCCGGCGGCGATAACTGCAAGCCGTCGTCCCCTCGAATTCGCAAAAGCCGCGCACCACCCGAAAACCGCAAGGTGCAGCACCCAAGCAAGAGTGAATATCTGCCTTTGGCCAACTGGCCAGAGCGCTGGGATAACGAAGTGTGCGAGCACCGCAAAGGCCAGCAGCAGCATGCCGAAACGGAACGGATCCCTGACAGCGAAACGCCGAACCGGCGGCACCGCAAACAGCGTCCCCCAAAGCAGCAGAAGCTGCGCGAAGGCTTCCACGAACCAGTAGAGATAAGGCAGCATCTCGTGTCGCTCCGGCTGGGCGAAGCCGAGGTTTCCGACAAGGAATACCGAGGCCCATGGTATTGCGCCCCAGGCAATGCTGAAGCCAAGGACAACGAGGTAGTAAGGCCAGAGAACGAGGCCGAGCGGCCGCAGGAAGCGCCTCAGATCGCCGGCGAAAAGCGCACTCGATTGGAAGCGTGCCAGTCCGTATCCGCACAGCACGAGCATTGTGCCGGCACCGCCCGGAATCGGCCACGGCGTCGCGTGATGCAGCACGACCAGGAGAATTGCGATCGATTTCAGGAGGATATCGCTGGCGATCGTTCGTCGGGCGCTCGTCGAATGCGATAAAGCCGACAGAGCGCCAACACTCATCTTTTCCCAGCCATCCGGCACTGTGCCGAGCAGTCGCTCGAGACCGACCGTAAGTTCGAGATAACGCAACGAGTCTCCGCCAAGCTCTGCAAAGTTGTCCTGGGGCGAAACCTGCAGCGGGAAGAAAACCTCGCGAAACAGGCCTATGACCGTTGCTTTATCGCGTGCCGGCGGCTCTTCCATGCGCAAGCGAAGTTGTTCGTAGTCGATCTTGCCGTTGGCCAGCCGTGGCAATTCCCTAAAGGCGATCGCACGCACCTGCGGCAAGCCGATGCCTGCAATCATCGCCAGCGCCTCACGAACATCTTTCTCGTCTTGCGGACCCGTAAAGGCCGCAAGCAATTGCTGGTCGTTGCCAACAATAGCGGCAGCAATACCTTTCGCAGCCAGCGCCGTTTCGAGCGCGTCGTGACCGAGACGGACACCGGCAATCTTCGACATCCGCCGCAGGCGGCCCGCGATTCGAAACAGGCCGTTCTCATCGCGCGTAGCAAGATCGCCGGTCCGAAGCTCCTCGATATCAGCGCCTCCCGTCAGATCTTGACGCGTCTCGGCGTAGCCGAGCATGACGTTCGGTCCGCGATAGACGAGTTCCCCGGCAACGTCGGTGCCCGTGATCGTCCCTCCCTGGTCGTCGACCAGCCACAGTTCACCGCCCGGCACCGCAATCCCGATCCGATCGGCACTACCTGGCAGACGCTCAGGAGGGACATAAGCAATTCGCGCCGTCGCCTCTGTCTGCCCGTACATCACATAGAAGCGCTGCCCCGCACCCTGCAGCCAGCCATGATAACGTCGGACCGCCTCCGGCTCCATGCGTCCTCCGGCAACCGTCATGAAGCGAAGATCAGGATAACGCTGTTTGCGAAATCCACGTTGCTCCAAGAGCTCGTAGGAATGCGGGACACCTGCAAAATTCGTGCATCGCGCTGCCCTGAAATCATCCAGGAATGTCGGCTCCAGGACTGATGTCCCGGGCATCCAGACAGCGGCACCGACCGCAAGGTGGGAATTGAGAACCGACAATCCGTAGGAATAATGAAACGGCAGGACCAGGGCGCCAATATCGCCCGGATGCAGGCCAAGATAGTCGGCGATCTGCTCTGCATTGGCAGCAACGGCCGTCTTCGACAATCTCACGGCCTTGCCACTGCCCGTACTCCCTGATGTCACAAGCATCAGGGCGAGATCAGCATGCATGGCCACATCACGGGAACCGAGATTTGTTTCGGTGAGCCGCCAGCGCCCGCCCTCGCGGCGGTAGACGATCTCGGGCGCAAATCGCTCCATGAAGGACGACCAGGCCACGCCGTCCTCCGGCGGCAACAGCGCCGCGGCATGCCCGCCGGCAAGGGCCGCGAGATAGGCGATGATCGAATGCTCGGATTGTGCCGCCTCTATCGCGACAAGCTTTTTGCTGGTGCCTAATGCACGGCTTAGCGACGCAACACGATCTGCGAGTTCGCGATAGGTGATTGCAGGTCGGGACGACAACAAGAGGGCCGGCCTATCGCCCACGTGGTCGATACGCGTCCAAAAGCCATCCAACATGCTTGTTCTCCCACGCGCACCAGAGCGTGAGCCGCGACTTATATAAGTTGAATATGATTTGCAAGTTTTAGCGACCGACAATTGCTGTCAGGCAAAGCGATTTCAGTGAAAAAGCCCCGCTCAAAGCTCGGCGCTTCAACCCCAGATAAAGCCGATTTTCTTTAGCTGCTTTTGGTCGAAAGTTTCCATGCCTTCGCAATAGTCAACACCGCCGTGGCTGCGATAGAACTGAGCGCCCGTCTCGTTTTCCTCGAGGCACCAGACAACCAGTCCATTGCAACCGAGCGACTTTAGAAGGCGCCTCGCCTCACCAAAAAGCAGGTGTCCGAGGCCAATCCCCTGGTACTCCGGTCGAAGATATAGTTCGTAGATCTCGCCTTCCTGGGGAAGCGCACGGGCACGATTGAGGCCGAGTGTTGCGTAGCCTGCGACCGTGCCGGCGACATCGAGAACGAGAAGCGTTGCGGGTCCGCGGGTGGCCTTGCGCCACCAATTCTCACCGCGACGCTCGATCATTTGCCGCAACGCACGATGCGGAATGATCCCCGCATAGGTGTGTTGCCACGCAAGCCGATGCACTTCCGATATGGCTCGGGAATCGTGCGGCTCGGCCCGCCGAACATCGATCGACAACGTCTTCATAACGCTTACTCTGGTCCGATTGTCGGCAATTAACCATATGCGCGCCGCGCATTCAGGCCCTTTGCCCACAGGCTTAAAATGTGGACGACGGCTGAAATTTAACGCTTTTTTAACTACTGCGACAAGCAAGATTCGGCAAACTGCACAAATAAAAAACCCCGGCACGAAGGCCGGGGTTGAAGCTTGAAAGACTTCAGTCGCTTAAGCGTACTTCGCCTTTTCCATGCGCTTGCGCTCGTTCGGGTCGAGGTACATCTTGCGCAGGCGGATCGACTTCGGCGTGACTTCGACCAATTCGTCGTCCTGGATCCAGGAGAGCGCGCGATCGAGCGTCATGCGGATCGGAGGCGTCAGCTTGACGGCTTCATCCTTGCCGGCTGCGCGGATGTTGGTCAGCTTCTTACCCTTCAAGACGTTGACTTCGAGATCGTTGTCGCGGCTGTGGATGCCGATGATCATACCGGCATAGACCTTCTCGCCCGCGTCGATGATCATCGGGCCGCGATCTTCCAGGTTGAACAGAGCATAGGCGACAGCCTCGCCATTGTCGTTGGAAAGCAGCACGCCGTTGACGCGACCACCAATTTCACCCTTGTACGGCTGATAGTCGTGGAACAGACGGTTCATCACGGCCGTCCCCCGCGTATCCGTCAGCAGTTCCGACTGATAACCGATCAGGCCGCGCGTCGGCGCGAAGAACTTCAGACGGATGCGGTTGCCGCCCGACGGACGCAGTTCAACCATCTCAGCCTTACGTTCGGACATCTTCTGGACGACGACGCCGGAATGCTCTTCATCAACGTCGATAACGACTTCTTCGATCGGCTCCAGCATTTCGCCGGTCGCTTCGTCCTTGTGCATGACGACGCGCGGACGCGACACGGCCAGTTCGAAACCTTCGCGGCGCATCGTTTCGATGAGAACGGCAAGCTGCAACTCGCCACGGCCGGAGACGAAGAACGAGTCCTTTTCGGAGGACTCTTCGATCTTCAACGCAACGTTGCCTTCGGCTTCCTTGAACAGACGGTCGCGGATGACGCGCGAGGTGACCTTGTCGCCTTCTGTGCCAGCGTAGGGGCTGTCGTTGACGATGAACGACATGGTGACGGTCGGCGGGTCGATCGGCTGCGCCTGCAGCGCCTCGGTGACCGAGGGATCACAGAAGGTGTCTGCGACAGTACCCTTGGAAAGGCCGGCGATGGCGACGATGTCGCCCGCATGCGCTTCTTCGATCGGCTGACGCTCGATACCGCGGAAAGCCAGGATCTTGGAAATACGCCCGGTTTCGATCGTCTTGCCATCGGCGTGCAGAACCTTGACGGCCTGGTTCGGCTTGATCGAGCCGGAATTGATACGGCCGGTGATGATGCGGCCGAGGAAGGGGTTGGCTTCGAGGATCGTGCCGATCATCGTGAACGGACCTTCGTGAACCGTCGGCTCCGGAACATGCTCGAGCACGAGGTCGAGAAGCGGCGCCAGACCCTGGTCCTTCGGGCCTTCCGGGTTGACGTTCATCCAGCCGTCACGGCCCGAACCGTAGAGGATCGGGAAGTCGAGCTGCTCATCGGTCGCGTCGAGGTTTGCGAAAAGGTCAAAGACTTCGTTGATGACTTCTTCGTGGCGGCCGTCGGGACGGTCGATCTTGTTGATCGCGACGATCGGGCGAAGGCCGACCTTCAGCGCCTTGCCGACGACGAACTTCGTCTGCGGCATCGGGCCTTCGGACGCGTCGACGAGAACGATCGCGCCATCCACCATCGAGAGAATACGCTCGACTTCGCCACCGAAGTCGGCGTGGCCGGGGGTGTCGACGATGTTGATGCGGACACCCTTCCACTCAACCGAGGTCGCCTTGGCAAGAATCGTGATGCCGCGCTCTTTTTCCAGGTCGTTGGAGTCCATGACGCGTTCTGCGACACGCTGGTTCTCGCGGAACGAGCCGGACTGTTTCAGGAGCTCGTCAACCAGTGTCGTCTTGCCATGGTCAACGTGCGCGATGATCGCGATGTTGCGAAGTGCCATATGTCTATATCTCTGAGGCTGGGGCGCCGCGCTGGGAGAAGGCGCCAATTTCATTTGGGCGGCTCATACAGTGTTTTTCGCTTTTGCGAAAGGGGGGGACGCCGGATTGCCTGCCACGCATGACGTCAGCTCGATATCTGCGGGTCGAGGGTCATCCGCCACAGCTCCGTATCGTTCCGGTCCATCAACCTCACGGTCAGTTGCTCGGTCTGCCCGTCGATGTCGACGAGCCCGAAGAACTGCATGCCGGCCGACGGCGGCAGGTTCTGCTCCGAGCCGCCAGGCGCTGCCTTCATGAACTTCACCTGTGGCCCGAAGGTCATGTCGAGTTGCTGCGGACCGTAGGTTCCCGAATGGAGAGGACCTGCCACAAATTCCCAGAACGGCAGGAACTCCTGGAACTTCGCCTTGCCGGGATCGTAGTGGTGCGCAGCGGTATAGTGTACGTCAGCCGTCAGCCAGATCATGTTGGATATGGTGGCATCGCGGATGAACCGCAGCAAATCGGCAAACTCCACCTCGCGGCCGAGCGGGGCGCCATCATCACCATTCGAGATCGACTCGTTGCCGCTCCGGTGGCCGTAGTCGTCCCAGATCACCAGTCCGATCGGCAGATCGCAGGCAATCACCTTCCAGGTCGCCGTCGAGCGAACCAGCTCGCGCTTCAGCCATGCCACCTGGCGCTCGCCCAGCAGACGGGAGCTGTCAGAGAAGGTGGCATCAACGCCAAGGCTGTTGGGACCGCGATAAGAGCGCAGGTCCACGAAGAAGACGTCGAGCAATGGACCATGGGAGATTTTGCGGTAGATGCGGCCAGGCTCATCGGCGACATAGCGGATTGGTGTCATTTCGTGAAAGGCGCGGCTGGCGCGACCGGCGAGTGTCGTGACGGATTTTTCCGTATAGCGGTCGTCGTCGCGAAGGTCGGTCGATGGCGACCAATTGTTCAGCACCTCATGATCGTCCCATTGATAGAAGACGGGACACACCGCATTGAATGCCTTCACATGGTCATCGAGGAGATTGTAGGCCCATTGCCCGCGAAACTGGTCAAGCGTCTGGGCGATGTCGCGCTTTGTTTCCGTAACAATCCTGTTTTTCCAGATACCGCCATCTCGCAGCTTGATCTCATCGGGCACAGGGTTGTCGGCGTAGATCGTATCGCCGGAGTGGATCATGAAATCCGGACGGTGATAGGCGATCGTCTGATAGCTGCGCATGCCCTCGTCGTCGATGCCCCAGCCCTGACCGGCCGTATCGCCCGACCACGCGAAGCGGATGCTGCGCTTACCCGACGGCACCGTTCGAAACTGCCCCAGGATGGGCTCCGAAAGATCGTTGATGTCCTGCAGGTCCGCCGCACGGAAGCGGTAGAATATGTCCTGGTCAGGCGGAAGATCCCGAAGCAGCAGCTTCCCGGCAAGACCGGTTTGTGGCGTGACGTCTATGGGCGCGATGCGTACCGCATTGGCGAACCTGTCGCTCGTCGAGTATTCGACATGCAGTCGCGCGGGCCGGTCCACCTGCGTCCAGATCACGCCGGATCGGGCATCGATATCGCCGGACTGGACGCCGGATGTGAAGACCGGACGGCTGGAGGAACCACGCGCATAATAGGGCATCGCCAGCCCTGCCAGTGAAAATCCGCCGACGGCTCCCATGGACGATAGGAAGCGCCGGCGGGTCGTTTCGGTCAGTTTCATGCCAAGGTGTGTCCGGCTTGCTCGAGCGGGAGAGAGCCTCCCGCGCCGAACCTATGGCGGTGGTCATGTCATCTTCTTGAAGACGGCATGACGGTTTTTCGAAACTTCCGCTACAGTTTTGTTAAGCGAGAGGCCCGGCAGGAGAGCCGAAATGCGTCCTGCGAGAAAATCGTTACTCCGCGGCCAGCCCGCTGGGACGCAGCAGGCTTAGCAGAGGAGCGCCAGCTGCGTCGTGATCCGGATGCCGAAGAGGCGCAATCCAGGACCTGTTAGGCATCACTGCCGGACAGTTCCTCGAAGGTCGCAAGCCCCTTCTTCACCAGCATTGCATCCGGGCTCGGCAGCTTGCCACGGAAAGCCTTGTAGGCATCCTCGGGATCGATCGCGCCGCCGACGGAGTAGATGTTGTCTTTGAGCTTCGCGGCCATCTCGCGATTGAACGCGTCGCCGGTTTCCTCGAAGGCGGCAAAGGCATCCGCATCGAGAACCTCGGACCACATGTACGAATAGTAGCCGGCTGAATAACCACCGGAGAAGATGTGCTGGAAGTGCGGCGAGGCATGACGCATGACGATCGACTTCGGCATGCCAAGCTCGGACAGCACCTCGGACTGCAAAGCCATCGGATCCTCGATCTTGTCGCGAGTGTGGAACGCCATATCGACGAGCGCGGAGGAGGTGAATTCAACCGTATTGAAACCGGAATTGAAGGTGCGTGCGGCCAGAACCTTGTCGAGCAACGCCTGCGGCATCGGCTCGCCGGTTTCGAAATGCACGGCATATTGCTTCAGGATCGCAGGCACCGTTAGCCAGTGTTCATAAAGTTGCGATGGAAGCTCTACGAAATCACGCGAGACGCCCGTGCCCGATACCGACGGATAGGTGACGTTCGAGAGCATCCCGTGGAGCGCATGACCGAACTCGTGGAACAGCGTGCGCGCATCGTCGAGCGAAAGGAGCGCCGGCTTGCCTTCGGCGGGCTTCGCGAAATTGCAGACATTGTAGATGATCGGCAATTCGCCGTTGCGGCCGTTCTTCAACGGCAGCTTGTGCTGCGATTGGAACGAGCTCATCCAGGCGCCGGAGCGCTTCGAGCTACGGGCAAAGTAATCGCCAAGGAAGAGTGCCACCAGCCTGTCCTCGCGGTCGCGGATTTCGAAGACGCGAACATCAGGATGGTAGGCCGGAACGCCCTTCTTCTCGACAGCGCGAATGCCGAACAGCCGGCCGGCGACGTCGAAGCAGGCGTCGATAATCTTCTCGAGCTGCAGGTAGGGCTTCAGCTCGGCCTCGGAAAAATTGAACCGCTGCCCCCGGATCTTCTCGGCATAGTGCCGCCAATCCCAAGGCATGACGTCGTGGTTCTTGCCTTCGTCCGCAATCAGCCTGGCGATGTCTGCCTCTTCCTCGCCGGCGCGCTTGACTGCCTTCGTCCATACCTCCTGAAGCAGGTGGTTCACGGCATCCGGTGTCTTCGCCATTGTGTTGTCGAGCTTCAATTCCGCGAAGTTGCCGTAACCGAGAAGCTTTGCCACCTCGTCGCGAAGCGCAAGTGTATCGCGGATGATGCCGCGATTGTCGGTCGCGCCATCGTTCTCGCCGCGCGCAACCCAAGCCTTGAAGGCCTGCTCACGCAGATCCCGCCGTTCGGAGAAGGTGAGGAACGGTTCGATGATCGAGCGCGACAGGGTAACGGCAAATTTGCCCTCCTCGCCTCGCTCGCGCGCAGCCGCCGCCATCGCATCCTTCAGGAACTCGGGGATGCCCTCGAGGTCGGCCCCGTCGGAAAGGATGAGCGCCCAGTTCTTTTCATCGGCGAGCACGTTCTGCCCGAACTGGGTGCCAAGACCGGCAAGCCTTTCGTTGATGCCCGCGAGCTTCTCCTGCTCGGCTTTCGGCAGCTTCGCACCCGATTTGACGAAGCCTTTCCAGTGCCGCTCCAGCACGCGCGTCTGCTCCAGCGTCAGGCCAAGGCTTTCACGCGCTTCCCACAGGGCATCGATGCGGGCAAAGAGTGCCGCGTTCATGCCGATCTTGGAGTAATGGCGCGACATCTTCGGCGAGATGTCCCGTTCCACCGCCTGGATCGTATCGTTGGTGTGAGCACCCGCCCTGTTCCAGAACAATGCCGATACGCGTGACAGCTCATCGCCCGCGATCTCGAGAGCAACGACGGTATTCTCGAATGTCGGCGTCTCCGGATTGCCCGCGATCGCGTCGATCTCCTTCTCATGCGCGGCAAGCGCAGCATCAAAGGCGGGAGCAAAGTCGCCGTCATTGAGTGCATCGAAACGCGGCAGGCCGTGGAGACCGTTCCATTCGACGAGTGCGGGGTTGAATTCTGGTGTGGAAGGCATGCGGAGATCCTTTGTGGCAGGCAACTGAACAGGCAATATAGGGAGGCGCGCCCGCAATTGGTATTGCCGATCAGACGCACATCTCCCGGCCCGACTGCGAAAAAGTACATGGCAAGAAATGATGCATAAGAATTAACTAATCGTTAACGATTGACGCACGTTCGCCACGCGCGGTAGTTTCACGATCATCCTTTTGCAGTGGATACGCGCCATGGAAATCCTTTCTGTGCGGTCTTCGCCGAATTTCCTTTTCAGAAGAAACCAAGATAATCCAAGCAATTACAACGAATTAGAAGCGCGGCTCGACACAACAACGAAGGCTTCGACGGCGTTCCATATCGATGAAACGAGCGCAGGTACGCCTGATTTTTCCGCGATCAGCGCCAATGAACTGCGCCAGTATGCAAGGCAGGGCTTCGATGCCGGCGCAATCGATCAGGATACATTCGCCGCCATTTCCGAGCCGCTGCCGATGCGAACGATCGATCCATCAGGCAACATTCTCGACCTGTCCGCCATTACCGACGCGACGAGCTTCAATTTCCGGGACTACTACAAAGACCAGCTGCAGATCGCGACATCGATCGGTGACCCGGAAACAGTGGAACGGCTGAATTCCGTCGTCAGCTTCCTCGACGTCTGATCTCAGGCTTTCCGCCACCCGAGCAGGCCGGGCGTCGCATGCCAAAGGGCCTGCGCTGCGAAACCCATGAACAGGACGCCGGAGCAGCGGACGATCAACCGCTCGTGCGATCGATAGAATCGCCGGACGGTTCCCGCGCCAATGACGGTGATCAGGATCATGTCCGCCACGATGAAGCCCAGGAACGAAACCGCCAGCAGAACCGGCAGCGTGTGAAACTGCAGTGCGCTTGCCGAGCCGGCAACGAGCGCAGTGAACGTCGCGAGCGCGACCGGATATCCCTTCGGATTGGTCACGCCGAAGATCAGGCCGCGACGGAACGGTCGCTCCACGACCATCAATGCCTGCCCCTCACCCTTCGGCTTTGCGCGCACCGCATTCCAGCCGATCCAGGCGAGGTAGAAACCGCAGAAAAGCCCGAGGGCGTCGAAGACAAAAGTGCCGATCGTCTTGGCGCCGATGATCGCGATCAGTGCCAGCGACGCCCAGAGCAGATCGCCGACCAGATGGCCGCCGACGAACAGCGCGCCGGCGCGGCGTCCCTGCCCCGCACCGATACCAAGCAGCGCGAGGAAGGCAGGCCCTGGAATGAGCACGTAGAGAAGAGCTGCCAGAAAGGCGCCCGCGAGCAGGGATTGGGTCATCAACAAACTCCAGAAGGGACCGCCGCAGCTTATGCGCCAATAGACAGGCGTCAAGCTGTCACGGCGACCCATGAGATTTTTGAATTGCCGGATCACGCAGCTTCCGACAGAAGGAAAGCGGCCGCCCTCGTGCGGATCGCGCATGTTACCAAAGACCGAGTACCCCTATGCCCCCATTCCGGATGAGCGAACGGCGAACGAGCATGCTCGGTGCGCTTCTCGCAACCATCGGCCCGATCTCGATGTCGATTTACACGCCGGCGATGCCCGAACTCGTCCATGCGTTCCAGACGTCCGACTCGGCAATCAAGATGACGCTCTCCGTCTATTTCGCCGGCTTCTCGGTGGCACAATTGCTCGCTGGCCCGCTTTCGGATGCCTTCGGGCGCCGGGCAGCGACGCTCCTGTTTGTCGGCATCTACGTCGTCGGCAGCCTGCTTGCCGCCTTTGCGCCCGGCATTGAATGGCTGCTCGCTGGCCGCCTGATCCAGGGCGTTGGCGCCTCCGTCGGAATTACGGTTGCCCGCGCCATCGTGCGCGACCAGTTCACCGGAACCGAAGCCTCGCGCATCATGAACCTGATCGGCATCATGATCGCCATTGGACCGGCGGCCGCACCGACGATTGGTGGATTGGCACTTGCCGCTTTCGGCTGGCAATCCGTCTTCTTCCTTCTGATCGGCTTCGGACTCCTGATCTGTTTTGGAGTGATCGTGTTCATGCGCGAAACGAGCGTGCCGGATCCGCGCCGCGCGCTCCCGGTTCCGCTGTTTCGCGCCTATCTGGAGCTTGCACGCGAAAGCCGCTTCGTCTCCGCCTCGCTCGTGCTCGGTGGCTCGATCGGCGCACTCTACGCACAGGCGACGCTGCTCCCCTTTATCCTCATCAAGGTCGTCGGCCTTTCACCGACAGCCTTTGGCTTGGGCATGCTGATGCAGTCCGGTTCCTACTTCCTGGGCTCCGTCTGCCTGCGTTATGCAGCGCCGCGCTTGGGCGGCGACGGTTCCGTGCGCGTCGGGCTTGGGCTACTCGGGCTCGCCGGCATCATGATTGCGCTGTCCGTCCACTTCGTTACGCCCTCCTATCTCTCGATCATGGGGCCGATCGCGTTCCTGGCCTTCGGATTGGCTTTCCTGACGCCACACATGACGACATCGGGCCTCTACCCCTTCCCGCATACCGCCGGCTCGGCCTCGGCAATGATGGGATTCATTCAGATGGGCGGCGGATTTGCCGGCGGCGTCGCGGGTTCGCTGATCGGCATGCCGCTCCTCGCCTTCGGAACGGTGATCCCGATCATGGCGCTGATTTCGATCGTAAGCTACGTCTGGTTCGTGCGCGCCTCGCAACAGCGCCACGCCACAACAGGCGAATGAAAAAAGCCCGCACGAGGCGGGCCTTTGATCTCTTGCGCACTGCTCTCGATCACTTCGAGAGGTTGCGTTTGGCGAGTGTGCGCAGGCGCAGCGCGTTCAGCTTGATGAAGCCCGCGGCGTCCTTCTGGTCGTAGGCGCCCTGGTCGTCTTCGAAGGTAACGAGCTTGTCGGAGTAGAGCGACTTGGAGCTTTCGCGGCCGATGACCATGACGTTGCCCTTGTAGAGCTTCAGCGTCACTTCGCCTTCGACATGCTCCTGGCTCTTGTCGATCAGCGCCTGCAGCATCTCGCGCTCCGGCGAGAACCAGAAGCCGTAGTAGATCAGCTCGGCGTAGCGCGGCATGATCTCGTCCTTGAGGTGCGCGGCACCGCGGTCGAGCGTGATGGATTCAATCGCGCGATGCGCGGCAAGCAGGATCGTACCGCCGGGCGTTTCGTAAACGCCGCGCGACTTCATGCCGACGAAGCGGTTTTCCACGAGGTCGAGGCGGCCGATACCGTTGTCGCGGCCGTAATTGTTGAGCGTCGCAAGCAGCGTCGCCGGGCTCATACGGACGCCATTGATCGAAACCGCGTCACCCTTGTCGAAGCCGACCTTGATGATCGTCGCCTTGTCAGGCGCGGCTTCCGGCGAGATCGTGCGCATGTGCACGTATTCGGGCGCTTCCTGAGCGGGATCTTCCAGAACCTTGCCCTCGGACGACGAGTGCAGCAGGTTGGCGTCGACGGAGAACGGCGCTTCACCCTTCTTGTCCTTGGCAACCGGGATCTGGTGCGCTTCGGCAAAGGCCAGCAGATCGGTGCGGCTCTTGAACGCCCAGTCGCGCCATGGCGCGATGATCTTGATGTCCGGGTTTAAAGCATAGGCGGAGAGTTCGAAACGAACCTGGTCGTTGCCCTTGCCGGTGGCGCCATGCGCGATCGCATCGGCGCCGGTCTTGCGGGCGATATCGATCAGGTGCTTGGAGATCAGCGGACGCGCGATCGAGGTGCCGAGCAGATAGACGCCTTCATAGACGGCATTGGCGCGGAACATCGGGAAGACGAAGTCCTTGACGAACTCTTCGCGAACGTCCTCGATGTAGATTTCCTTGATGCCGAGCATCTCGGCTTTCTTGCGCGCCGGCTCCAGCTCTTCGCCCTGACCGAGATCGGCCGTGAATGTCACGACTTCTGCACCGAGTTCGGTCTGCAGCCACTTCAGGATGATCGAGGTGTCGAGGCCGCCGGAATAGGCGAGGACAACTTTCTTTACGTCTTTGTGCGATGCCATGATGATGAGGTCCGTTGCAAAAGGGCAGCGGCAAGCCCGCAAAGCCCGGTATGGCTGGGCACTTTTAGCGAGATCGGCGCAGGACGCAAGGGCAACGGCGACCACGGGCGGCGCGGATATAGTTTGACAGGCCGAAAGCGCAACCCATATCTGCCAGCGTCCGCACAATGCTGAGGGAGTGGCTGGCCGTGACGAAAATCCAAGACATCATCAAGAAATCCAATGTCGCCGTCATCACCGGCGGTGCTTCCGGCATCGGGCTTGCCGCGGCGAAGCACTTTGCCCGGGTGGGTATGAGCGTCGCCATTGCCGATCTAGGCGGCGACCGGCTTGCGGAGGCGGCAAAGGAACTGAAATCGATCTCCGGCGAAGAGAACGTGCTCGCCGTTGAAACCGACGTTGCGCAGAAGGACTCGCTGGAAGCGCTCGAGCGGACGGTGATCCAGCGCTTCGGCCGAGTGCATATTCTCATGAACAATGCCGGCATCGGCCCCGGGACGTCGATTTTCAGCCCCCAGGCCGATTGGGACAGCATCGTCGGCGTCAACTTGCTTGGCGTCATCAACGGAACGCGGACCTTCGGCCAGCAGATGCTCTCGCACGGCGAACCCGGTCTCATCATCAACACCGGTTCCAAGCAGGGCATTACCACGCCGCCCGGCAATCCGGCCTACAACGTCTCGAAGGCCGGCGTGAAGGTGTTCACCGAAGCGCTCGAGCATGAATTGCGCAACACCGAAGGCTCGAAGATCTCTGCCCACTTGCTGATTCCCGGCTTCGTCTTCACCGGCCTCACCAAGGGCGATCGTGCCGAAAAGCCGGCCGCCGCATGGACTCCCGAACAGACGGTCGACTTCATGATCGAAAGCCTGGAGCGTGGCGACTTCTATATCCTCTGCCCGGACAACGACGTCGCCCGCGCGGTGGACGAACGCCGCATGGCTTGGGCGATGGGTGACATCATCGAGAACCGCCCGCCGCTGTCGCGCTGGCACAAGGATTATGCCGACAAATTCAAGGCCTATCTCGAGCGGAAGGAATAGGTCGTATTAGAAGGTTTGATTAGACATTTTCTGGGAGCCGGGTAAAAACGGTCGACGTTTTTCGGCTTTCAGAGTGTACCCATGGACTTCCTGCCCAGCTTTCCGACGCTTCTCGCCTTCGCAGCAGCGACCCTTCTGCTTGCTGCGACGCCTGGCCCCGACATGACTCTGTCCATCAGCCGCGCGCTGGCGCAGGGCAAGAAGGCGGCACTGTTCGTCGTCCTTGGCACGAGCCTCGGCATCGTGGTCCACACCATGCTGGTCGCCTTCGGTGTTTCGGCGCTTATTACAGCCTCGCCGACAGCCTTCCTGATCCTCAAGACGGGCGGTGCAGCCTACCTGCTCTGGCTTGCCGTCCACGCGATCCGGTACGGTTCGAAGTTTTCGGTCAACAAGGTGGAAGCGTCAATGGGCACGCCGCTTGTCAACATCTCCTCGGGGTTCTGGGTCAACCTTTTGAACCCGAAGGTGATCATCTTCTTCATGACGTTCCTGCCGCAGTTCGTCAGCGCCGGCGACCCGGCGGTGACGCAGAAGTTACTGTTTCTCGGCTTCTGCTTCATCGTGATCGGCATGCCGGTGAACGCTGCCGTCGTCTTCACGGCCGACTGGCTGGCCGGATGGCTGCAGAACAACAAGAAGATTCTGCGCGGCATGGATTTTACCTTCGCCGGCGTCTTCTCCGTCTTCGCGGCAAAAATCCTGCTGACCCAGGCGCGCTGATCCGGTAGCCGGATCAGCCGATCAGCAGCGCATCGTCATCCAAGGTCTGGCCGCGCATCTTGCGGAACATGGCAATCAAGTCTTCGACCTGCAGCGTCTTGCGGCTGTCGCCACTGACGTCGAGAACGATCTCGCCACCATGCAGCATGATCGTGCGGTGCCCATAGTCGAGCGCTTGACGCATGGAGTGGGTGACCATCAACGTCGTCAGCTTGCGCTCCGAAACGATTTTCTGCGTGAGGCCCATCACGAACTCGGCCATGCCAGGATCGAGCGCCGCCGTATGCTCGTCGAGCAGCAGCACTTCGGAACCGGCAAGTGTCGCCATGACCAGCGACACCGCCTGCCGCTGGCCGCCGGAAAGCAAATCCATGCGATCCCGCATCCGGTTCTCGAGTCCGAGATTAAGTTCGCTGATACGCTCGCGGAAAAGCTCGCGCCGTTTCGGACCCAGCGCCGAGGCGAGACCACGCTGCTCACCGCGACGCGCCGCAAGCGCAAGATTCTCCTCGATCGAAAGCGAGCCGCAACTTCCCGTCAGCGGATCCTGGAAGACGCGGGCGACGAGGCCGGCGCGGGCAGCCGTGGACTTGCGCGTGACATCGGCATGGCCGATCAGCACCTGGCCTTCGCTGGCAAGCACATCGCCGGCAAGCACGCCGAGAAGCGTCGACTTGCCCGCTCCGTTCGAACCGATGACGGTGACGAACGAGCCTTCCTCAATCGTAAGGCTGACACCGTTCAGCGCCAGCTTCTGCAGCGGCGTTCCCTTGCCGAAGACGACCTTGATATCCTTGAGTGTAATCACGATGCGGTACCTCCGCGGCGAAGGCGGGGAAGAATGAGCGCGATCGTCACCAGCACCGCCGTCACGAAATTAAGGTCCGAAGCCTGCAACCCGATAACGTCAGTCGAGAGTGCGAGCTGGATGGCGATACGATAGAGGATCGAGCCGAGCACGCAGCCGATCAAAGCGATCAGCAGCCCGCGCCGGCCGAGCAGCGTTTCGCCGATGATGACGGCCGCGAGGCCGACAACGATCGTACCAACACCCGAGGTGACATCGGCAAAGCCGTTCGTCTGCGCAAACAGTGCGCCGCCGAAAGCGACCAGCGCGTTGGAGATCGCCATGCCGAGATAGATCTGGCGGCTCGTGTCCACACCCTGCGCGCGGGCCATACGGGCATTGGCACCGGTCGCGCGCATCGCCAGACCCGAGTCGCTTTCCAGGAAGCGCCAGACGAGGATTACGGCGACAACGACGAGGACGCCGACGAAGAGCGGGCGAACGTAGAAATCACGCAGCCCATGACCGAAGAACGGGCTGATCATCGTATCCGCATTGATCAGCGCGACGTTCGGCTTGCCCATCACACGCAGGTTGACCGAGAAGAGCGCGATCATCGTCAGGATCGACGCCAGCAGGTTGAGGATCTTGAACCGCACATTGAGCATCGCGGTAACAATACCGGCCGCAGCACCCGCGACCATGGCAATGAGCGCAGCAAGCCAGGCATTGACTCCCGCAATAATGAGAACCGCCGTTACCGCAGCGCCCAGCGGGAAGGAGCCGTCAACCGTCAGATCAGGAAAATCCAGCACACGAAATGCGAGGTACACGCCGAGCGCTACGAAGGCATAGACCAACCCCAGCTCCACGGCTCCCCAGAATGCGATCTGACTCAAGGCTCTTGCCCTCTCTTCTCACTCGTCCCGACTGTTGCGGGACCCAGGCTTTTAATACCATCAGCCGCCCCCGGAAAACGGGAGCGGCTGCATGGCAAGTTTCTCAAAAATACGCGGCGATCAGTCGATCGTCTTCGTCGCGCGCTTCAAGACGCTTTCCGGCAGCGTCACGCCCATCTTCGTAGCAGCGCCCTTATTGACCACCAGATCGCTACCAGCGGCAACCTTTACCGGAATATCGCCCGGGTTTTCGCCCTTAAGGATACGAACGACGATTTCGCCGGTCTGCTTGCCGACATCGTAATAGTTGAAGCCGAGCGCAGCGATTGCACCGCGCGAGACGGAGTCCGTATCCGCAGTGAAGAGCGGCAGCTTGCTTTCTTCGGCAACGGCGACGGCACCTTCGAGCGCGGAAATGATCGTATTGTCGGTCGGGATGTAGATGGCATCGGCACGGCCGACGAGCGCGCGGGCGGCACCCTGCACCTCCGCGGACTTGGTGGCAGCCGACTCGACAACCTTCAAGCCGGCCTTCTCGGCTTCCGTCTTCAGAACGGCGAGCAGCGACACCGAGTTGGCTTCGCCTGAGTTATAGAGGTAGCCGATCGTTTTAACGTTCGGCAGGATTTCCTTGATGAGCGCAAGGTGCTCGGCAACCGGCGACATGTCGGACAGGCCGGTAACGTTGCCACCCGGCTTCTCCATGTCCTTGACGAGCTGCGCGCCGAGCGGATCGGATACAGCGGTGAACACCACCGGGATGTCACGTGTTGCGGAAACGACAGCCTGTGCGGAAGGCGTGGAGATCGGCACGATGACGTTAGGGCCTTCGCCGGCGAACTGGCGGGCGATCTGCGCTGCGGTTGCCGGGTTACCCTGGGCAGACTCGAACATGAACTTCAGGTTCTCGCCTTCCTTGTAGCCTGCCGCCGTCAACACATCGAGGACACCCTTGCGTGCGGCATCGAGTGCCGGATGCTCGACGATGGCCGTGACCGCGACGGTCACATCTTCGGCCTTGACGGGCAGAGTCAAGGCCAGCGTCGCCGCGACAGCAAGCAAAATGGAACGCATTGGGTATCCTCCTGATATGATTTTGGCCTGCTTCTAGGAAAAGCAGGTCATGAAATCAATCATTAGAAAACACTGAACGGATCAAACTTGCTGATCAGTCGTCCGCGCCGTGATTGGCGATCATCATCGCCTCGAAGGCCAATCGTTCGGTCTTGCGCATGCGCTCCGAGTCCGACTTCAGCTGGCCGCAGGCTGCGAGAATGTCGCGGCCGCGCGGCGTCCGGATTGGCGAGGCATAGCCGGCGGAGTTGATGAAATCGGCAAACTTCTCGATCTGCGCCCAGTCCGAACACTGGTAATTGGTGCCCGGCCACGGATTGAACGGAATGAGGTTGATCTTCGCCGGCACGCCCTTCAGCAGCTGAACGAGACCCTTGGCATCCTCCAGGCTGTCGTTGACGTCCTTGAGCATCACATATTCGAAGGTGATGCGACGGGCGTTCGACAAGCCGGGATACTTCCGGCAGGCGTCGATCAGTTCCTTCAGCGGGTATTTCTTGTTGATCGGCACCAGGATGTCGCGCAGGTCGTCGCGCACGGCGTGGAGCGAGATTGCCAGCATCACGCCGATTTCATCGCCAGTGCGGAAGATTTCAGGCACGACGCCTGACGTCGACAGCGTGACGCGGCGCTTGGAGAGCGACAGGCCGTCGCCATCGGTGGCGATCAGCAACGCCTGCTTCACGGCATCGAAATTGTAGAGCGGCTCACCCATGCCCATCATCACGATGTTGCTGACCTTGCGGCCTTCCGCTGGCATGATGGTACCTTGTGGCGCCTCGCGGTCCGGGAAGTCACCGAGCCGATCGCGAGCCAGCAGAAGCTGCGAGAGAATTTCCTCCGCCGTCAGGTTGCGCACCAGACGTTGCGTTCCGGTATGACAGAAGGAACAGGTCAGCGTGCAGCCCACCTGGCTTGAGATGCAAAGCGTCCCACGACCCTCTTCCGGAATATAGACGGCCTCGATCTCAACCGGACGCCCCGCGCCGCGCGCCGGGAAACGCAGCAGCCACTTGCGGGTGCCGTCGTTGGAAACCTGCTCCTCGACAATTTCAGGACGCGCGATGGTGAAATGCTGCTTCAGCATCTCGCGCATGTCCTTGGCGACATTCGTCATGTGATCGAAATCGGAGACGCCGCGCACGTAGATCCAGTTCCAGAGCTGGGCGACGCGCATCTTGATCTGCTTGTCCGGCACGCCTCTTTCGCGCAGCACAGCACCCATCTCCTCGCGGCTGAGGCCGATCAGCGAGGGCTTCAGCCCAGCATCAGCACCGCTGATCACTGCGCCCAAAGGCTTGGTAACGGTCATCGCATCCATGACGGACATAGTCTCTAATCCCGAATTCAACATGCTACCGTCCCGGAAAGCCGGATGACTTGCGGGTACGAAGGGCATGGTGGCAGAAATTGAATGCGGAGCATACGGCAAGGACCGCGATCTATCCGCTGTTGCGCGGGCCTTTAGCATCATTTTTGCCGCGCGTCACTATAGATGGGAAACGACAAAAGCCGGCGCAAGGCCGGCCTTTGAATTCAAAGAACAATCCCGAACCGCTTATTTGCAGCCTTCGACCTGCTTCAGCGCGGCGGAAATGCCGGAAAGCGAATAGCTGTAGGAGGTCGAAGTGCCCTTGCGCGATGTCGCGTTGACGGTCATCGCGTGGCCGCTCTTCATGGCCGCGACGAGCGCCGGCTCCTGAGCCGCATTCTCGACCCAGCCGGCCTTGTCCTTGGTGAACATCACGAAGGTCTTGTTGTCGATGACAACATCGATCTTCGAGTTTTCCTTGACGGTGTAACCCATCATCGCCTGCGGCTCGTAGGAAATGTTCTGGCCGGGGCGCTGCGAAACGATGAAGAAGTTATCACCGTGATCGATGCCGGCTGGCTTCTTTTCCGTCGGCACGGACAGAACGTAGCAGACGGTGTTCGCGCCGGACTTGTAGGAGTAAGCGCCCCAAGCCTGGAACTGCTGAATGCGTGTCGGCGCTGTCGAAGCCGGCGTTGCCTGCTGCTGCGCTGCCGGCGCCGCAGGCTGCGACTTCCTGGTCTGAGCGGATGCAATGCCGGCGCCGGCTAGAGCGAGGGAAAGGGCGATTGCGGTACTTCTAAGAAACATGGATATCCTGCCGGTTCTTGCGATTCGAGCCCGAAGCGAACGGGCGGCGCATAATCACGATCTGCTTTATTTTGACTTAATTCAGGTTACCAAAGCGTCAACAGGGACTGCGAGAAGTCCCTGCCTGTGCCATTTTCGCCCAAGTGTCAACGTCGAGCGCTGGCGCCTCGCCCGTGATGACGTGATACCGCGTGCGCACGCAGACCATCGTCATGAATGAATTTAAGACATAAAGATTCAGGCAAGAGTTTGACCTTTTGAGAAACCGTTGTACGTCAATAAGCACTGGAAAACCGTTGGAGAATTCGCCGGGTTAGGGGACTTTGGACGGGACATGAATGCCGAGGAGAAACAGCGCTTCGCCGACCTCGCCAGGGCCGTTGCGGACCGCCGTGACCAAGAGGCATTCGCCGTGCTGTTCGATTACTTCGCGCCGCGCCTCAAATCCTGGTTACTGCGCCAAAGGATGGCTAGCAGCGAGGCAGAAGAACTCGTTCAGGAAGTGATGATCGTGCTCTGGCATAAGGCTGAGCTCTACGACGCGGCGAGATCATCGCTGTCGACCTGGCTGTTTCGCATTGCCCGCAATCGCCGGATCGATCTTCAGCGCCGCGCGAGGACCCGCATCCTGGATGGTGCAGACCCGGCGTTGCAGCCGGTCGCAGAAATTGCCGCCGACGAAATTCTCGCCAACGACGATCGAGACGCCCATGTGCGCGCAGCCGTCAGCCAGCTCCCCGAAGAGCAACGCGAAATGCTCCGCGCCGCGTTCTTTCTCGGCCAATCCCATTCGCAGATTGCTGAGGCGACGGGCTTGCCGCTCGGCACCGTAAAGTCCCGCATCCGGCTTGCCTTCGGAAAGCTCCGGAAGGCTCTTGAGGCTGAAAGCGCCTGACGCGGCTAGATCGTCTTCATGCCTTCAGGCTTGTCGGCGAGCGCACGGTCCGCTGCCTCATAGTGCCTCGGCTGCAGGTGCCTGCTGACCATTGCGAAGGCGGCGGAGAGGACTGCCACGTCGTCCGAAAACCCGATCACGGCAAAAACATCAGGGATCATATCGATCGGCATGACGAAATAGGCAAGCGCAGCCAGAAGCACGCCGCGCACCCTTGTCGGCGTCTGCGGATCCATCGCACAGTAGAATGCGGCGACGACGTCGCGCGCGAAGGGAATCTGCCGCACGGCCTTCTTGAAGGTCGGCCAGAATTTCTTGCGCACAGTCTGTTCGCGCCGGCTCTGCGTATCATCGTCGCCCGGCAGAAGGATCTCACCGAATTTGACGTCGTCCATCCCGATTGGTCCTTTCGTTCACGCGCACATATGTGATGGCTGTACCGGAATCAATCAAGCCGGCGTGCTGCCGCCTTCTCCATCGCTGCCGCCAGCCGGAAGTCAAGCTCGGTCAGGCCGCCGGCATCATGGGTGTTGAGTTTCACCTCGACGCGCGAATAGACATTGAACCATTCCGGATGATGATTGAGCCGTTCTGCGGCAAGCGCCGCTTCCGTCATGAAGCCGAAAGCCTCGACGAAATTGCGAAACTTGAAGCTTCGCGATATCGACGTGCCAGTGTCATTGAGCGACCAGCCGTCAAGCTTGGCAAGTTCGGCGGCGATGGCTTGCCGTTCCAGTTTTTCCCGTTTCATGCGATTGTCCCTCCTCTATCCATCATGGACCACAGATGAAACGCATTAGCATCCTGTTTGTTTGCATGGGCAATATCTGCCGTTCGCCCCTTGCCGAGGGTATCTTCTCGCATCTTGTCGACGCTGCTGGTCTTGCTGATTGTTTCGAAATCGATTCGGCCGGCACCAGTGGCTGGCACGAGGGCGAGCATCCGGATCGGCGTTCGATCGCAACGGCCAGAGGTCACGGGATAGACATCTCCCGACAACGCGCCCGTCGGATAACGACGGAGGATTTCAGCCACTTCGACCTGATACTCGCGATGGATCGCGCAAATATCGCCGAACTGCATCGGATGCACCCGGAAGCCACAAACATCCGCCTGTTCAGCGAGTTTGCGCTCGAATCCGGCGAGGATATACCCGACCCATACTACGGCAGCCGGGACGAGTTCGAACTTGTCTACGCCAGGCTCTTTACTGGCTGCAGGAAGCTGCTGGACGCGCTGGGCACAGACAATGCCTCGTGGAGCGGGAAGACCTCTTCCGTCAGATAAGGACCGCCACCGACCGATTCCCTCGACGACAGCAGGACGAAGCGGGGAACGGTGAAGGCCGAAGTCTGGAAATTTCCACGACCGGCGAGATAGTGGACAACATCATCGACCCGCGACGATTTCAGCCGCGCCAGCGTGACATGCGGCGTGAACTTGCGAGGATCCGGCGGCAATCCGATGCGCTGGCAGATCCGCTCGATTTCCGCTTGAAGCGCATACATCTCCGGCGAGGGCGAGACGCCGGCCCAGACCGAATGCGGCTTCTTGGATCCGAATGCGCCGATACCATCAAGGCGGATCTGGAATTCGGGGCGGTCGATGCGGTCAAGCCGATCGACAATTTCGTCTGCCGTCCGTCCATCGACATCGCCGATAAACCGCAAAGTGATGTGGTAATTCTCCACATCAATCCATCTTGCACCAGGGAGACCACCGCGCAGCAATGAGAGGCTCATCGCGGCATTGCGCGGAATTTCGAGGGCGGTAAACAGTCTCGGCATAACGAGCACTCCCCGAATCTTTTGCAGGTGCTCACACGGAATCACGCATTGGGCACCTGTGCAAGCCCCTAATTCTTCACAGTAGAAATCGTTCCCAAGAATTGCGTGATAGCCGGCTCCATCTTTTCGACCATCACATCGACCCCCTTGCTGTTGGGGTGCATCCCATCTTCGAGCTTCAAACCAGCCGCAAGGGCGACGCCGTCGAGAAAGAAGGGATAGAGCGCAACACCATGTTTTTGCGCGAGTTTCGGGTAGATCGCATTGAAGCGTGCGGCATAGTCACCACCCATGTTCGGCGGCGCCAGTATACCGACAAGAAGAACGGCAATGCCGCGTTCCTTTAGCCGGACAATCATCTGGTCGAGATTCTTTTCACTTTCTTCGGGAGGGATGCCACGCAGTGCATCATTGCCGCCGAGTTCGAGAATTACGCCATCGGTACCATCGGGAACCGACCAGTCGATTCGTGCAAGACCGCCGGTCGTCGTGTCCCCGGAGACCCCCGCATTGGCGATCGATATATCGACCCCTTTGGCCTTCAGAGCGGCTTGCAGTTTTTCTGGAAACCCGTCGCCGGGAGGAAGCTGGTAGCCTGCCATCAGGCTGTCCCCAAAGCCGACAAGGCTGATTGTCCTTGCATTGGCTGTGACCGAGAACATCAGCGAGGCAACAATGACGGCGATGTGAAGGCCGGCAACTTTAAATCTCATTCCGCTTTCCCTAGATTGGCAAGACGATCGGCATCTATATAGGGCGAATACTGTTGGCAAAAACCATCATCGAGTTGAAGCGCGCCGATTTGACGCTTGGCAGCGCAGCCGCCTCCGTCCATGTGCTGAAAGGCATCGATCTGACGATTGCCGCCGGGGAGTCGGTCGGCATCCTAGGGCCGTCGGGCTCCGGCAAATCGACATTGCTGATGGTGCTTGCAGGGCTTGAGAAACTCGATAGTGGCGAGATCAATGTCAGCGGCACACCATTGCATGCTCTGAGTGAAGACGAAGTGGCCGACTTCCGTGGGCGTAACATCGGCATCGTCTTCCAATCTTTCCACCTGATTGCCAACATGACGGCGCTGGAAAACGTCGCCGTGCCGCTGGAGCTTGCCAACCTTTCCAATCCCTTCGAAATCGCACGCCGCGAATTGAAATCCGTCGGTCTTGGCGATCGATTGAACCATTATCCTGGCCAGCTGTCCGGCGGCGAGCAGCAACGCGTGGCAATTGCACGCGCCCTCGCACCCTCGCCGGCATTGCTGATTGCCGACGAACCGACCGGCAACCTCGATACCGACACCGGCCGCCAGATTGCAGATCTTCTGTTTTCGAAGCAGGCTGAGCGTGGCATGACGCTGTTGCTTGTCACCCATGACACCGCCCTTGCCAAACGCTGCTCCAGGCAGATTCGGGTTCGTTCCGGCCAAATTGAGGGCGATAGTGCGCCAGCGCAGCCCGAGGCTGCGATTGCATGAGATTGCTGACCCCGCGCGTCTCCCTTGCCTTTCGTCTCGCGCTTCGCGAACTTCGCGGCGGGCTCGGCGGCTTTTACATCTTTCTGGCCTGCATCGCCCTCGGCACCGGCGCCATTGCGGCGGTCAACTCGGTTTCGCAGTCGATCACCGACACGATCGCCACGCAGGGTCAGGAGATCCTTGCCGGTGACGTACGCTTCGAGCTTAACAACCGCGAGGCAACGGAAGCCGAAATGGATTTCCTGCGCGAGTTCGGAAAGGTGTCGACGGCAACTGGCCTGCGCTCGATGGCACGCAAGCCCGACGGCTCGGATCAGGCTCTAGTCGAAGTCAAGGCGGTCGACGGCGCCTACCCACTCTACGGTACCTTCGAGGCCGAACCGAACTATCCGTTGCACGCGCTTCTGTCCGGGCAGAGCGGTACCTATGGCGCAGTCGCCGCGCCGCTTCTGCTCGAGCGACTTGGGCTTTCCATTGGCGACGAGATCCTCCTCGGCAATGTCATTCTGAACGTCACCGGCACGATCAAGACCGAACCTGACGCGGTTTCGGAAGGCTTCGGCTTCGCACCCCGCCTCCTCGTGAGCAGGGACGCGCTCAAGGCATCCGGCCTCATCCAGACCGGCAGCCTGGTCGAGCACGTTTACAAGATTCGCATGGACGACCCCGCCGAGAGATCCACGATCCGCGATCGGGCTGCGAAGGAATTTCCGTCCGCCGGCTGGTCGATCCGCACCAGCGACCGGGCAGCCCCTTCGCTGACCGAGAACATTGAACGATTTTCGCAGTTCCTGACACTGGTCGGACTGACGGCCCTGATCGTCGGTGGTGTCGGGGTCGCAAACGCCGTGCGAGCTTTCCTCGATTCCAAGCGGACGACGATCGCAACCTTCAAATGCCTTGGCGCGCCGGCGGCGACCGTAGTTCTGATCTACCTCTTCCAGATCGCCATCATTGCGCTCGGCGGCATGGTCATCGGGCTCATCATCGGAGCGCTGGCACCAATCGTGGCGTCGCAATTTCTTGCGCAATTCTTGCCTGTTTCCACCGATGTGACGTTCTATCCCGAGCCCTTGGCCCTCGCGGTCGTTTTCGGCATTTTGACAACACTGGCCTTTGCCATCATGCCGCTCGGACATTCCCGCGAGGTTCCGGCAACTGCGCTCTTCCGCGAGCAGGGTTTCGAAGCGCGGGGCTTGCCATCCTGGCCCTATATTCTTCTGGCAGTGGTCTTTCTCCTCGCACTCGCCGGTCTCGCTATCATAACGGCTTATGATCGCTTCATCGCGGTCGTCTTTGTCGGGGCAATCGCCTTCGCCTTTGTGATCCTGCGGCTTGTCGCGGCCGGCATTGCTTGGCTCGCGCGTCGCAGTCCACGCGTCAATTCGCCAGCCTTGCGCCTCGCAATCGGTAACATCCATCGGCCCGGCGCACTGACGCCCTCCGTCGTCCTGTCGCTCGGTCTTGGCCTTGCACTGCTTGTCACCCTCACGCTGATCGACGGAAACATGCGTCAGCAACTAACCGGACGCATGGCCGCTGGCGCACCGAATTTCTTCTTCGTCGACATCCAGGGATCGGAACTCGAGAAATTCCGTAGCGTCGTAAAAACCGGTTCCCCGGATGGCAAGCTGGTCGAAGTGCCTATGCTGCGCGGCCGCATCCTCGCCTTCAACGGCGAGGACGTGACGAAGCGGAAGGTTTCGCCGGGCGGCCAGTGGGTGCTGCGTGGCGACCGCGGCATTACCTATTCGGAAATATTGCCGGAGAATGCGTCCTTGACCGAAGGTTCCTGGTGGCCGAAGGATTACAGCGGCGAGCCGCTTGTCTCCTTTTCAGCTGAGGAGGCCGGAGAACTCGGCTTGAAGATCGGCGACACCGTCACCGTTAACGTGCTTGGGCGTAACATCACCGCCCAGATCGCCAATCTGCGCAAGGTCGAGTGGGAATCGCTTTCCATCAACTTCGTGATGGTATTCTCGCCCAATACGTTCCGCGGCGCCCCGCACGCCTGGCTGGCGACGCTCACTGACCCGACGGCGACCTCTAGCCAGGAGGCCACGATCCTCAAATCCGTGACAAATACCTATCCGACAATCACCAGCGTGCGCGTCAACGATGCGATCGACATCGTCAACACACTGGTGGCGCAGCTGGCGACGGCGATCCGCGCCGCCGCCTCCGTTGCGCTTATCGCCTCGGTGCTTGTTCTTGCCGGCGCTCTGGCTGCTGGCAACCGCGCTCGTACCCATGATGCGGTCGTTCTTAAGACACTCGGCGCGACGCGGCGAATGCTGATCCGCGCCTTTTGCTACGAGTACCTTATCCTTGGCGCTGCGACCGCAGTCTTTGCCCTCTTCGCCGGCGGCGTCGCGGCCTGGTTCATCACCGCCCGGATCATGCGCATCTCCTCGCACTTCCTGCCCGATGTCGCCGGCCTGACGCTCGTGACTGCTTTGGTACTGACCGTCGGTATCGGTCTCATCGGAACCTGGCGCATCCTGGGGCAGAAGGCGGCACCCGTTTTGCGCGAACTCTGATTGACCAAACAGAGAAATTTCCTTCACCTTACGGCGATTTAACCCGATCCCGGGTTGCAAGGGCCTTGTTTGCGAAAGCCGAAAGGCTCATATTGTGTGCAGGCATGCTGGGCTCCGCAGCGGCGCCCGGGTTTCGCGCCCGCCACCGTGTCCACACCGGAGCTTGTAAGAGGAAACTATGGCTGACCTTCGTAATTACCAAGGCCGCGTTCAGACCGGCGAGATGATCGACCAGGGCCTACGCAGCTATATGCTCAAGGTCTACAACTTGATGGCGCTGGGTCTGGCGATCACGGGTGTAGCCGCTTATCTGGGCTTCAATTTCGCCGTCCAGGACGGCCAACTGACGCAGTTTGGCGTATTGCTTTTCCAGTCGCCGCTCCGCTGGGTGGTCATCCTTGCACCGCTGGCTGCCGTGTTCTTCCTGAGCTTCAGGATTAACCGGATGAGCGTTGCCGCCGCGCAGACGACCTTTTGGGTCTACGCCGCGCTGGTGGGGCTCTCGCTCGCGTCCATCTTCCTGGTCTACACACAGTCGAGCATAACACAGACGTTCTTCGTGACCGCAGCCTCCTTTGGCGCGCTCTCGCTGTACGGCTACACGACCAAGCGTGATCTCTCCGCGATGGGCTCGTTCCTGATCATGGGCCTTTTCGGCCTGATCATCGCGTCGATTGTGAACATCTTCCTGGCATCGTCCGCCCTTCAGTTCGCGGTCTCTGTGATCGGCGTGCTGATCTTCGCAGGCCTGACCGCCTACGACACGCAGCGCATCAAGGAACTGTATTACGAAGCCGACGGCGCAGAAGTAGCCGGCCGCAAGGCGATCATGGGTGCACTAACCCTGTATCTCGACTTCATCAACCTCTTCATGTTCCTGCTGCAGTTCATGGGCGACCGCAAGTAAGGAACGGGGATGTATCGAAAAAGGCGGCTTCGGCCGCCTTTTTTGTTGCCTGGTCATGCGGAGAATGATTTCTGGAAGAGTCCATTGTTCATATCCGCCCGGCCGACCGCATGCCCATCTTCCTCCGCGACGCTTCCTCATCCGACCTCTCCGCCATCACGGCCATCTATCGCGAATCCGTCCTGAATGGTGTCGCAAGCTACGAGATCGTCCCGCCGGAGCAGAGCGAGATGGCGGCACGATTTTCCGCAATCACGGGTCAGAGCTATCCCTACATCGCCGCGACTGGTGAGGATGGCAACTTGCTCGGTTACGCCTATGCCTCAGCCTTCCGCACACGCCCAGCCTACCGCTGGATGGTCGAGGATTCGATTTACCTGGGACCGGAAGCGCGCGGCAGGGGAATTGGAAGGCTGTTGCTCGCCGAACTGATCCGACGCTGCACGGATCTCGGCTTTCGCCAGATGGTGGCCGTGATCGGCGGCGCGCATCCGGCCTCGATCGCCTTGCATCGGGCACTGGGCTTTGAAGAAACCGGCCGCCTGAAAGGAACTGGCTACAAGCACGGCCGTTGGCTTGACACAATGATCATGCAGCGCGCTCTGGGCGAAGGCGCGGCCACCGACCCCGATCCCTCTGTCTACCCAGGCACGCTGTTCAAGGTGTAACAGGGTTCACTTCTCAACGAGCTTCAGAACCTTATCGAAGACCTTCAAAACCTGCTGCAGCTCGTGTCCGCGCTTCAAGATGACACCGTGCGTATTGATAACGGAGTAGGCCCCCTGCTTGGCGGCGAGCTTCGGATTCTTCTCGATACGAAAGAGCGGCATTTCGCCCGATCGTTTGAAAACCGAGAAGATGGCGCGGTCTTTCAGGTGATCAATCGCATAGTCGCGCCAGTCACCCTCGCCAACCATGCGGCCATAAATCCACAAAATCGCATCGAGCTCGCGTCGGTGGAACGTGACCGGCGCTGGGTCCCTACTCTGCTTATATTCCTTGAGATCTACGACGACTGAGGAACTGCTCTCGGCTAACCGGCTCTCGCCGTGCCGCAAATCCTGCTGATCTGTCATCAGTCTCCCTGTGCCTCCGCTTGTGACAGGTGAATGACAGTTTGCCTTAGCGTTTATAAATTGCAAGCAGGCGATCAGTCACATTAATCATAGTCTGTGCAATCTCCCGAGTGCCGCAATTCAGTCAAAACAGCGCCTCATTTGCAAGGGAAATTCCCTCACGACTGCGCCGCGGGGCCGTTCGGGCCCGCGTTGCACACGAATTGCGCATGATCTTTTTGCCAGATTCGGTCTGCTGAAAAGGTTGCGTGCGAGTTTGGCGCCAGCGCGCCAAAGGGCCCGGCTGACCGTATCGACCTTAACCCCAGCCCCGAATACGATCAGCCGGGCCGCCCCGTTTTCATCCGCGCAAGCAGATGAAATGGTCAGATGTTCTTCCCGGCCATGACGACCGTCGCTCCGAGGATCGCAGATGGGTTGCCATCGGCGGTGGAGGATTGAAGCAAAATCGCGCAGCCCTCAAGATCCGGCTTCTGCATCACGCTTGCCGGCAGCGTCAAGCTCGTTTCCTTGCCCTCCCACATGCCGACGGTTTCCACGTCTGCAACACTGTTTAGGTAGGCGATCTTCTTGCCGCTGTTTTCGCCCTTCTCGACATCAATGGTTTTCTCACGGTTGAAGTAGACCATGACGACATTGGCTTTGCCCTGTCCCGCGCCGATCTTAATCTCGAGTTGGTCGCCGCGCATCTGTGCCTTCACCGGCACTGACAACCCCATACCTTCAGCTGCATAGCCATCGATCTTCTTATTGATCGCGCCGAGATCGGCGCCTGCTACGTGGTCGCGGCCATTGATGATGACCTGCGGCGTATAGACGTTGGCACGGCCCATCGCCTGCGCATAACCATACTGCCGCTCGGTATTTTCCTTGGAACTCAGCGTGTCGGCCCATCCCATGTAGTTCCAGTAATCAACGTGATAGGCAAGAGCGATAACGCCCCCGGCCTCGACGAGCCTACGGAAAGCTGCATCAGCTGGAGGACAAGACGAACATCCCTGCGAGGTAAAAAGTTCAACCACACCTTTCGGCGCGTCCTGGGCAAAAAGTGGGCCGGCAAGCGCCACACCTGCAACCAGAGAAATCAGAAACCGCGGGGACATTCATGCACCTTTTCTTCCGCACCTACCGCCACGTTTGGCCGCAGGTCCGATGTCTGAGCGTAGAGATAGTGTTTCTCGGTCGAAACGGAAAGTCACGAACGGGTGAGGCAAAGCTTCGTGGAAGCCAAGCTGAAACACATCGTCGTGAGCAGACATCCAATACCTTGCGCTCAAACAAAAACCGCCGGAAATCTCTTTCCGGCGGTCATTGTCATGCAAGTCTGTTAACAATCAGGCAGCGAGATCTCGCAGAACCGTCTGCAGGATGCCGCCATTGTTGAGGTAGATCACTTCGTCGAGTGTATCGACACGCGACAGCAGCGGAACTTCCTTCACGGTGCCATCGCCATAGACGATCTTGGCGATCTTCTTCTCGCGCGGCTTGATGTTTTCCAGGCCTTCGATGGTGACGAGTTCGTCGCCCTTGAGACCGAGGCTTGCCCAGGTCGTTCCCTCTTCGAAGACGAAGGGGATGACGCCCATACCGACCAGGTTCGAGCGGTGAATACGCTCGAAGGACTGGGCGATCACAGCCTTGACGCCGAGAAGGTTGGTGCCCTTTGCAGCCCAGTCGCGGGACGAGCCGTTGCCGTACTCGACGCCGGCGAAGATGACGAGCGGAACGCCTTCGGCCTTGTACCGCATGGCCGCGTCGTAGATCGATTCCTCTTCCTTCGACGGATAGTGGATGGTGTAACCGCCTTCCTTGCCGTTCGGGCCGAGCATGTGGTTGCGGATGCGGATGTTGGCGAAGGTGCCGCGCATCATTACTTCATGGTTGCCGCGACGCGTGCCGTACTGATTGAAGTCCGCAACGGCGACGCCGTTGCCGAGCAGGTAGGAACCCGCAGGCGATGCTGCCTTGATCGAGCCGGCCGGGGAAATATGGTCGGTTGTGATCTTGTCACCGAAGAGGCCGAGAACACGGGCATTCTTGATATCCGAAGTGCCAGTGCCCTTCTTGCCCATGCCGACGAAGTAAGGCGGGTTTTGAACGTAGGTCGAGTTGTCGTCCCAGGCATAGGTCTGGCCCGGAGGAACCTGCACCGCCTGCCAGTTCTCGTCGCCCTTGAAGACGTCAGCGTACTTCGTCTCATAGAGTTCGCGGGTAACGTACTTCTGGATGAAGTCCTGAACTTCGCGCGACGTCGGCCAGATGTCCTTGAGGAACACCGGGTTGCCGTCCTGGTCTTCACCGATCGGCTCCTTGGTCAGGTCCTTCTGGACCGTGCCGGCAAGCGCGTAGGCGACGACCAGCGGCGGAGACGCCAGGTAGTTCGCCTGAACGTCGGGAGAGATGCGGCCTTCGAAGTTGCGGTTGCCCGACAGAACGCCCGAAACGATGAGGCCCTTGTCGTTGATCGTCTTCGAGATCGGCGCCGGCAGCGGGCCGGAATTGCCGATGCAGGTCGTGCAGCCGAAGCCGACGAGGTTGAAGCCAAGCTTGTCGAGGTCAGCCTGCAGGCCGGACTTGGCCAGGTATTCGCCGACGACCTGCGATCCCGGTGCAAGCGAGGTCTTGACCCACGGCTTGGACTTCAGGCCCTTGGCAACAGCGTTGCGGGCGAGAAGGCCGGCGGCGATCAAAACCGACGGGTTGGAGGTGTTGGTGCAGGACGTGATAGCCGCAATGGCAACGTCGCCATGGCCGAGGTCGAAATCGGTGCCTTCCACCGCGTAGCGGTTGGTAAGCTGGCCGGGCTTCTTGTAGTCGGTGTCCATTGAGCCAGCGAAGCCGGAGGCGATATTTTCGAGCGGGATGCGGCCTTCCGGACGCTTCGGGCCGGCCATGGCAGGCACGACGTCGCCGAGGTCGAGTTCCAGCGTATCGGTGAAGACGAGGTCCGAACCGTCGCCTTCGCGCCACATGCCCTGCGCCTTCGAATAGGCTTCGACCAAAGCGATACGGTCCTTGGCGCGGCCCGACATGTTGAGGTAGTTGATGGTTTCGCCATCGACCGGGAAGAAACCGCAGGTCGCGCCGTACTCCGGACCCATGTTGCCGATCGTTGCGCGGTCGGCGAGCGGCATGTTGTCCATGCCCGGGCCGAAGAATTCGACGAACTTGGAAACGACGCCCTTCTTGCGCAGCATCTGCACGACCATCAGCACGAGGTCGGTCGCCGTGACGCCTTCCTTGAGCTTGCCGGTAAGCTTGAAGCCGATGACTTCAGGCAGGAGCATCGAGACCGGTTGGCCGAGCATCGCGGCTTCGGCTTCGATACCGCCGACGCCCCAGCCGAGAACGCCGAGACCATTGATCATCGTCGTATGCGAGTCGGTGCCGACGCAGGTATCTGGATAAGCGATCGTCTCGCCGTCCTCTTCCTTGGTCCAGACGGTCTGGCCGAGATATTCGAGGTTGACCTGGTGACAGATCCCGGTGCCTGGAGGAACGACGCGGAAGTTCTTGAACGCCTGCTGACCCCACTTCAGGAAGCGGTAGCGTTCGCCGTTGCGCTGGTATTCCAGCTCGACGTTCCTGGCGAAAGCCTGCGGCGTGCCGAATTCGTCGACGATGACGGAGTGGTCGATGACGAGGTCGACGGGAACCAGCGGATTGATCTTCTCGGGATCGCCGCCGAGCGAAACCATCGCGTCACGCATCGCGGCAAGGTCGACGACGGCGGGAACGCCGGTGAAGTCCTGCATCAGCACGCGCGCCGGGCGATAGGCGATTTCGTTTTCGACAGCACCCTTGTTATTGAGCCATTCAGCAACGGCCAGAATGTGTTCCTTGGTCACTGACTGACCGTCTTCGAAGCGCAGCAGGTTCTCGAGCAGAACCTTCATCGAGTAAGGGAGCTTCGAAACGCCCGGCAGGCCATTCGCCTCAGCCTTGGGCAGGCTGAAATAGACGTAGTCCTTACCGTTCACGGTGAGCGTGGAACGACAATTGAAGCTGTCAAGAGATTTAGACACGAGAGACCCCGTTTCTGATAGCGAACACAATCGTGCGGACGCCTATGCACGTAATGCACATCAGGATGCGGGTACGGCCATTTCCGCTGTCCGCACGTGGAGCCAAGCCCATGTTCGGCGCAAGGATGAAATTCACGCCGACCGCTGGCGTGGTTGCGGGTCTTATAGATAATTTCTAAGAAAGGTGCCAGAGAGTGCGTGACCCATTTCGGATTTTTTTGCATTGCGATGACTGAAAAATTAAACCACGGAAAAGTCATGCATCTCGAGGCGGCCAATCTGGCCGCGCGCCGCGGGGAAGACCTGATTTTCGAGGGCGTGTCCTTTCGCCTGGAATCAGGCGAAGCGCTAGTTTTGACAGGTAAAAATGGATCGGGAAAGTCAACTTTGCTGCGTGTCGTCGCCGGTCTGCTGCGTCAGGAAAGCGGTTCGGTGAGCTTCACTGATTCGCATGGCAACACTCTCCGGCGCGTCGGCGAAATCAGCCACTATCTCGGCCACCGCAATGCGATGAAAAGCGAGTTGACAGTCACCGAAAACCTCGACTTCTGGCGCCGCTTTCTTGGAGATACGCACGGCGCTTCGGCCGTTTCCATAGACGAGGCTGCCGAGGCCGTCGGGCTCGCAGGGATCACGCACCTCCCTTTCGGCTACCTTTCGGCTGGCCAGCAACGCCGCTTTGCCTTCGCCAAGCTGCTTATCGCCCACCGGCCGCTCTGGATCCTCGATGAACCGACCGCTGCACTGGACACAAACGGCGACCGCCTCTTTACAGAGCTTATCGAAGCGCATCGACGCAAAGGCGGAATCGTGCTCGCGGCGACCCACCAGCCGTTAGGACTGGAAGGCGCGCGGGAATTGCGGATGGCGGGATTTGCCCACGCCGGACCGGGGGTGTGGGCATGACAGCCCTTCTCCTGCGCGATCTCAACCTCTCCATTCGCGCCGGCGGCGGTGCGCTGATCGGCGTTCTCTTCTTCCTGACCGTTGTCGCAGTCATACCCTTCGGTGTTGGGCCCGATCTAGCGCTGCTGTCCCGCATCGGCCCGGCAATTGTCTGGATCGGCGCACTGCTTGCCGCACTTCTCGGCCTTGACCGCCTGTTTCAGGCCGAACGCGACGATGGCTCGCTCGATCTCATGTTGATGCAGGAGACGCCGCTCGTCCTGACGGTGCTGGTCAAGTGCCTGGCACACTGGATCGCCACCAGCCTGCCGCTGGTCATCGCCTCGCCGCTGCTCGGCCTGTTCATGAATATGAGCGAGACGGCAATCGGCGCAACGATGCTGACGCTGCTCGTTGGTTCGCCCGCGATTACCTTCATCGGCGCGGTTGGTGCAGCCGTTGCCGTCGCCCTGCCGCGTGGTGGTCTGCTGGTCTCGATCCTGGTGCTGCCACTGACCATCCCCGTGCTGATCTTCGGCGTCAGCGCCACTTATGCGGCGGTCGAGGGGCCATCGCCCTTTCTGCCGCCTTTCCTCATCCTGATCGCGCTCACGCTGTTCTTCGCCGTCATCGGTCCGGCGGCGGCGGCATTGGCGCTGCGCAACACGTCGGATTGATGGAGCGCTCGATTGCGGCATCAGGCATATCGCGGTAAGGAAACGACATGAGCGAAACGAGCCTTGCCATCACGAAATTCAGCGACCTCGCCAACCCTGCGCGGTTTCTGGCGCTGGCTGTGCGCATCCTTCCCTGGATGGCCGGTTTCACGGCCCTCTGTTTTATCGTGGGGCTGTATCTCAGCTTCACGACCGAAGGCGACTACCAGCAGGGCGAAACGGTTCGCATCATGTATATCCACGTGCCGGCCGCCTGGCTGGCGATGATGGGCTATACGATCATGAGCATTTCGGCGATCGGCACACTGGTCTGGCGCCATCCGCTAGCGGATGTATCGGCAAAGGCCGCAGCCCCGCTCGGCGCCGCCTTCACGCTGATTGCCCTTGTGACCGGTTCCCTCTGGGGCAAGCCGATGTGGGGCACCTGGTGGGTCTGGGATGCCCGGCTCACGTCCGTCTTCATTCTGTTCCTGATGTATCTCGGGCTCATCGCCCTCAATCGCGCGATCGACGACCCATCGAAGGCGGCCCGCGTCAACGCCATCCTGATCCTCGTTGGCTTCGTCAACATCCCGATCATCAAGTTCTCGGTCGATTGGTGGAACACCCTGCATCAATCCGCGAGCGTTTTGCGCCTCGACGGTCCAGCCATCGATCCGGAGTTCCTGCGGCCACTGCTGGTGATGGCCGTTGCATTCACCGCGCTCTTCTTCACGCTGCACATCATGGCCATGCGCAACGAAATCTGGCGCCGCCGCGTCATCGCCCAGCGTCGTATGGCGGCACGCTTGGCGAGCCGCGAGGGATAGCCATGACACACGCCTTCTATGTCTACGGCGCCTACGGCTTTGCCGCCCTTGTCACGGCAGCGGCCACCCTTTGGACTTGGGCTGACGGCCGCGCGCGCCGTCAGGAACTGGCAGCCCTCGAAGCCTCCGGTATCCGTCGCCGCTCGGCGCGCGCAAAGGACGGCGAATGAGCACCGCACCAGAAACGAGCCGCGCCAAGCGCGGATTTGGGCGCTACGCCGTCGCCTTGATCCCGTTGATCGTCTTTGCCGGCATCGCAGCCACCGCAGCAAAGATGCTTTACGATCAGGACGTCCACGGCAAGGATATCTCGGAAATCCCGTCGGCCCTGATCGGCACGAAGGCGCCGGCGCTGAACCTCGCGCCACTCGAGGGCGCCAACCTTCCGGCACTGACCGACAGTGCCATCAAGGGCAAACTGACGCTCGTCAACGTTTTCGCCTCGTGGTGCATTCCCTGTCGCGAAGAGCATCCGATCTTGAAGGAGCTGGCAAAGGACGGCCGCCTCAACGTGGTTGCCATCAACTACAAGGACAAAAACGACAACGCACTTCGCTTCCTCGGCGAACTTGGCAATCCCTTTGCCGCAATCGGTGTCGATCTCAAGGGGCAGGCAGCCATCGATTGGGGTGTCTACGGTATCCCCGAGAGCTATCTCGTCGCTCCCGACGGCACGATCCTCTACAAGCGGGTCGGCCCGTTCGACGAAGTCAGCCTGAAGGAAGGGCTTTTCCCGGCCATGGAGAAGGCGCTGGCCAAGCCGGCGTCCTGACTAGATCCCGCCTTGCCAGGTCTTGATCGCCTCAATTGGCCAAATCAGCATCAGTACGTTGAGTGTCAGGTTGTCGCGAATGACATAACCGGTGAACAACTCGAAGAAAATCGCGATCGCGATCGTCAGTGCAACGGGCGCCCGCGAGGCGAAGAAGAACCCGACGACCATGAAGACTGTGTCCATCGACGAGTTCAAGATGCTGTCGCCATAGTAGTCGAGCGAGATCGTCGCCGTTCGATAGCGGTCGATGATCAAAGGCGAATTTTCCAGCAGTTCCCAGCCGGATTCGATCATCAGCGCAAAAAGCAGCCGCATGGCGATCGGCTTTCCGCGCAGAACAAGGTGCGCGATGCCGTAGAAAATGAAGCCGTGAATGATGTGGGACGGCGTGTACCAATCGGAAATATGCTGGGAGTTACCGCTGGAATTGACGGTGCCTTCCCATAGTTTGACATATCCGCAGGTACAGATGGGGGTGCGGCCCATCATGTATTCGGCGATGATCTGGATCAGCAGAACCGCAATGCACGCAGCGAACCAGAATGTTTGATGCTTCGCTCTGTCTGCCGTATCCAGTGTCGTCAACTCTCGGTCTCTCCCGCCGGTGTGACCGTATGCTTCATGATCAACGGCATCTGCGCAAGCGTGAAGATGATGGTTATAGGCATTGTCCCCCAGACCTTGAAGGCAACCCAGAAATCATCAGAGAAATTGCGCCAGATGACCTCATTCAGCACCGCGAGGAAAAGGAAAAAGACGCCCCAGCGGATGGTCAGCTTCCGCCAACCCTCGGCATCAAGCTGGAAGGCCGCGTTGAAGACATAGCCGAGCAACGATTTGCCGAAAGCTAGGCCGCCAAGCAACGCAACGCCGAACAGCGCGTTGACGATGGTCGGCTTCATCTTGATGAAGGTTTCGTTCTGCAGATAGATCGATAGCGATCCGAAGATGACGACCACGATCCCCGAGACGAACGGCATGATCGGCAGATGCCCGAGCACGACCTTCGAGACGATCAGCGAGATCACGGTTGCCGCCATGAAGAGGGCCGTTGCCACGAATAGTGGTCCGCCGAGCTCCGACAGAGCCGGAAACCGCTCGACCAGCCACGCGCCGCGCAGGTTGGCGAAAAAGAAGATCAGCAGCGGGCCAAGCTCCAGCGCCAGCTTCAGCATCGGGTGATGCCGGTCGGCCGCGCTTGGGGTGATATCGCTCTCTGTCGTCATGCTATCTCAAATCCGTTTGTGAACACGAGACGCTTGCCCGCGCTTGTCGGCATATCTGTGGCATTATTGACCGAGGCCGGCAATGGCATGGGCAAAATCCTCCGCCTCGAAAGGCTCCAGATCTTCGACACCTTCGCCGACACCGATGAAATAGACCGGCAGCTTGTGCTTGGCGGAGATCGCCACGAGAATGCCGCCCCGCGCCGTGCCGTCGAGCTTTGTCATGATCAGCCCGTTGACCCCGGCCACGTTGCGGAAGATCTCCACCTGCGACAGGGCGTTCTGCCCCGTCGTCGCGTCAAGCGTCTGCAGCACCGTATGCGGCGCATCCGGATCGAGCTTGCCGAGAACACGAACGATCTTCTCGAGTTCGGCCATCAGCTCCGCCTTGTTCTGCAGGCGGCCGGCTGTATCGATGATCAGCACATCGCACTTCTTCGCCTTGGCCTGCTCGAAGGCGTCATAGGCAAGACCCGCCGCATCGGCACCGAGCTTGGTACCAATAAACTCCGACTTGGTGCGGTCGGCCCAGATCTTCAACTGCTCGATGGCAGCGGCACGGAAGGTGTCGCCGGCAGCCACCATAACCTTTAGCCCGGCGCCAGAAAGCTTGGCCGCCAGCTTGCCGATCGTCGTGGTCTTGCCAGTACCGTTGACGCCGACGACCAGGATGACATGCGGCTTGTGGCTGAGATCAAGCTGCAACGGCTTCGCGACAGGCTTCAGCACCTTGGCGATCTCGCTCGCCATGATGCGGCTGACATCCTCGCCGGTGACGTCCTTGCCGTAGCGCTCGGAAGCCAGCGTATCGGTGACGCGCATGGCCGTCTCGACGCCAAGATCGGCTTGGATCAGCAGATCCTCGAGATCCTGCAGCGTATCATCATCGAGCTTGCGCTTGGTGAAGAGGGCCGCGATCTGGCCGGTGAGCTGCGACGAAGTGCGGGCAAGGCCGGCGCGCAGGCGCTGGAACCAGGAAAGTTTTGGCGCTGGCACCAGAGGCGCGGCCTCGGAAGCCGCGGGACCGGTGGCAAATCCCTTTGGAAGAACGGGAGCGGCGGAGGCATCGCCGGAAGCGTTATTCTCCGCCGGCGCAGAAGTCTCTTGTTCGGCGGGAGAGGCCCGATCGGCGACGGGCTGCTGTTCCGCGTCGGCTTCCGCCGCAAACTCTGCAGCCGAGGACGTCTCTTCGGTTTCGCTGGCCGACGCTACTTCCGCAACATCTTCCACTTCTGCCTGCTCGCCGATCTCCGAATGCAGGGGCGAAGCTGCAGGAAGCGGCTCTTCCGCAGCGCTTTCGACAGGAGCATTGATCTCCGCTTCGGCTTCAAGCAGCGAGAGCGGCACAAGGCCCATGTCGCCCGCCTGCACCTCCGACGGTAGGACCTCGGAAACGTCGTCCTCATCAGGCGCAAGCGCTTCCGCCTGCTCTGCAAGCTCCTCGATGGCGGCGTCTTGGCCTACGTCATTGGCAGGCCCGCCGGCCGTCTCCATCTCTTCTGCCAGGACCGGGTCGGCGGCAACGGGAAGGTTTTCCTCGCGCGAATGCGGCTCCGGCTCGGATTCGAGCACCTTCGTCTCGACCGCCTTCGGCGCCTGTTCTTCCTCCGGCTTGGGCCCGAAGGTGAAGACCTTTTTGATGAAACTGAACGCCATGAAGATTCCGTAAGCTCAGGCCGCGTCGGCGGCCGTCAATTGCATGTCGAGGTGTTTGCCGTTGTGCCCGGTGATGACAGCCTGCACGAAGCTTCGGGGCGCAAGCCCTACTGCTGCGACAAGAGTGAAGTTCTCGGTATGCGCCAATCCGTTGTTTTCCACCAGCAGCCATTGCTGTGTTCCCACCATCCCGTCGAGATGGGACTGATGCAGTTGATGTCCAGTGGCGCGAAGTCGCGCCGCCCGTTCCTTGACCAGCGCGCGATCGAGCTGTGGCATTCGCGCGGCGGGTGTTCCCGGTCGTGGGCTGTAAGGGAACACGTGGAGATGGGCGATATTGGCCTCTTCCGCCAGCCGCATGGCATTGGCGAACATCTCTTCGCTCTCGGTCGGAAAGCCGGCGATCATATCAGCACCGAAGCTCATGTCCGGTCGTAGGCGGCGCACGTCGTTAACGAAAGCCAGGGCATCCGCGCTCGAATGGCGGCGCTTCATTCGCTTCAGGATCATGTCGTCACCATGCTGTAGCGACAGATGCAGATGCGGCATGAACCGCGCCTCGTCGGCAATCAGATCAAGCAGATGCATGTCGGCCTCGATGCTGTCGATCGATGAAAGCCGCAGACGGCGAATATCAGGCACCTGCTTCAGAAGCGTCTTGGCAAGCAAGCCGAGCGTCGGCTCGCCGGGCAGGTCGGCGCCATAGCTGGTTGCATCGACACCCGTCAGCACAATCTCCCGGTACCCGCTTTCGACCAGCTTGCGGGCCTGATCGACGACTGCCCCCATCGGCACGGAGCGCGAATTGCCGCGGCCATAGGGAATGATGCAGAAGGTGCAGCGGTGGTCGCAACCATTCTGAACCTGGATGAAAGCCCGCACATGACCATCGATGTGCTTGACCATCTGCGGCGCCGTTTGCCGCACGCTCATGATGTCGTTGACGCGCAGCTTCTCTTCGGCCGAAACGCCGAAATCCGGCAGGGCGCGATAGGAGGCGCTCTTCAGCTTTTCCTCGTTGCCGAGGACGGCATCGACCTCGGCCATGTCGGCGAAAGTTTCTTTTTCCGTCTGGGCCGCACAGCCGGTCACAATGATACGGGCATGAGGATTGTCGCGCCGCACACGCCGGATCGCCTGGCGAGCCTGACGCACAGCCTCGCCGGTAACGGCACAGGTATTCACGAGGATGGCATTGTTGAGCCCGGCCTTTTCGGCCTCCGCTCGCATCACTTCGGATTCGTAGGTGTTGAGACGACAGCCGAAGGTGATGACCTCAACGCCGCTCACCGCGCTTCCGCTCCCTGCGCGGCATCCCGCGACCACGCACCCGTCGACGGATCGAGCGTGCCGGACCACTCCCATTCCGCAGGGCCTGTCATGATGACGTGACCATCACGCTCGCGCCATTCGATCGTGAGCACACCCTGGTTGGGGCTGCTTGCGACCTTCACCGCGACTTCGCGCCCCGTGCGGCCGGTGCGGGCGGCAGAAGCGGCCGTGGCACAGGCGGCAGAACCGCAAGCAAGCGTCAGTCCCGCGCCCCGCTCCCAGGTGCGCGTCGTGATCGAACTCGGAGAGGTCACCTGCGCCAGCGTGATGTTGGCGCGCTCAGGGAACATCGGATGGTTTTCGAGCAGCGGGCCGAAGCGGCCGAGATCGAACGACATCACATCCCGATCCACCCAGAAGATCGCGTGCGGATTGCCCATGGAAGCGACGGATGGAGAATGCAGCACGGGATTGTCGATCGGCCCGATCTGCAGCTCGATACGGCTGGTATCGTGGAATTCCTCGGCAAGCGGGATCTTGTCCCAGTCGAAGACCGGCCTACCCATATCGACGGAGATCGTCCCATCCGCGTGCTCGACGGCATTGAGGATGCCTGCCACCGTCTGGAAAGTGAAAACCTTCTTGCCGGTTTCCGACGCGAGCGCCTGCACGACACAACGCGTACCGTTGCCGCAAGCCTGTGCCTTCGAACCGTCGGAATTCAGAATATCGATCCAGGCATCCGTGCCCGCTGCCTTCGGATCATGGATCGCCATGATCTGGTCGAACTGCGTGTCCGGCTCGGCATTCAGCGCGATTGCAGCTGTAGGCGTCACCCTGTCGGCACGGCCGCGCATGTCAACGACCAGGATCTTGTTGCCAAGCCCGTTCATCTTTGCGAATTCGACCGTTGCGCTCATAGGTGTCATGTCCGTCTCTGTTTGGGCTGTATATGGCGGAAATGCGGGGGAATTACCAGTGGCTTGACGGACCCGAGCACCGCGACACATTCATGGGAGAACCATACCGAGGCCTCATATTTAAGAATGATCGCAACTATCTGGCACTTTTCTTCGCTTAGAGGCATTCTTTGGTTTCGGATGCGTGCTTTTGGCAGGGAGGATCGCCGATGCGCTGCTTCACGGTACTTGGGCCCTCGCAGACGGGAAAAACGACGCTCGTCGCAAAGCTGGCCTCGCTCGAGGGAACGCCCAGAAAGTCAGCCTCTCCATATGGATCAAGCCTGACGGAATTCGATTTCAAGGACGAAGCTTGGTGTGCGATCGACACCCCCGGGGCAAACGAGGCCCTGGCCTTGGCGCAGGACGCCCTCCTCGTCAGCGACGCCTGTATTCTCTGCATATCGCCGACACCTGATGAAGCCGTTCTGGCAGCACCCTATCTCCGCGCAATCGAGGCCTCGGGAACGCCCTGCGTGGCCTTCATCAATCGGATGGACGAGCCGCGCGGCCGATTGCGCGATGTCATCGCCGCACTCCAGGCCTACTCCAACCATCCGTTCGTCCTACGGCAAGTCCCGATCCGCGAAGGCGACACGATTGTCGGCAGCTGCGATCTGATTTCCGAACGGGCCTGGCGCTACCGGGAAGGGCAGCCTTCCGCGCTGATCGAACTGCCGCAGGATGCGGTCGAGCGCGAGCACGAGGCGCGCGCAGAGATGCTCGAGCAGCTTTCGGAGTTCGACGACTGGCTGCTCGAGGAGCTCATCGAAGACCGTGAGCCGGCAAGTGATACGCTGTTTGCCATCTCCTCGCGGATACTCAAGGAGAACCGGGTCATCCCCGTGCTGTTCGGTGCCGCCTCGCACAGCAACGGCATCATGCGCCTGATGAAGGCTCTTCGCCACGAGGCGCCACCGGCAGCAGCGCTACGGACCAGGCTCGCTGGAAGCTCCGGCGCGCAAGAGACGGAACTTTCTGCCGTTAGTTTCCACGCCTATCACAAGGCCAATGTCGGCAAGACAGTCCTGATACGCGCGTTTGCCGATGGCTTGAAGCAAGGCGCTTCCCTCGGCGGCGCCACTCTAGGTCCCTTGCAGGAAGCCGGCAGCGGAAAGCCGATCAGCGGCACCGTGCAAGCAGGCGGCATCTTTGCCGCTCTCAAGTCGGACCATCTGCCCGCGCCCGCCCTGCTGACGCAGTCCACCAGCGTCGAACCGCCCGACTGGACGACACCGCCGACACCCATGCTCGAAAGAATCCTTGTTCCCGGCAGCGAACGTGACGAAACCAAGCTCTCGGCAACGCTGGCGAAATTGGCGGAAACCGATCGCGGCCTGAAGGTGATGCAGGAGGAAGGCACCGGCGCGGCACTGATCTGCGCACAGGGACCAGTCCACCTACGCGATCTACGCAAGACGCTCTCTGAGGTCTTCCGCGTCGAAGTGTCGGACCGCGCGCCGAACCCGATCTACCGGGAGACCATCTCGAAGCCCTCGGACGTGCGTTACCGGCACCGTAAGCAGACAGGCGGGGCCGGCCAATTCGCCGATGTGCAGCTCAGCGTCCGGCCGAACGAACGCGGCCAAGGCTTTACCTTCGGCGAAAGTGTCAAGGGCGGCACTGTGCCGCGAAACTATATACCGGCCGTCGAGGCCGGTGCCCGCGAGGCAATGGAGAAGGGGCCGCTTGGTTTCCAGGTCATCGATGTCGATGTGACATTGACCGACGGCCAGTATCACTCGGTCGACAGCTCCGATTTCGCTTTCCGTGCAGCGGGGAAGATGGGCGTCAAGCAGGCGCTGTCGCAGGCATCCGCCGTTCTCATGCAGCCTGTCATCAGGGTCGATATCCATATCCCCTCGGTCTACTCCGGGGGTATGGTGACGCTCGTCTCCTCTCTCAAAGGACAGGTGCTTGGCTTCGACCGAGACGAGAACGCGAAGGGCTGGGACATATTCCGAGCGCTAGTGCCGGGCGGTGTGTTGGAAGAGTTGGCACGATCGCTGAAATCCGCGACCCAGGGCATCGGCCACTTCTCCAAGACCTTCGATCACTTCGAGGAGCTTTATGGCAAGGAGGCCGACACCATCATCAACACGCACGGCTCAGGGGCTCAGCCGCACTGATCATGCCCGCGGCACGTCGAAGACTTCGCCTGCCCTGAGCGGTCGGAACCGTTCCGGCGATATGCCGCGCTCGGTCATGGCCGCTTCCAACGCCTTGAGCGGCGCATCGATCGCCTCGTCAGTCAGCTGGAACGTCGCAAAGTGATGCCCGGCCACATAGGCCGCATTGGCCAACTGCATGCCCATCACCGCTTCCGCAGGATTCTGATGCTGGCCCTTCATGAACCAGCGCGGCTCGTATGCCCCGAAAGGCAGGATGGCGAGGCGAAAGGCGCCATGCTTTTGCCGCGCCGCCCCATAGTTGACACCGCCGTGAAAACCCGTGTCCCCGACATGGTAGATCTTCCCGGCCGGTGTCGACAGGACGAAGGCCGCCCACAGCGCCATGCGACGGTCGCCAGTGCCGCGTGCTGACCAATGATGCACCGGCTCGGCATCGATCCCGATACCCGCAAGGGATATGCGCTCGCCCCAATCCATCGCCGTCACCTGTATGTCGGGCACGGCGCGGCGAATGATTGTATCGTTGCCAAGTGGCGTCACGACATGCGGCCGATGCTTTGCCTGCAAGCGCGCGAGCGTCGCGACATCAAGATGGTCGTAGTGATTGTGGGAAACCAACACGAGATCGATCGGGGGTAGATCGTCGAATGCGATGCCCGGTGCAACGGCGCGCTTCGGGCCGGCAAAGGTGACGGGGCTGGCGCGCTCGGACCAAACCGGGTCCGTGAGGATGTTAAGTCCCGCGACCTGCACCAACAGTGTCGCATGACCGACCATGGTTACCCGCAGATCGCCACCATTCACACGCAGATCGGGTTTTGCTGGTGCGAACGGGCTCGGAACCGACTTCGGCCAGCGATCGCGGCCGCCGCCGAACTGCCACCGCATCAGGTCTCGGAAGCCGAGAGGCTCGATACCATCCGGATTGAAGAAATGCGTGCCGTCGAAGTGATCGGAGACAGGCCCCTGATAGTAGGGATTGCGTCGTTTGGCCGTGGGCATGCAACAGCGATTCCGTTGAAGGGAAAGCAGATCTGGGATTGGGCGCGCGGTTTTGAAAGGTCGAAACGCCATCTTTTCTCGACGTTGCCTTGACTCCCGGCGCTTTTTCCTGTTTACCGCCGCTCAATCTGCGACGAGCTTCAAGACTCGAGCCACCGACCGGGACCCGCAAAGGTATAAACTGATCCCGGAGGTCCACACCCGACAGCGCGATGCGCCCTCGGGTGCTTTTTGGCTTTGCGTCTTGTTTTCGTCAAGGAAAAGCACGAGGTTTCCGTCATCCCGGAAATCACAAGGAAGAGCCGATGTTTGAAAACCTCCAGGACCGTCTTGGATCCATTCTGAATGGACTGACAGGCCGTGGCGCGCTTTCGGAAGGCGATGTTTCCGCAGCGCTGCGCGAGGTTCGCCGTGCGTTGCTGGAAGCAGACGTGGCGCTCGATGTCGTGCGCTCCTTTACCGACCGCGTCCGCGAAAAGGCCGTCGGCGCCGAGATCCTGAAGTCGATCAAGCCTGGCCAGATGGTCGTCAAAATCGTCCACGACGAGCTGATCGAGATGCTCGGCGGCGAGGGCGTCGGCGTCGATCTGCATGCAGCGGCCCCCGTCGTCATCATGATGGTCGGCCTGCAGGGTTCCGGTAAGACGACGACGACCGCGAAAATCGCCAAGCGGCTCACCGACCGCGAAAAGAAAAAGGTGCTGATGGCATCGCTCGATACGCGCCGTCCGGCCGCGCAAGAGCAGCTTCGCCAGCTCGGTGTCCAGACGAGCGTCGACACGCTTCCCGTGATATCAGGCCAGTCGCCGACCGACATCGCCGCCCGCGCCGTGCAGGCAGCCAAGCTCGGCGGTCATGACGTCGTCATCCTCGACACCGCCGGCCGCACGCATATCGACGAACCCTTGATGGTCGAAATGGCCGACATCAAGAAGAAGTCGAACCCGCATGAAATTCTACTGGTCGCGGACTCGCTGACCGGTCAGGACGCCGTCAACCTCGCCCGCAATTTCGACGAACGCGTCGGCATCACCGGCCTCGTGCTGACCCGCATGGACGGCGACGGCCGCGGCGGTGCGGCGCTTTCGATGCGCGCTGTGACCGGCAAGCCGATCAAGCTGATCGGCGTCGGCGAGCGCATGGGCGAGCTGGAAGAATTCCACCCCCGCCGTATCGCTGATCGCATCCTCGGCATGGGCGACATCGTTTCGCTGGTCGAGCGCGCTGCCGAAAACATCGACGCCGAGAAGGCGGCAGCCATGGCCGCCAAGATGGCCAAGGGCAAGTTCGACCTCAACGATCTCGCCGACCAGCTGCGCCAGATGCAGAAGATGGGGGGCATGGGCGGCATCATGAGCATGATGCCCGGCATGGCAGGGATGAAGGACAAGATGGCCTCGGCCGGCCTCAACGACGGCCTGTTCGGCCGCCAGCTCGCCATCATCGGCTCGATGACCAAGGCCGAACGAGCCAACCCCGATATTCTCAAGCATTCGCGCAAGAAGCGCATCGCCGCCGGTTCCGGCACCGATGCCGCCGACATCAACAAGCTTTTGAAGATGCACCGCCAGATGGCGGACATGATGAAGATGATGGGCGGCAAGGGTAAAGGCGGCCTGATGAAGCAGATGATGGGCGGTCTCGCCGGCAAGATGGGTCTCGGTGGCCTCGGCGGCGGCATGCCCGATCTATCGAACATCGACCCCAAGCAGCTCGAAGCGCTCCAGAAGCAGGCAGAAGCTGCCGGTCTTGGAAAGCCGGGCGGCGGCTTGCCTGGCCTCGGCGGTGGTTTGCCGGGCCTGGGTGGCGCCAAGCTCCCTGGCCTTGGCGGCGGTTTCCCGGGTCTGCCCGGCTTGCCCAAGAAGAAGTGAAGGGTCGCTTAGAAGATGATTGATCCTGAAATCAAAGCCCAGCTTTCGAACTATCGCCAGTCGATCGACAACATCGACGCGGCGCTGGTCCACATCCTGGCCGAACGGTTCCGCTGCACCAAAGAGGTCGGCGTTCTCAAGGCCAAGTACAAGTTGCCGCCGGCCGATCCGGCGCGCGAAGAATACCAGATCGAACGCCTCCGCCGCCTGGCGAAGGATGCCAATCTGGATCCGGATTTCGCCGAGAAGTTCTTGAACTTCGTCATCAAGGAAGTCATCCGGCATCATGAGCAGATCGCTGCAGACCACGCCGAAAACGGCGCCGCAGCAAAATGAACCATACCGCCGGATCAGGCGGTCCAGAAAAGTCCAAGGAGTAAAGAAAATGGCACTGAAAATTCGTCTCGCCCGCGGTGGTTCCAAGAAGCGCCCGTACTACCACATCGTTCTCGCCGACGCCCGTTCGCCGCGCGACGGCCGCTTCCTGGAAAACCTCGGTTCCTGGAACCCGATGCTTGCCAAGGACAACGACGCTCGCATCACGCTGAACAACGACCGCATCAAGCACTGGCTTGAGCAGGGCGCACAGCCGACCGACCGCGTTCTGCGCTTCCTCAACGAAGCCGGCCTCGCAAAGCGAGACGCCAAGAACAACCCGGTCAAGGCAAAGCCGGGCAAGAAGGCCCAGGAGCGCGCTGCTGAAAAGGCTCAGAAGGCCGCCGACGCCGCCGAAGCTGCTGCTTCCGCAGAATAATCGGGGACTTTCCCTTATCGAACGGGCGGCATGGCGACATGCCGCCCGTTTTCGTTTCCATTCCACCGCACTTCGTTTAAGAGAAGCCCAGATTTGCGGCTTCATGTGAAGGACGTCATGGCAAAGCTTGAAAATCCGGTTCTGATGGCAACGATCGGTGGCGCCCAAGGCCTTCGCGGCGAAGTGCGCGCCAAGGCCTACACCGCCGACCCGACCGCGCTCGGCGATTACGGCAACCTGCACAGCCTCGATGGCCGCACCTTCGAGATTCTCGATATCCGCGAGATGAAGAACGTCGTCGTCGTTCGCTTCCGCGGCATCAACGACCGCAATGCTGCTGAGGCGCTGAACGGACTGGAGCTCTACATCGAGCGCGATAACCTGCCGGATGAGGAACTTGAGGAAGATGAATTCTTCTACGCCGATCTCGAGGGGCTGGAAGCGCTCGACGACCAAGGCGTCAGCTACGGCACCGTGACCGGCGTGTTCGACTTCGGCGCCGGCGATCTCCTGGAATTGAAGGGACCGGGCAAACGCCCGGTACTGATCCCCTTCTCTGAGGCCTCAGTCCTCGACATCGACCTCGAAGGCGGCAGGATCACCATCGATCCGCTGGCTGCCGGCCTCGTCGATACCGAGGATGACAGCGCGAAATTCACGCCCGACACGCCGAAAAAGAAGAAGTGAGGCCGCCGATGGCGTTCCGCGCGACCGTGCTGACCCTTTACCCGGAGATGTTTCCGGGTCATCTCGGCTACTCCCTCGCCGGCAAGGCGATGGAGCGTGGCCAATGGTCGCTCGATACCGTGCAGATCCGCGATTTTGCCACTGACAAGCATCGCACCGTCGATGATACACCCGCTGGTGGCGGCGCTGGCATGGTGCTGAAACCCGATGTTCTCGCCCGCGCCATCGACAGTGCTTCCGAGAACGACAGCCGGCCACGCCTGCTGATGAGCCCGCGCGGCAAGCCGCTGACACAGGAGCGCGTGCGCGAACTCGCATCTGGCGATGGCGTCATCATCGTCTGCGGCCGCTTCGAGGGCGTCGATCAGCGCGTTATCGATGCGCGTAAATTGGAGGAAGTCTCGATCGGTGACTACGTGCTCTCAGGCGGCGAACCGGCGGCGCTGACCGTACTCGATGCGATCGTCCGTATTCTGCCTGGCGTCATGGGCAACGATCTTTCCGGGCTGCATGAAAGCTTCGAAGGCGGCCTGCTTGAGCATCCGCACTACACCCGGCCGCAGGAATGGGAAGGTCGGGAAATTCCAGCGATTCTCACATCTGGCAATCACGGCGCGATCGACAAATGGCGCCGCGAGCAGGCACTGCAACTGACCCGGGAACGACGCCCGGACCTGCTGGAAGAATAAGAGATGGCCGGCCGCCAGGCATCCACATTTAACGGTCGGGTTGACAAAATTTCTGGGCCGAAGGGGTGACAAAGCCTGCGCAATACGGTATGCGCACGCCCGGAATGGGAAAACTCCCATCAACCACGTAAAGAAAAACAGACGAATTCGCTCCTGCCCTCACCGGCAAATATCTGCGGCTCGACCAAGGATAGATCGTTCAGAGCGCTCTGGCTGTTGAACCAACAAAGAGGTTGAGTCATGAACATCATTCAGCAGCTTGAGGCCGAACAGGTCGCCAAGATCGAAGCCCAGCGCACGCTTCCGGAATTCTCCCCGGGCGATACCCTTCGCGTGAACGTTCGCGTCAAGGAAGGTAATCGTACCCGCGTACAGGCCTACGAAGGCGTTTGCATCGCTCGCTCCGGCGGCGGCCTGCAGGAGAACTTCACAGTTCGCAAGATCTCCTACGGCGAAGGCGTCGAGCGCGTATTCCCGGTCTACTCCCCGGCTATCGAAAGCGTAGAAGTCGTTCGCCGCGGTAAGGTCCGTCGCGCGAAGCTCTACTACCTGCGCGACCGTCGCGGCAAGTCGGCTCGTATCGTCGAGAACACCGGCACCCGCGCCCGCAAGCTGAACGACGCCGAGCGTCAGGCCGTTGCCGAGGAAAAGGCACGTCTGGAAGCCGAAAAGGTTGCAGCAGCTCAGGCGCTCGCAGCCGAAAAGGCAGCTCAGGAAGCCGCCGAAGCCAAGGCAGCAGCAGAAGCTGCAGCAGCGGCTGAGCCGGCAGCAGAATAAGTTTCAATCCTTAGCGATTGTTGGAAAAGGCGGCTTCTGGGCCGCCTTTTTTGTTGCGCGACAGCGTCCCGGGCAATCTCCGGTCCTTTACGAGCCATTGTCCGAAATTCCCAACAGCCCGTGCGGAATGTATGCCGTTATCGCCGGAGCGAACCTGCCCTATTTCTACCCCGTCTTTAAACGGAGTAGACCATGTCCAACCTTGAAAAATCGGGCACATTCACACTCGGCGACCGCACGGTGACGCGGCTCGGTTACGGTGCCATGCAGCTTGCTGGCAAGGGCGTCTTCGGGCCACCGAAGGACCGCGCCGAATCGATAGCTGTGCTGCGCGAAGCGGTCGAAAGCGGCGTCAACCATATCGACACCAGCGATTTCTACGGCCCGCACATCACCAACCAGATCATTAGGGAGGCGCTGCACCCTTATAAGAGTGATCTTGTGATCGTCACGAAGATTGGAGCAACGCGTGGCCTAGACGCGTCGTGGAATCCGGCCTTCACAAAGGAAGCACTGACGCAGGCGATCCATGACAACCTTGAGAATCTCGGCCTTGACGTGATCGATGTGGTCAATCTGCGAGCCATGTTCGATGTCCATGGCCCTGCCGAAGGATCTCTAGAAGAACCGCTGACCGTCCTCGCCGATCTTCAGCGCCAGGGTCTCATCAAACACATTGGCCTCTCCAATGTCACCGCCAAGCAAATCGCGGACGGGCGAAGGATTACCGAGATCGTCTGCGTTCAAAACCAATATAACCTTGCGCATCGCGGGGATGACGCGCTGATTAAACAGCTTGCGGTGGAAGGGACTGCCTACGTGCCGTTCTTTCCGCTTGGCGGCTTCACGCCATTGCAGTCGTCCACGCTATCTGATGTTGCGGCGGAGCTCGACGCAACACCGATGCAGGTAGCTCTTGCTTGGCTCCTGCAGCACGCGCCAAACATCCTGCTGATCCCCGGCACCTCATCACGTACCCACCTCAGAGAGAACCTCGCGGTTGCCGATATCGCCTTGCCGGACGACGCCATCGAGAAACTCGACGGCATTGCAAAGACTGGCTAACCTCTTGGACCTGGACCAAACGGAATGTTCTGCGGGTACTGGCAGTGATATTTGCGACCTATCCCCGCAAAAATCTTTGCATGGAAAAGCGGTCTTTGGGCCGCCTTTTCTGTTTTTGGGTGAGCGCATGCGGCAATGCTCTTGCCATTCGCTTCGCAACTATGACAGGTTTCGCGGGCTATATTTCGGGGAGATACTTAATGCCGTTCCGCCGCACCGTCCTTGCAGGACTGACCGCTTTAATCCTGTCGCCGCTGGCGACGTTGGCCGCCGACCTTCCGGACCTGAAGGGCAAGTCGGTCGTCGTCGTTACTGAAAATGCCTATCCGCCGCTGCAGTTCGTCGACCCGAAGTCGGGCAAGGCCATCGGCTGGGAATATGATGCGATGAACGAGATCGCCAAGCGGCTGAATTTCAAGGTCGAGTACCAGAACACCAGCTGGGACGCGATGATCCAGGCCGTCTCGGACAACCAGTACAACATTGGCATGACCGGCATCACCATCAAGGATGATCGCAAGGCCAAGGTGGATTTCTCCGATCCCTACATGCGCTCGCAGCAGTTCATGCTGGTGCGCGGCGACGAAAGCCGCTTCACCGACGCCAAGACCTTCGGTGCCTTCAATGACGGCCTCGTCGGCGCCCAGCCGGGCACGTCGCCCTTTTATACGGCTGTCTATGAAATCCTCGATGGCAACGAACAGAACCCGCGCGTCAAGCTCTTCGAAACCTTCGGCGCCACCGTTCAGGCCCTCAAGGCCGGCGATGTCGACGTCGTGCTGACCGACAGCGTCGCGGCCAAGGGCTATGTCGATGCCTCTAACGGCGGCCTGAAGGTCATCGGCGGCCCGCTCGGCACCGAAGACTTTGGCTTCATCTTCCCGAAGGGCTCCGATCTCGTCGGCCCGGTGAATGCCGCGATCGCAGGCCTGAAGGCCGACGGCACCTTCGATGCGCTGAACAAGAAGTGGTTCCTCGACTACAAGATGGGCGAATGATCGTGTCTTCGGTTAACGCGTAATGGCTCCTCAGCCAGCCCCAAGCGGGCATAGTAAGGGCGACTACCCCTGGTGGCTGGTCGCCCTTGTCGCGATCGGCATCGTCCTTGCCGTCGTCATCATCACCAACGACATCTATGCGCAGGTCTTCCGCACTGTCTTCAACGGCGTCGGCGTCACCATTTTCGTAACGCTGGTGGGATTTGCGCTGGCGACCATTCTCGGCCTCGGCATCGCGCTGCTCGGGCTATCCGACAGCATTGCGCTCCGCCAGATCTCGCGCTTCTACATCGAGGTCATCCGCGGCGTGCCGATGCTGGTGCTGCTGTTTTATGTTGCCTTTGTCGGCGCCCCCGGCATCGTCGCCGCCTACAACTTCCTGACCCGCCCGCTGGTCCAGGCCGGTTTGAGCGAACCGGTGATGGTGCGCGACTTCTCGCTGATGTGGCGAGCGATCATCGCGCTGATGATCGGCTACTCCTCCTTCATCGCCGAAGTCTTCCGCGCCGGTATCCAGTCGGTCGACCACGGCCAGATCGAGGCCGCCAAGGCGCTCGGTCTGTCGCGCTATCATCGCTTCCGCTTCGTCGTCTTCCCGCAGGCGATCAAGGTGATCTTTCCGCCGCTGTCGAACGATTTCGTTGCCATGGTCAAGGACAGTTCGCTGGTCTCGGTGCTCGGCGTCTCGGACATCACGCAGATGGGAAAGATCTACGCCTCCGGCTCGTTTCGCTTCTTTGAAACCTATTCGATCGTCACCTATATCTACCTCATCCTGACAATCGGTTTGTCGCTTGCGTTGAGGCAAGTGGAGAAGCGGATGCGCGGGAAAGACCGGCGCTAGCGTCCGAATGATTCGAATTGCCGCCGTCGCGAAAAATTGGTATGTGACAGCGCATGGAATCCAAGTTCAGTTGCATTGGGGCGCATATTTTCGTGCTGCAGGATCATTACCGCCTGCCGGCACGCTTCTTTGCGGCCGTTTCCGGTGCACTCAACAGCCGACTTCGTTGATCGAAAGACGGCCCGGCGGACCTCACCGCCACCAGCTCCATTTCTCCATACGCATCCAAGAACGGACCTATCGCCATGAGCGCACCGCGTACCCTTTACGATAAGATCTGGGACGACCACCTGGTCGATCAGCAGGACGACGGCACCTGTCTTCTCTACATCGACCGCCACCTGGTCCATGAAGTCACTTCGCCGCAGGCTTTCGAAGGCCTGCGCATGACCGGTCGCAAGGTCCGCGCGCCTGAGAAGACGTTGGCTGTCGTCGACCACAACGTCCCGACCTCGCCCGATCGCCATCTCGGCATCAAGAACGAGGAGAGCCGTATCCAGGTCGAGCAGCTCGCCATCAACGCTGCCGAGTTCAATGTCGAGTACTACTCGGAGAACGACAAGCGTCAGGGCATCGTCCACATCATCGGACCGGAGCAGGGATTCACGCTGCCTGGCATGACGATCGTCTGCGGCGACAGCCACACCTCGACGCACGGTGCCTTCGGCTCACTCGCCCATGGCATCGGCACGTCTGAGGTCGAGCACGTGCTCGCGACCCAGACGCTGATCCAGAAAAAGGCCAAGAACATGCTGGTGCAGGTCGACGGCGTGCTGCCGGCTGGCGTCACCGCCAAGGATATCGTGCTCGCCATCATCGGCGAAATCGGCACCGCCGGCGGCACCGGCTACGTTATCGAATATGCCGGCGAAGCCATTCGCGCGCTGTCGATGGAAGGCCGGATGACGATCTGCAACATGTCGATCGAAGGCGGCGCCCGTGCCGGCCTGATCGCGCCTGATGATACCACCTTCGAATACATCAAGGGCAAGCCGCGTGCGCCGAAAGGCGATGCGCTGGAACAGGCAATCGCTTACTGGAAGACCCTGAAGTCGGATGAGGGCGCGCATTTCGACCGCGTTGTGAAGCTCAACGCCGCCGAACTGCCCCCGATCGTGTCCTGGGGCTCCTCGCCGGAGGACGTCATCTCCGTTCAGGGCGTCGTTCCGAACCCGGACGAAATCCCGGAAGAGACGAAGCGCGCTTCCAAGTGGCGGGCGCTTGACTACATGGGCCTGAAGCCCGGCACCCCGATCACCGAGATCAACATCGACCGCGTCTTCATCGGTTCCTGCACCAACGGTCGTATCGAGGACCTGCGCGCCGTAGCCAAGGTCGTCGAAGGCAAGACCGTTGCCTCGACCGTCAATGCCATGATCGTTCCGGGCTCCGGCCTGGTGAAGGAGCAGGCAGAGCAGGAAGGCCTCGACAAGATCTTCAAGGCCGCCGGCTTCGACTGGCGCGAGCCTGGCTGCTCTATGTGCCTTGCCATGAACGACGACCGTCTGAAGCCCGGCGAACGTTGCGCCTCGACCTCGAACCGCAACTTCGAAGGCCGCCAGGGCTTCAAGGGCCGTACGCACCTGGTCTCTCCAGCGATGGCTGCCGCTGCCGCGATCGCCGGCCATTTCGTCGATATTCGCGAGTGGAACTAAGATAGGAAGCCTCCCTTTCGCAAACGAGGGGAGGCTATCTCAGCAGACACCGGACGCATTCGGTGAGACAATAGCGGCGTTCGAACCCTGAACACCTTTCGGATGGGCAACATGAACGCCGCAAAGTCGACCGCCAAACGGCGCCTCCTCCTTCTTCGTCACGCCAAATCCGCATGGCCGGCAGACGTTGCCGACCACGACCGTCCGCTTGCAGGTCGCGGAGAGAAGGCAGCCCCGCTGATGGGCCGCTATCTTGCCCGTGAAAGGCTTACTCCTGATCTTGTACTGGTGTCGTCAGCTCGCCGCACCCAACAGACTTGGGAGCTCATCGCCAAAAAGCTTCCATCCTCAATTGCAAAGCAGGATACCGAAGACCTGTACGAAGCCTCCGCGGCCAAAATCGCTACGGTCATAAAGTCGATCGATCCATCGGTTCGGACGCTTATGCTGATAGGGCACAATCCTGGCTTTCAGGATCTTGCTGATGGCCTGATCGGCGCTGGCGATCCGGAGGCATGTTCTGGCATCAGGCAGAAATTCCCGACGGCCGCCCTTGCGGTGATCGACTTCGATGTCGATCGCTGGAAACAGCTGAAGCCAAAAGGCGGCACGCTGGAACGGTTCGTCACGCCGCGCTCGCTTGCCTAAGCGAAAGCTGCGTCTCCCTCCCCTGACATGGAGAGAAGGGAGAGCAAAGTTTAGATCAAAAGTTGGCGGTGTAGGGATCAGGCCCCATGCGGGCGCTCTTGTCGTCGAGCGTGGCAATCGCCGCCATGTCGGCCGCATCAAGCTTGAAATCGAATACCTTGAAATTCTCCTCGATCCGCGATGGCGTCACCGACTTCGGAATGACGACGAGGCCGCCATCGATATGCCAGCGGATGATGACCTGCGCCGGCGTCTTTCCGTGCTTCTTGGCGATCTCGCCAATCGTTGCATCGGCGACCAACTTGCCCTGACCGAGCGGGCTCCAGGATTCGGTGACGATGTTCAGCTTCTTGTGTGCTTCTTGCGACGCCTTCTGCTGGAAATCCGGATGCAGCTCGATCTGGTTGATAACGGGAACGACGCCTGTGTCGCCGATGATCTGCTCCAGATGATCGGGATAGAAGTTCGAAACACCGATGGAACGGGCGCGGCCTTCTTCCCTGATCTTCACGAAGGCCTTCCAGGTTTCGCGATACAGCCCGCGGTGCGGCGATGGCCAGTGGATGAGGTAGAGATCGACATAATCGGTACCGAGCTTCTTCAGGCTGCCCTCGAACGCGCGCATGGTCGCGTCGTAGCCCTGGTCTGTGTTGCGGAGCTTGGTGGTTACGAAAATGTCCTTGCGACTTAGTCCGGACGAGCGGATGCCCTCGCCGACGCCTTCCTCGTTGTCGTAGCCGGAAGCCGTATCGATGTGACGATAGCCGGCGGCAATGGCCGTGCGGACCGTCGGTGCTGCAATCTCCTGGGGTGTCTGCCACACGCCGAGACCGACCTGGGGAATGGAATGTCCGTCATGGAAAGTGATGATGGGTTGTTGTGCCACAACATATCTCCGGAAGTTTGAAGAATTGGACGGGGCGTAGTTGAACCCGCAGCCTTTGCGGACTTCCCTGCGCGCATTTCAGCCCTTGCGCCGGTCGAAGAGGCATATAGGTCAGCTCGGCTGGTTTATCACCCCCGCACATCAAAGAACGCGTACGGTGGTGCCCTTGCGCATGAACGGAAGAAGACGCCGCATATCGCGCGGATGAACGGCCACGCATCCGGCGGTCGGCTCGTAGCCCGGTTTGATCAAATGGAAGAAGATTGCCGAACCGCGATTCCGCGCGCGCGAAGTGATGTTCCAGTCCATGACGAGACAGACATCGTACAGCCCGTCCTTGCGCTTCATTTCCTCGTGGCTCGGTCGAAACGGCGTTTTGACGAGCCTATTGTAATTCGCATTCTCGGGCTGGTCACACCAGAGCATTTCCTCGCTGATGCGACGAATCGCGAGCGGCGTCTCAAGGCGCACGGGCCGCTCACCGCGGCGGAAGCCGGAAAGCAGCTTCATCGAGGCTATGGGGGTGGCACCATCTCCCTCGCGCTTGAGAACCGTTCGGCCTGAACGACCGATTGCGGCGGGCACCCTAATCGTGCCGAGCTGGACCAGAGCCCGACTTTTTTTGCCCGGTGCAGGACGAACGACAAGGATCATCGACTTTATCCGCCTCGAGCGCCTTGTTTTCTCCATTTTTCTCACATGTGTTGGCCATTGCTAGGATCACGATTGAAATCACATAGCATCGTATACGACAACAGCTTGGTCGCCCGATCTTTGCCAATGGTGGAAAATTGGCGTAGGACTAACGGGACCGAAGGCGAGGGATAGAGCCGCATGACTGCACGCACCATTCTCTTGGTGGATGATGATGACGACCTCCGGGAGACGCTCACGGAGCAGCTTTCTCTCTACGACGAGTTCACGGTCCTTCAGGAAATGACGGCGGCCAAGGGGGTCGAGCGCGCGCGATCCACGCCGATCGATCTGCTGATCATGGACGTGGGCCTGCCCGATATGGACGGCCGCGAGGCTGTGAAGCTGCTGCGCAAGGGGGGACTAAAAGCCCCGATCATCATGCTGACCGGCCATGACACGGACTCGGACACGATCCTTGGCCTGGAAGCAGGTGCCAACGACTACGTGACCAAGCCCTTCCGCTTTGCAGTTCTGCTTGCACGCATCCGCGTGCAGCTGCGCCAGCACGAGCAGAGTGAGGACGCCACCTTCAATGTCGGCCCCTACGTCTTCAAGCCGAGCCAGAAGCTCCTTACCATGGACAGCGGCCAAAAAATCCGCCTGACCGAGAAGGAAGCGGCGATCATTCGCTATCTCTACCGCGCCGAGCAGAAGGTCGTCACCCGCGACGTGCTGCTGGAAGAGGTATGGGGTTACAATTCCGGCGTGACGACGCATACGCTGGAAACCCATGTCTATCGTCTGCGCCAGAAGATCGAACGCGATCCCTCCAACGCCGAAATTCTGGTAACAGAAAACGGCGGTTACAAGATCATACCGTAAGATGGCACTGAACGATGACATCCGACTGTTGTCGCAGCTGCCGCTGTTCCACGGCATGTCCGAGGATCAGCTGCGGCTGATCGCCTTCGGTGCGGATCGACGCGTCATTTCAGCCGGCCAGATGCTCTTTCGGGAAGGCTCGCCGGCGGAAAGCGCCTATGTCATCCTTAGTGGGGGCGTGGAGCTCAGCCGGACCGGCCGCGGCCAGCCGGAAATCCAGAGCACGGTCGGACCCGGCACGCTTCTATCCGAACTTGCGCTGATCACCCTGGTCGAGCGCAAGTTTAGCGCTGTTGCGACGGAAGACACCAGCATCATCCGTATCACCCGCTCGCTCTTCCATCGGCTGATCGAGGAATATCCGGATGCCGCCCGGCTGATCGAGAGCCGCATCCGCGACAACATCGCCGAGCTCGCGGCAAAAGCCGCGGCCCAACTCCACCGCTTCGCCTGACAGATCAGAGATCGAAATGCGCCGTGACCGGCACATGGTCGGACGGCCGTTCCCAGCCGCGTGCTTCCTTCAGGATATCGATGCGCTGCAGGTGCGGTCCAAGGTCCTTTGAGCTCCAGATATGGTCAAGGCGGCGGCCACGATCGGCCGCTTCCCAGTCCTTGGCGCGATAGCTCCACCATGTATAGAGCTTTTCGTTTTCCGGGATGTGCTGCCGCATCAAGTCGAGCCAGGCGCCACGTTGCATCACCTCGAGAAGACCTTCGGTCTCCACAGGCGTGTGGCTGACAATCTTGAGCAGCTGCTTGTGTGACCAGACGTCGTGCTCGAGGGGGGCGATGTTAAGGTCGCCGACAAGGATTGCCGAAGTGTTCGCCTCGCCATTTGCCTTGAGTCGTTTCATTTCCTCGACGAAATCAAGCTTGTGCCCGAACTTCGGATTGATCGTCCGATCCGGTTCGTCGCCGCCGGCTGGTACGTAGAAATTATGCAGGCGAATGCGCCGGCCACCGCGCGCGAAGACGGCCGAGATGTGTCGCGCGTCGCCGACGTTGCAGTAGTCCTGGCGGTGGTCCTCGACCAGTGGAAAGCGCGAGGCGATGGCAACACCATGATAGCCCTTCTGGCCATGGATGATGATGTGTTCGTAGCCCATCGCGCGCAGCGGCGAGGCAGGAAACAGGTCGTTCGGAACCTTGGTTTCCTGGAGACAGAGGATGTCAGGCTTGTGCTTGAGGACGAATTGCTCGACGATCGGCATGCGCAGCCGCAGAGAATTGATATTCCAAGTAGTGACGGAGAAGCCCATTCGATTGCCTTTCAAAACCAGATGAACTGGCTTTAGAGCATAGGCTGCGTCGACGGAACGGATGCGCAAAGAAAAACGCCCCGCGGAATAGCAGGGCGTTTCGTCTGTAAACAGCAAGATTAGTCGCGGTAAGCGGCCGTTCCCGGGATCACTTCGTAGGGTACCCTGAACACCTTGTCGTCGAACTGGACGCCGGTCTTGACGTTGAAGACCATTACCGACGTGTCCTTGCCCTGGTTGTCGGTGATCGTCCACTGGCGAAGATCATAGGTCTTCGGATCGAACATCATCGTAATCGTCGAGTTACCGAAAACCGTGTTGTTGCCGAGGGCGATCGTCGTCAGGTCGGACTCCTGCTTGACGCTCTTCACCGAACCGGCCGACAAATCGATACGCTGCGCCAGCAACAGGCTGAGCGGCGTCTTGGAAAGCGGATAGAGATCCCAGGTCTTGAGCTTCATGTTTCCGACAGCGACGTTCTTCCCGTCCGCGATGACACGGATCGGTGACGGGTTGTCATAGTTGAAGCGCAGCTTGCCGGGACGCTGGATGTAGAACTTCCCACCCGTCTGCTCGCCGCGCGGGCCGAACTGAACGAATTCGCCCTGCATCGTGCCGACACTCGAGAAGTGGTCCGCGATCGCCTGTGCTGTAGCGTTGTTGGAAGCAGCGGATGCCGCCTGGGCATAGGCAGCAATTGGAATGGCAGATGCCGCAGCGACCGCCAGCGTACCCAAAAGATGGCGCCGGGTCAGCGAGATGCGGTCCATGATGGAATCGGAGTTGTTCATCTATGTCTCCTTTATGCAATTTGAATGCTGCGGAAACGCGGCGCCTTCATGGCGTAGTTCGCAGACCTGCATAAACTAACGGTTTCGAGGCAATCAGGTTTCCGTGAAGCCGGCGTCATTCAATTGCTGCCGGCTTCAGCGGTCGAGAATATCGCCTTCGGTCGGAACCAGAATCTCGCGTTTTCCAGCATGATTGGCGGGACCGATGATGCCTTCCTGCTCCATCCGCTCGATCAGTGATGCGGCGCGGTTGTACCCAATGCCAAGTCTGCGCTGAATATACGACGTTGACGCCTTTCCGTCACGCAGAACAATCGCGACCGCCTGATCGTAGGGATCGTCGGAATCGGAGAGATTGGACGCTCCGGCCGGACCACCGCCGTAGTCGCCATCTTCGTCGTCATCAGCCGTGATGGCGTCGAGGTACTGCGGCGCACCTTGCGTCTTCAGATAGGAGACGATCTCTTCCACTTCCATATCGGCAACAAACGGGCCATGGACACGTTGGATGCGTCCGCCACCGGCCATATAGAGCATATCACCCATTCCGAGCAGCTGCTCCGCGCCCTGTTCACCGAGAATGGTGCGGCTGTCGATCTTCGATGTTACCTGGAAGGAGATGCGCGTCGGGAAGTTCGCCTTGATGGTGCCGGTGATGACGTCGACGGAGGGACGCTGCGTGGCCATGATGACATGGATGCCGGCCGCGCGCGCCATCTGCGCCAGGCGCTGCACCGCGCCTTCGATGTCCTTGCCGGCGACCATCATCAGGTCTGCCATCTCGTCGATGATGACGACGATGTAAGGCATCGGCTGCAGGTCGAATTCCTCCGTCTCGTACATCGCCTCGCCGGTATGGCGGTCGAAGCCCGTCTGCACGGTGCGCGAGATCACTTCACCCTTGGCAAGCGCCTGTTCGACGCGGCTGTTGAAGCCGTCGATGTTGCGGACGCCGATCTTCGACATTTTCTTGTAGCGCTCTTCCATCTCGCGGACGGTCCACTTGAGAGCAACGACGGCCTTCTTGGGATCCGTCACCACAGGCGAGAGAAGATGCGGAATGCCGTCATAGACGGACAATTCGAGCATCTTCGGATCGATCATGATCAAACGGCACTGCTCGGGCGTCATACGGTAGAGCAGAGACAGGATCATGGTGTTGATGGCAACCGACTTACCGGAGCCGGTCGTACCAGCCACCAGCAGGTGCGGCATCTTCGCCAGATCCGCGATGACAGCCTCACCGCCAATGGTCTTTCCGAGCGCCATGGCGAGCTTCGCCTTCGAGCCTTCGAAGTCCCGCGATGCGATCAGTTCGCGCAGATAGACCGTTTCGCGCGTCGAATTCGGCAGCTCGATACCGATGGCGTTGCGGCCCGGCACGACGGCGACGCGAGCGGCGATCGCGCTCATCGAACGGGCAATGTCGTCGGCAAGGCCGATGACACGGGACGACTTGATGCCGGGAGCAGGCTCCAGTTCGTAAAGCGTCACGACGGGACCCGGACGAACATGGATGATCTCGCCCTTGACGCCGAAATCCTCGAGCACGCCTTCGAGCATACGCGCATTCTGTTCCAGCGCATCAGCGGACAGCGTCGAATCCCGCACGACATTCTTCGGTTCGGCAAGCAGGTGCATCGACGGAAGCTGGAAGCCTTCGGGACGAATGAACGACCCCTGCTGCTCGCGTTCGACGCGGGCACCAGGCTTCGGCCGCGCCGCAGGCTGCACGACGCGCGGCTCCGGACGCCCGCCAGTAGACTTGGCCGGCGCGCGCATCATCCAGTCGTCGTCATCAGGCAAGATATCGGCCGGCCGCGGCGGCATGTCGTCGAACGGCAGATCGTCGTCCTCGTCGTCATCATTGAGCGAAATGGAGGGCGCAGAAACGATACGACGCTGCGAAGCAGCGCGTGGGTCCATCGATGGCTCCATGCGTTCTCCGCGCCCGGTCGGCGTCTTGGCGCGAACCGGCTCGTTCAGCTTGCCGAACTCGTCATCGTTGAAGTCGTAGGGCGACTCGAAATCCTCCTGCCGCCGCTTGCGCGGACCCATGCCGAGCAGGCGACGCATACGCGCCTGGCTCATATACCAGGCGTGCGTCAGCGCACCGAAGGCAAGCCAGCCGCCGTCATCGTCGTCTTCGTCCTCGTCGCCCACCGAGCGCAGCTTGGAGCGCGTGTTTGCGTATTCGGCCTCGGCCTCGTCCTCTTCATCCTCGCTGCGACCGACGAGACCGGCGGCAAACAGCATCATCCACACCGTCGGGACAGCAAACACGCAGCCGACCGCGGTCGCAAATGCCCCGGTCGGATAGGCGCCAACAAACAGCGCCGGAAACCGCAGGATCATATCGCCGATGACGCCGCCGATGCCGTTTGGGATCGGCCAGGTGAGAGGCGGCGGGAAGCAACCGATGACGGCGGAGGAGAGCACGGAGCCGAGGCCCCATGCCGCGGCTCGCGCCGGAATACGACTGAAACGCCGGCCGGAGATCAGTGCGAGAGCCCAAGCGACGACCGGCAGCAGCGCGACGACACTGGCAAGACCGAAGAACTGCATGGCGATGTCGGCGAAAGCGGCGCCGCCGTAGCCCAGAATATTGCTCGGTTCGTTCCCGGTCGCGTAGGAATAGCTTGGGTCCGCGACGTTCCAGGTCGCGAGCGCTGCGACTGCCAATGCGAGCAGCAGGAAGATCGCGAAGCCAAAAAGGGTCTGCGCCTGCCGGAACATGAAACCCGAAAGGGAAAAACGGTCCGGCCGGCCATCCATTGCTGGCGATGTGCTTCTTGCCATGTGTGTACCCGTCCAATGCGTGAGAGCGTGCGAATCGCAAAGCGTCTGCGCTCAGTACCTTCGCCCCACCTAATCAGAGGACGGTTAAAGCGGTATTAACCATGCCGTCCCCACATCTTGCACCGGAAAATAAAAAAGCCCGAACCTGTGGAGGTCCGGGCCAAGAGCGGTCTATTCGGATGAATAGGCCGCGACGGGCTGTTCAGCGGCGCCTGCTTGCGCAGGCGCTGCAATGCCTTGATTACGAATGGTAGGCTGCTTCGCCGTGGGTTGCGAGGTCGAGACCTTCGCGCTCGGCTTCGACGGAGACGCGCAGACCGATGACGACATCGACGATCTTGTAGAGGATCGCGGAGCCGACGCCCGACCATACGATCGTCGTCAAAACGCCCTTCAGCTGAGCCAGAACCTGGGTTGCAGTACCCGGATAGCCCGCCGCGAAATCAGCCGTCGAATAGTCCACGATGCCCGCACCGCCGAGCGCGGGGTTGACCAGGATACCGGTGCCGATAGCGCCGAGAATACCGCCGATGCAATGAACGCCGAAGACGTCGAGCGAGTCGTCGTAGTTGAACTTGTTCTTGACGACATCCACGAAGAAGTAGCAGACCGGCGAGACGATGAGACCGAGAACGATCGAACCCATCGGGCCGGCGAAGCCACATGCCGGGGTGACGGCAACGAGACCGGCAACGGCACCCGAAGCTGCACCGAGCATCGAAGCCTTGCCGCGTGCGAAGTTTTCAACGAGGCACCAGGATACAGCAGCGGCGGCCGTTGCGACGAAAGTGTTGATCATCGCGAGCGAAGCATAGGCGTTGGCTTCGAGGTTAGAGCCGGCGTTGAAGCCGAACCAGCCAACCCACAGAAGCGAAGCACCGACCATGGTGAGGGTCATGGAGTGCGGAGCCATGATTTCCTTCTTATAGCCCGTCCGCTTGCCGAGCATGATGGCGCCGATCAGACCGGCCATACCGGCATTGATGTGGACGACCGTGCCGCCGGCGAAGTCAAGCGCGCCGTAGGAGAAGATCAGACCCGACGGAGAGGTGTAGGAGCTCGGACCGCCCCAGAACCAGACCATGTGTGCCATCGGGAAGTAGACGAACGTGACCCAGAGGATGACGAAGAGCATGACAGCGGAGAACTTGATGCGCTCGGCAAAGGCGCCAACGATCAGGGCCGGCGTGATGCAGGCGAAAGTCATCTGGAAGCAGACGAACGTCAACTCCGGAATGGCAACACCCTTCGTGAAGGTCTCGGACACGGTGGTCGTATCGACACCCGCGAGGAAGGCCTTCGAGAAGCCGCCGACGAAGCTGTTGAGCGAACCGCCGTCGGTGAAGGCCAGCGAATAGCCGTAGGTAACCCAGATGATCATGACCACGGCCGTGATCATGAAGACCTGCATGAGAACCGAGAGCATGTTCTTGGCGCGAACGAGACCGCCGTAGAAGAGGGCAAGACCCGGGATCGTCATCAAGAGGACGAGAACCGTGGAGATCAGCATCCAGGTATTGTCACCCTTGTCGACCGTCATCGCAGGAGCGGCAGCGGCAGCGGCGGCGGCAGGCGCAGCCGTCGTGGCGGCATCCTGCGCGAAGGCAGCGATCGGCGCGAGCAGCGCAGCCGACGCAGCAGCAAGCCGCGCATATGTGGAAGAAAACTTCGAAATTGACATTGAAAGAGGCTCCCTTGCTCTGCCGCTCTTACAGCGCTTCTGTGTCGGTTTCGCCGGTACGGATGCGCACGGCATGGTCGATCGAATAGACGAAGATCTTGCCATCGCCGATCTGGCCGGTCTTGGCGGATGACGCGATAGCCTCAACGGCCTTGTCGACGAGTTCGGAGGCAACCGCGATCTCGATCTTGAGCTTCGGCAGGAAGCTGACCGCGTATTCGGTGCCGCGGTAAATCTCAGTATGCCCCTTCTGGCGCCCGTAGCCCTTCACTTCGGTCACGGTCAGGCCCTGAATGCCGATCGCCGTGAGGGCTTCGCGCACCTCATCCAGCTTGAACGGCTTGATAATGGCCATCACAATTTTCATCTGGTTTTCCATCCTTCGTTACCCTCGGCGCGGAGCCGACTCTCCTTGCCACTGACGTTCCCGAACAGCGACTGGGGATATACATTCAAAGGGCGTGCCAGATTCGAGATGTGAAACTAACTCATTGAAAAATAAAAGTTATATAAATTGACGCCAATAAACAGGCAAATGATTGCCCAATAATCGCTCAGAAAATATCCAAATGAATAAATATGCCTATAATTTATTCATTTGCCCTTTTGCGAATCAGTCCCTCCTGCGCCACAGACGCAATCAAGACACCGTCTCTCGTAAACAGACTACCGCGGGTCAAGCCCCTCGCGCCCGAGGCCGAGGGGCTGTCCTGCGTATAAAGAAGCCAATCGTCGAGTTTTGTGGGCCGATGGAACCACATGGAGTGATCGAGGCTGGCGACCTGGATCGTCTGGTTGAAGATCGACGTTCCATGCGGATGGAGCGAGGTATCGAGCAGGGTCATATCGGACAGATAGGCAAGAATGGAAGCCTGATAGTACCGATCGTCGGGAACCGGCCCTGTTGCCCGAACCCAGACATGCTGTACCGGATCAAGCTTCTTGTCCGAGAAATAGTGCGTGAGCGATATCGGCCGGATTTCGATCGGCCGTTCGCGCTCCCAGTATTTGCGAATCGGGGCCGGCGCGTTTGCGAGGAACTGCGCCGCGATCTGCTGTTCATCGAGCAGCTTCTCGGGAACAGGCACCTCAGGCATGGCGATCTGATGATCGAAGCCGGGTTCCTCGATCTGGAACGAACAAGATAGGGCGAAAATCGCCTTTCCATGCTGGATGGCCACGGCCCGGCGTGTATTGAAACTCGACCCATCGCGAATCCGCTCCACCTGATAGACGATCGGCACCGAAGGATCGCCGGGGCGCATGAAATAGGCGTGCAGCGAATGCACGGTTCGGTCGCGCTCCACCGTACGCTGTGCCGCCATCAATGCTTGGGCGATGACCTGACCGCCGAAAACACGCTGCCAGCCTACCTGCGGGCTGCGCCCGCGAAAGATGTCGACTTCGATCGATTCAAGATCCAGCGTGGAAAGCAGGATCTCCATCGCAGTCGGTTTTTCGGTGTCACGCGTCATTTGTATAGCTCCGGACGGTAGGAAGTGCGGCAGCGATGATCTATATAGATCAATACGATATTCACAAGAAACGGAGCGGAACTCCATGCGGGACATGCTGGTTGTAGGCGCGGGTTATGTCGGGCTTTCCGCCGCTGTGGCGGTCAAGCAGGCGGCGCCTCATCTCGACGTCGCCGTCGTTGAAGCAGCGCCTGCGGGCGTCTGGCAGAAGGACATGCGCGCCTCGGCCATTATCGCCGCCGCCACCAGAATGCTTGAGGTTTTCGGCATCTGGGACGAGATAGAGCCCGACGCGCAGCCGATCACCAGGATGATCGTTACCGATTCGAAGACAGCCGATCCCGTGCGCCCGGTCTTCCTGACCTTTGATGGCGAAGTGGAGGATGGACGGCCTTTCGCGCACATGATTTCGAATGTCGCACTTGTTCGAGCACTCCGAGGAGCATGCGAACGGCTTGGCATCGAAATTCATCATGGCTTTAGCGCGACCGGGCTTTCCATTGCCGATACGCATGCAACGGTTACGGCCTCGGATGGCAGCGTGCTGGAAGCCCGGCTCGTCGTCGCCTGCGACGGCATCCGCTCACACCTGCGGGATCTGGCAGGCATCAAGACAGTCTCTTGGGACTACGGCCAGTCTGGGATCGTCACGACGATCGAGCATGAGCGTCCGCATCATGGATGTGCGGAAGAGCATTTCCTTCCGTCTGGACCTTTTGCCATTCTGCCGCTGAAAGGGAACCGCTCCTCGCTCGTCTGGACGGAGCCGACACCTGAAGCCAACCGTCTCGTCACATCCGACGATCTCATCTTTGAGGAAGAGTTGGAGCGCCGCTTCGGTCACAAGCTAGGTACCTTGAGGGTTGTCGGCGAGAAGCGTGCCTTCCCGCTTGGGCTGACGCTTGCGCGGGCGTTCGTGGCGCCGCGCGTGGCGCTCGCCGGCGACGCTGCGCACGGCATTCACCCGATTTCCGGTCAGGGCCTGAACCTCGGCTTCAAGGATGTCGCCGCCCTCGCCGAAACCGTCGTCGAAGCCGACCGGCTTGGCCTTGATATCGGCTCGATCAACATTCTCGAGCGCTATCAGGCATGGCGCCGCTTCGACACGTTCCGCATGGGCGTCACCACGGACGTGTTGAACCGGCTCTTTTCGAACGACATAGCACCGCTGCGCATCGCCCGCGATTTCGGTCTGGGTATCGTGGATCGCCTCCCCGGCCTCAAATCGTTCTTCATCGGACAGGCTGCCGGCACCACCGCCAGGGACAATCCCCGCCTGCTGGCAGGGCAGACAATTTAGTCAGTCGTCCAGCCCGCGCGCCTCTGAGACGAGCATGATCGGAATGCCATCACGGATCGGATAGGCGAGGCGCGCCTTCTCCGACACGAGTTCATTATGCTCCCTGTCATAGGTGAGCCGCCCTTTGGTCAGGGGGCATACCAGCAATTCTAGAAGCTTGGGGTCAACACGGCTTAGCTTTTCATCCATAAGATGATTCTACTGCAGAACCGTGTCCGAGTCACCGAAGACACGCGCCAGCACGATCTCTGTGATCGCGATCAGCGTTTCCGCCCGCGTTTTCAGATCGGGAGCCTCCAGGAGTGCCTGTTTTTCAGCCGGTCCGAACGGCGACATCATCGCCAGCGAATTGACGAGCGTCAGATTACTGGCGCGCTCGACGCTTTCCCAATCCGCCTCGAGCTTGTTTGCGTCAAGATAAGCTTTGAAGGCGGCGAGAAGCGCGGCCCGATCAACCGCATCCTCCTCGTCGCGTGCGGAAAGATCGGCGATAAAGGGCGCGATGCGGAAGGTTCGGAAAGGATGATGCGTTTCCTTTTCCTCAAGCAGGCGGAAACGGCAAATGCCGGTGAGGGAAACGATGTAGCGACCATCACCCGTTTCGGCGAACGAGGTAATGCGCCCAAGGCAGCCAACCGGGGCCAGATGACCCTCCCCCCCTTCCTGGTCGCCCAGTGCGGGCTGGACCATCCCGATCAGTCGATTGCCTGACAAAGCAGCATCGAACATGGCAAGATAGCGCGGCTCGAAAATATTGAGGGGCAACTGCCCTGTCGGCAGCAGCAGAGCGCCGCCAAGCGGAAAGACCGCGATCGTATCAGGCAGATCACCGGGCTTCAAATATCGTGCATTCCCCACTTGCATAGAGACTGGTCCTGCATTGCCAGCGGGCGCGACACGGTGCGCCCGCACAAACGGAAATGTGGGGCCCGCCTCCAAAAACACAAGGGCGGCGGATCGAAACTTGAAGTCCGAATTATGAAAACAGCATGGCGGAGAGCTTGCGCCGCGCCGAGACCGTAACAGGATCCTTGAAGCCCCAGACATCAAAGAACTGCAGCAGCTGACGGCGTGCGCCATCGTCGTCGAAAGCCCGGTCCTTGCGCATGATGTAAAGCAGATGCTCTGCCGATTCTTCGCGCCGCCCCTCGACGTTGCGGATCTTGGCAAGTTTCAGCCGGGCTTCGTGATCGTCCGGATTTCGCGCCAAATCCTGCTCCAAAGCAACTGGATCACCGAGCTTGCGCGCTTCCTCAATCTGATCGAGCTTCTTCGACACGGCCTGGATTGCCGGGTCCTTCGCCATTTCCTCCGGCAATTCTGTCAGCGCCTCGCGCGCACGCTCATGCTGGTTTGCGGCAATCATGCATTCCGCCATTCCCGCCAACGCCTTGGCATTCTCCGGATCGGCCTGCATGACGGCGCCGTAGAGCTGGGCGGCGCCGTTGATGTCGCCGGATGCCAACAGCTCGTCAGCCTCCTTGAGGACACCTTCGATTTCGGCCGCCTGGTCGGCGCCGGCCGGACCGGCGATACGATCGATGAACTGATTGATCTGGCTCTCCGGCACAGCACCCATGAAGCCATCGGCAGGGCGACCGCCGACGAAGGCGATCACGGCCGGAATCGACTGGATGCCGAGCTGCCCGGCGATCGAGGGGTGGTCGTCGATGTTCATCTTGACCAGCTTGACGCGGCCTTGCGCTTCATTGACGACCTTTTCGAGCACTGGGGTCAGCTGCTTGCAGGGCCCACACCAAGGTGCCCAGAAATCGACGAGAACCGGCTGGTTGCGTGATTCCTCGATGACATCCTTTGTAAAATTCGCGGTCGTCGTATCCTTGACGTAACCGCCCGCACCGGGGGCTGGGGCCGCTGCATAATTTGCAGTTGCCGTCATCTGACCAATGGAATTGCTGTAAGGATTGTCGTTGCCGCTCATGGATATCTCCCGCCGTGCCGGTCAGCCGGCTTTTCTAGCGCTAAAATCGTATGTCAGGACGTCACTTTCAAGACAAGCGGCTTATGCCCCGTCGCTTCCATAAAGCGAATAAGATCGCTGCTTGCGATCGATGTCGTGGCATCATTGGACAGCGGATGGCAATTGATGATCGCGTCTTCCATCAGATCTGCATCAAGAACGAACGTTACGTTTCCGCCCGTATCATTGATCGCCCCAAAAGCCGTGACAGCCCCGGGGACGACACCAAGATACTCCATCAGCTTTTCCGGCTTTCCGAACGAGACCTTGCTGGCGGCGCCGATCAGCGTATGCACTGTTTTCAGATCAACCGCCGCGTTCTCCTCCACCGTCAGCAGGAAGAACTGATCCTTCTTGTCTTTGACGAAGAGATTTTTCGTGTGGCCGCCAGGAATCTCGTCACGCAGCGCGACCGATTCGGCAACCGTGAAGACGGGTGCATGGTTTTTGGTGCTGTGCTTGATATCCAGACCATCGAGAAAGGCAAAAAGGTCATCTCTGGTCTTCGGCGTCGTGTCGGTCATCGTAAAATCCATGCGGTCGGGAGGAGCGATAGGGTGCCTGATTACGTCCCGCCACCGTCTTTTGCAACGCCCGGAGGTGACGCTTTACCCTGCATTTGCGGCGCTTCCGATGACTTCAAACGAGGTTCGAGAATTTTTCTTCGAATTTCCGTCATTTCCCTGTTGCATTTAAAAATCGTTTGGGCGATATAGCGCCCGTCGCCGCAAGGTGGCGCCCACGGTCCTCACAACTACCCCGGACCGATGCGGATTGAGCGGGTGTAGCTCAGGGGTAGAGCACAACCTTGCCAAGGTTGGGGTCGAGGGTTCAAATCCCTTCGCCCGCTCCAGTTTTTCAAATGTCCAGCCCGGAGACCTAGGTAACAAAACGTACCTAACACATGGGTGACAACCTCGTGCCGAACGGGTTGTCGATGGTTTGCAAGGTCTCTGCTCCAGGTCGATATATCCCAGATCATAGTGCATGAAGCTGACGAGCCAAATACCGTCGTCGACCTCCTTGATTCCCAGTTTCTGTCCGGCCAGCACGGTCGAGATATTGATCTTCTTGCGGTAGATGCAGATGCGGCCGCAATGGGTCACCAGTGCGTCACGGTCGTGGAAGGGGTAGTCGATCTCCGGCAGGCCCTGATAGGGGCGCGACGAAGCGACGTAGAGCTCTGCCGGCACCTTCATGTTGAGCGCCTCGTGCGGCCGCTCGGTATTGAATTCCCTGACGAACGCGTCGAAGCGGGCCTGCTGCTGGAGGATATTTCTGCCAGGTGGCCTGGTCGCCTCTTTCTTGAGCGTCAGGTGCAGGCGCTCATGCCGGCCATTTTCTTGCGGATGGCCCGGCCGGATGCGCTCCAGCGCGATGCCGAGCCGCAGCCACCAGACCGACAGCTTCGACAGATTGTAGAGACACTGCGGCTCGATGAGATCGCCGGGCAACAAGAAACCGACGATCGGCGGCGCCAAATGTCGGTTTTCGGAATATGGTCAGCGGGAATAATTGCGAGACGACGTCCAGGCCTTCTCCGCGGCTTCCTTGATGGGAACATGGCCGCGGCTATCCCCACGCTCCCCATTGTCGCGTTCAGCTTCCGCTTGCCGCTCGGCGATGTAGGGCGTCAGCATTTGCTCCAAATGAGCTGCGGTCAGGCTTACTGCAAAGCTTCTCATATCATCCCTCTAAGTGTTTAAACTTTGTAAACACTTACCGCCTCGCGGCGCCCATCGAAACGGTTCGATCGAACTCTCCACGTGCTTTTGTTCAGGACAAGGAGGAACCATGCCGGAGCTAGGGCATAGCAACCCCGAGTCGCTCGGCATGGGGCGCCAGAGACGCCAAGATGTTAGGGTGCAGCACCACTCCATCTACAAGGGCGCCACGCTTGCGCGCCAGGCCGTTCTCTCCCGGCAGCCGAACTCGCGTAACTCCGGGCCGCGGCGGATTGCTGCGGCAGGCATCGGCGAGCCAGCCGGTCTGCCGCAGAAAGGCATCTCGGCCACCAAAGGCGTCCGGATCGAAAACCTGAACCGTGACGGCCGCGTTCGTACCCTTGAGGTCATCCACACGGCCAAGACCAGCAAGACCCTGCGTGAAGGCTTCGACATGAAGTGCCATGCCATAGCCCTTCTGTCCATGATCAAGCCCTCCGACCGGCAGTAGTGTGCCGCCGCGTTCGATCACCCGCGGATCGCGACTCGCCTCGCCGTTTTCATCCATCAGCCACTCGTGCTCATACTGTCGGCCTTCGCGGACCAACCGCTGCGCCATGTTGACCGTCGTGATCGAAGCGCTGATGTCGATCAGGATCGGATCGGCGGGCGTCGGAATGCCATGGGCGACCGGGTTGGGCGTATAGACGCCTTTTCTTCCCCCGAAGGGCGCGACCTGTGCACCGGATGGGCTGGAGCTTGCAATGCTGACCATATAGCCGCGATCGGTTGCAATGGTGAGATAGGCGGCAAGGCAACCGATATGATGGCTGTCGGCAATTGCGATCGTCGCTGTGCCATAGGTGACGGCGCGCTCGCAGGCGAGCTTGACCGCCTCGGATGTCAGCCATGCACCGGGAAGGCGGCGCCCACACCAGGCGACGGCTGGGCCGCGATCGGACAGGATATCCGGCGCGCCCTCGCGCTTCATCACGCCATCGGCAATGCTTTGCAGGTACCAGCCGGCCAATGCCAGGCCATGCGTCGTGTGCCCCATCAGATCGGCTTCGACGAGATAGTGGGCAACGGCGGCCGCCTTTTCCTCCTCAAGCCCGGCAGCGGCAAACAGCGCCTGCGCGAATTGGCGCAACGTATCCGGTGCGTAGCGGGTATCGGGTGTCTCGCCCATATTCATCTCCATAATGTCCCGCCACCAAACCGGTCAGCGCGCCAGAAAGCGGGGGTCAAGCGTCCTGCCATCGAGCGCCGCAAGTACGTTCTCGGCCGACATGATCGAAACGGCGCATTTCGCGTCGAGCGTGACGCCAGCAACATGCGGGGTCACCAGCGTGTTCGACAGCTGAAATAACGGATTGTCGATGCCGGGCGGCTCGAGGGCGAAACTGTCCAAACCGGCACCGCCGAGATGCCCATGTTCAAGAGCCGCGATCAATGCCTTCTCGTCGACGACTTCGCCACGCGCCGTGTTGATCAGGAACGCGCCCTGCTTCATCAGCCCGATGCGGCGGGCATTGATCAGGTTCTGCGTCTCCGACGTCAACGGGCAGTGCAGGCTGACTATGTCAGAGTTTGCAAGAAGCGTATCCAGATCGGTTTCGCGGCTGACGCCATCTTGAAAGGCGCTGTCGGGCGTATGCGGATCGAAGGCCGAGACGATCATGCCGATGGCGCCAGCTATCCTGGCAACCGTCTGGCCGATAAAGCCGAAACCGACAAGACCGAGCCGCTGGCCGCGCAACTCGCGCCCTTTGTACTGGTTCTTGTCCCAGATGCCGTCGCGGATCAGCGCGTCCTGACGCGGCAGATCCTTGACCAGCGCCATGATCAGCGCGAGCGCGTGCTCGGCGACCGAGTGCCCATTGCTGCCTGTCGTCACAGACACCGGAATGCCGAGCGCTGTGGCCGCGTTCACGTCGATGTCGTTTGTTCCGACACCGTGCTTGGCGATATGCCGGAGCCTGCCGCCCACCTGCATTTCCTCCGGCCCGAGAAGATCGGCGAGCAGACGCACGATGACTGCATCCGGCTTGTGGGCCCTCATTATTGCGATGACGGCTTGCCGGTCGATATAGGGTGGCGTGGCAATGACATTTGCCCCGGCATCTTCCAGAAGCGCACGACCTTCCGGCGCCAGTTCGCCGCCGAGAACGACAATAGTCTTTTCCATCGCTCATCTCCTCCAAAGAGCAAAGCGGCAGGCGACGCAACACTGCGCCGTCGACAATCCAGAGCGCTTTCCGGGCGTTACGCCGCCTGTCGGCGTGGGGAGCGCGCCATCAGCCGCGCATAAGCAATGGCCGAGAGCATGTTCACATGGTTGGCCTTGCCCGTGCCGGCGATGTCGAAAGCCGTGCCGTGGTCGACAGACACACGGTCGATCGGCAAGCCGAGCGAGACGTTGACGGCCGTATCGAAGGCGATGAGCTTGATCGGGATGTGGCCCTGGTCGTGATACTGCGCGATCACCAGATCGAAAGCCCCATTGTAGGCTCGGGCAAACACGGTGTCGGCCGAGATTGGCCCCACGACATCGATGCCCTTTGCCTGCGCCAGCTCGACGGCGGGCACCAGGAATTCGATATCCTCGGTGCCGAACAGACCGTTCTCGCCGCAGTGCGGATTGAGACCGGCAACCGCGATACGCGCCTTCTTGCCAAGACGCATGAAATGATTGTGACCCGCCTCGATCGTTGCCAGCACGCGCTCGGTCTTGGCGCGCTCGATCGCCCCCTTGAGCGAAATGTGTGTAGAGACGTGGATGGTGTTCAGCCGCTCCGAAGCGAGCAGCATGAATGAGCTTTTCGAACCGGTAAGGTGCGCCAGAAGGCCGGTGTGACCGTCATAGTGATGACCGGCAAGGTTCATCGCTTCCTTGTTGATCGGCGCGGTGACGATGACATCGGCATTGCCTGACATCGCAAGATCGACGGCGCGGCTGATGTATCGCACGGAAGCATCGCCCGCGACCGGGCTGATCTTGCCGATCTCAGGCAGCGGCGCGCCAAGCTCCACCTCGTCGACGGCAATCTTTCCCGCACCAGATGCATCCGCCGGCGCAAAGGAAAGACCTGCCGCTGCGCTACGGTTGGCGCGCTCGAGTGCTTCCGTATTGCCGACGATGACGAAATCCCGCCTCTCCTGCTCCGCCATCGTGGCAAGCGCCTTGACGATCACCTCGGGGCCGACGCCGGCCGGATCGCCGAGCGTTACGGCGACTTTCGCATTCCTGTCCATCACTCACGGTCCTCTTTGAATGGAAAGCCTGCCTCAAAAGGCGGCTTCGTAGATCGAGCGGATATCTGCGCGCGAAAGATCACGCGGATTGTTGTCGAGCAGGCGACGGATGGCAAAGGCATCGTCGGCCATCGCATCCAGATCGTTTGCCGGTACGCCGAGGCCGGAGAGCTTCATTTCAATCCCGAGTTCGGCGCAGAAGGAATAAGCGGCGTCAAAGACGGACTCGACACTGTCGGAGGTCTTTTGGCCAAGCGCCTCCATAATGGCACGCGTTTTCTCGGAAACCGCCGGGGTGTTGAACGCTAGAACATGCGGAAAGATCAGGGCGTTTGCCGCACCATGCGCCACATGCCAGCGCGTACCGAGCGGGTATGCAAGCGCGTGACCGCCGGCCGTATTGACCGGGCCAAGACAGAAGCCGCCATAGAGCGAGGCTAGCGACAGGCCTGCACGCGCCTCTGCGTCGGATCCGTCCTTGACGGCGCGGGCCAAATATTTTCCGACCAACCGTGTACCCTCGATCGCGTAGAGGTCGATCATCGGATGCGCCTTGCGATTGGTGAAGGCTTCAACGCAATGCGCCATGGCATCGACACCCGTCGCCGCGGTCGTGCGTGCGGGCACGCTGAAAGTCAACGCCGGGTCGACAACAGCGATATCGGCCAACATATGCATGCTCTCGACAGCAAGCTTGGCCATCGTCTTCGGATCGGTGACGAGGGCTCGGATGCCCGCCTCGCTGCCGGTGCCCGACGTCGTCGGCACCTGCGCCAGCGCAACGCGTCGCGGCCCTCTGACCTTGTTCGGCCCGACAACCTCGTGCAGCGTCTGCGGCGAGCTGGCGAGCACGGCGGCAAGCTTGGCAAGATCCATGGCGCTGCCGCCGCCGAAACCGACGACGAGCTGCGCATCTGCCGCATTCGCCACCGCCAGCACTTTGTCGAGATTGGTGATATCCGGCTCGGGTGTCACATCAGCAAACACCGTGACTTCACCCTTGAGCGCCAGCGCATCGACACGCGTCGCATTGAAGGCGTCGGAAATGACAAGAACCCTGATATAGCCTTTCTCGCTCGCCCACTTGCCGAGCCGCTCCGCCGTGCCGACGCCGAACTCGATCAAATGCGGCCGGACGATTGTTATCGGCGAGTCCAAGCTGACCACTGGATCACTCCTCCCTGCAAATGCCGCGACGCCCCGCGCCACAAAGATGTAAATTTGTTATACAATGCCATCGCATTTGGCAAGCGAGGACATCACAGGAGCGGGAAGAAATTGCGATTCGCCTTGTCGTTGCGTGCGCAACGCAAAATCAAAATTCCGGTTATTACACTGATACAAATGATAAAATGGCAAACACCCCTTTCTAGCGGCGTTGAGTTCGGACTGGCTCTGAATCGCTAGGCAAGTGATATGAAGTTGTCAAAACAGATGCGCAATCCGACGCGGCTGGCTTTTCTGTGAAGCCGCGTCGGATCGATGAATGCTCACAACTGACAACCTGTGAAGGCGTCACGCAATCGCGTCAGCCGAAAGCCGGACATATTTTATGGCTCGGCGGTAATAGGTATAGGCAACGTGCACGGCCCCATCGGCCCCCTCGACGATCGAAGGGTAGGAAAACTCGCGGTTGACGGAGTCCTTCGAGTTGTTGCTGAGGCAATATCCATCTCCGGTGTCGAGGTCGATGCGGCGGGGGAAGCTGGCGCCGCCGTCGCGGGAGAAAGCGAGGCTGAGTGGTGCACGAGGCACGCCCCAGACAGCCTTGCGGCGCTCGACCGTCGGTTTTGGCGCGACCTTGGTCTCCTCATCGCCTTCGATCTCGTCGTACAGCGATTGACGCCGGGCATCCGACGTCAAGGCATTGGAATGGTTGTAAACCATTGCGATCATGCCGTTTTCTAGCTTTGTCGCCTGAATCGACGAGTTGTTGTTCGGCAGACCGATCGGCCGAGGCGCGCTCCAATGCTCACCACCATCACTCGAGCGGCTGTACAAAACCGATTCGGCGAAGCGATTGCGATAGAAGGCCACAAGGTTGTCATCGTCTATCGGCACGATGTTCATATGGACCGCCCCAATGCTGTCCGGGACCTCGGTCATGGCCCACCTCTTGCCCTGGTCGCGCGAGATCAGCACGCCTGCCGTATCCACGTCGCCCGTCCAGCGTTCGCCCGGCAATCCGATGCAGCGAAAGACCGGCAGAAGCCAGGAGCCGGTTTTGTTGACGATGATCGGTTGGCGGACGAAGGTGCCCGGGATGTCGCAGAGAACGCGCACCACTCCGAAGGTTTTGCCGCCATCCTCAGAGATCCGACATTTGACAACAGAGCCATCCTGGTTGCCCGATGTCTGCGAGGTATAAAGCAGCCAGACGTTTCCATCTGGTGCATTGAAAATCAACGGGTTTTGCTCGGATTTCGCCGAATCGTCCGACATCTTTTCCGGTTGCGACCAGTGCGTTGCTCCCGATGCGAGGCGCGACATGTAAATCGAGATGTCGCCCATGCCCTCCATCGTGCCGCCGAACCAGACGCAGGTCAGCGTCCCATCAGGTAAAAAGGCGAGATTGGCGGCGTGGTTCTGAATGCAGGGAGAGGGAAGATATGCATCGGCGCGTCCCTTCTCGCTCGAATTCGCAACGATCTCTCCGGTCATCAGTGTCGGCACGACCTCGGGTGGCAAACCTGTAACGTTCATGATCGCGCTCCTTACGGCAGCTTGGCGTAGGCTTCGGAAAGCGCGGCGTAATCGGCGTCGCTGATCGGCATCAGTGGCGCGCGCGTGCGCCGCCACGCAGCATTGCCGGTCTTGAGGCTGACCATGGCCTTGATCGTCGGGATCTGCACATAGGAGTTGGAGAGTGTTCTGTAGGCATTGATGCGGGCTTGGGCTACTTCGACCTCGCCTGCTTGCGCCTCATCATGCACCTTGTCGTAGACGGTGCGCAGCGAATCCGCGACGAGATTGGAGGTTGCCGTGATGCAGCCCGCACCTCCGGCCTTCAATAGCGGCAACAGCAGCGGATCGGCGCCCGCCAGGACGGAGAAGCCCGGATAGGCCGCGATGATTGCCTGCATGTTGTTGAAATCTCCGGCAGATTCCTTAATTCCGACCACCGTGTCGGGGAAGGCTTCTATCAACCTACCGATCAACGGAATAGAAAGCGGAACGCCCGAGACCTGCGGGATGTGATAGAGAATGACCTGCAGCCTGGCGTCGGCGATCTTTTCCAGAACCTGCGAGTAGGCAGCAAACAGTCCATCGTCGGATACGCCCTTGTAGTAGAAGGGTGGCAGCATCACGATCTTCGTCACACCGAGTGAAAGGGCGTGCTTGGTCAGTTCGACGGTTTCCGGAATGGCGACGACACCGGTCCCGGGGAGTAGCTTGTGGGCCGGGACACCCGCCTTGAGCGCCGCCTCCAGGATTCCCCGGCGCTCGCTGGATGAGAAGGAATTCGCCTCACCAGTCGTGCCAAGCAGGGCGACGCCGTGGCACCCTTCCTGCAGCAGTCGCTGGCAGTGCTCGGTAAAGAGACCAAGGTCCGGGCTGCCATCCGCATTGAGCGGCGTCGCGGCAGCGCTGAACACGCCTGTAATCTTGTGATTGCTCATATCGTCCTCCTCGGATGAACGCCGCGAAAGAGGGCGGCGGCGGGAAACCCGACCCGCAAGATGGCACTTTCTTCATCCCTCGAAGCTTTGTTGTCAATATGACAATACCGAAAGCTTCACAGTTGAATTTTTAATATGCTGAAAACATTCACGAAAAATGTTTAGATATTTTGAATACGGACCATCATGATTAATTTTAGTTGACATATTTACATTATCGCGCAAGTGTTTGCGCCATGTCGTGACGCACTTTCGGGAAACAGAGTGAAAGTGGTGCCGTCACTGATTTTGTCATGGGAGGACACGATGACTGATCGGAATGAAGGGAATATTGCGCAGAAAGCGCAGATGTCGCGTCGCGAAGCGCTGAAGCTTGGCCTCGCCGCCGGCATCGGCCTCACAGTCTTCGGCATGAATGCACGCATCGTACTTGCCGATGATGGCCAGGTTCTGAAGGTTGCTAATCCGGCCTTCAACCAGGATTGGTCGCCACTGCGCGGCGGCGGCGTTCCGTTCCGCTGGAACTCGATCTGGTGGGCCTCGCCGATGTATTTCGACAGCGAAGGCAAGATCAAGCCTTACGTCTTCACCAGCTGGGAATCCCCCGATAACAAGGTCTGGACCTTCAAGATCGACCCCAAGGCTGTCTTCTCCGACGGCAGCAAGATCACCTCGGCCGACGTCAAGGGATCCTGGGAAGTCGCCTCCATGCCCAATACCAAGAGCCAGCGTGCAGACCAGGTGCTGAGCAGGGTTCAGGGCTATAAGGAAATCGGCGCCGGTTCCGGCAACGAATTGACGGGCGTCGCCACCCCTGATGAAGGCACGGTTATCGTCACGCTGACGGAAGCCGACCCGATCTTTTACATGCGCCTGGCCAACCACATTGTTCCGATCGCCAAGGCCGCTCAGTCGCGCGGCAGCGACGGCGAGGAAGTGGCCGACTGGTATAAGCCCGACAATAGCGCCGTTTATTCCGGCCCGTTCAAGCTCACCAGCATCGACATCGACGCCGGCAAGCTGGTGTTCGAGCCGAACGAGAATTTCTTTGGCCCGAAGCCGAAGCTCTCGCGCATTGAAATCACCTCGATCGAAGACAACGTCACCGCGACGTCGCTGATCAAGTCGGGCGAATTCAATGCCCACACCGAATTGGTAACCTCGACGATCATCCAGGACCTCGGCCCTGAGTTTTCCGCCGGTCCGCTGATCCCAACCAGCCAGCACTTCTGGTTCAACATCAGTCGCGCGCCGATGGATGATCCGAAGGTTCGTCAGGCTCTGATCATGGCGATCGATCGCGACGGTCTCTTCAAGGCTTCCTATCCGGATGGTCCACACAGGAAGGCCGATCAGATCCTGAATTCCGTGCCCGGCGCCGACAATTCCGGCTTCGAGCCCTATCCTTACGATCCCGCAGCCGCCAAGAAGCTGCTTGCGGAATCGACCTACGGTGGTCCCGAGCGCCTGCCGAAGATTCTCTTCGTCGGCATTTCCGCACCGGCAATCCAGGCAGCAGCTCAGTTCATTGCCGAGCAGTGGCGCCAGAACCTCGGCATAACGGCCGTCGACATGAAGCCGCAGCAGGACTCCTATGCCGGTCCGGACCAGAATGCGGTCCAGATCTTCCGTGATGACGTCGGCACCCGCGTTCCCGATGCCGTTTCCTATCTTGCCGGCTGCATCGCCTCGACCTCGTCGAACGCACAAAACAAGCTTGGCGGATACAAGAACGACAAGGTTGATGCGGCACTCGCCGAAGCTGCGACGAAGGCCGTTGACGATCCACAGCGCATCAAGCTCGCACAGGATGCCCAGAAGGCATTCCGCGAGGATTGGGCCTTCATTCCGTGGTACTCTCAGGCGATGTCGCGCTGGGCCACCAAGGAGGTCAAGGGCATGGACAAGAACCTCGACTGGCAGGTCGTGGCGCCCTGGGATATTTCGATCAGCTGAGCCGGCACGAATTCTGAAATAGACAGCCCTCGGGCATTTAGCAACCGCGCGAAGACCGCAAGGCCTTCGCGCAAGTTTCAAGAAGACATCGCGTGTCCGCGTTGATGCGGAACGTGTCTGCCAACCGGTGGGAGGTAACCTTGTTACGCTACGTGCTGGCCCGGTTTGCCATCTGGATTCCGTCCGTTCTGATCGTGATGCTGGCCGTCTACGCGCTGGCCTTCTACGGCGCCGGCGATCCGATTAAGTTGATCTTTCTGCGCGCGCCCGGCGATGTCGCCTATAATCCGCAGCGCATCGAAGCCATCCGCGAAAGTGCTGGTCTGAACAGGCCCTTCATCGAGCAGTTCGGCCTCTACGTCTGGAACCTGTTGCATGGCCAGTTCGGCAATTCATTGACCTCGGGCCGCTCAGTCTGGGCCATGGTTTCGGCTGCGGCCCCCGTCTCCTTCAAGTTGGCACTCTGTTCCATCATCCTGACGACGATCATTGCCATTCCGCTTGGCATGATCGCTGCGATGAACCAGAACAGCCGGCTCGACTATGCAATCCTCGGCTCGGCTCTGTTCTTGTGGGCGATCCCGGCCTACGTTGCCGGTCCACTGCTCATGGTCGGTCTCATTGTTCTCCTGCCGGGCGCCAGCGTGCCCTATGGATGGGGCGGCATCTTCGACGTGCGCATCCTGCTGCCGCTCGTCGTGCTCTCCTTCCAGCCGATCGCGCTGATCGTGCGCCAGACGCGCGCCGCCGTCATCGAGGTTCTGTCTGAGGATTTCGTCCGCACCGCCCGCGCTAAGGGCGTGCCCGAAATGGTCGTGGCGCTGCGCCATATCCTGCGTCCGGTGCTGACGCCCGTCGTGACACAACTCGGCCTGATCATGATCACGATCGTCAACGGCGCAATCTTCGTAGAACTCGTCTTCGGTCTTCCCGGCCTCGGTCGCCTGACCGTGCAGGCGCTGACCAATTCGGACTACCCCGTCATTCTGGCCATCACGCTCATCGGATCTTTCCTGGTGATGATATCGAACCTTCTCGTCGACGTTCTCTATCCACTGCTTGATCCGCGTGCCAACGATGCAAGGAGGAGCCGCTGACCATGTCCGCCATCCCTCTCTCTCCCGCCGCAACCCAGGAAGAAGCACCCGTCAGCCTTTGGCGTGACGCCTGGTATCGCCTGAAGCGCAATAAGCTCGCCGTCTTCGGCCTGGCCGTCGTCGCGATCCTCGCCTTTACCGCGATCTTCGGCCCCTACCTCACGCCCTACGACTATCTGAGCCAGGATCTCCAGGCCCGAAATGCCGTTCCGTCGCTGCAGCATCTCTTCGGCACCGACGATCTCGGCCGCGATGTGTTCAGCCGCGTCGTCTTCGGCACCCGTACGGCCTTCCTGGTCGCGGTCATCGTCACCGTCATCGCGGTTCTCATCGGCACGATCCTCGGCGCCATCGCTGGCTTCTTCGGTAATCCGTTCGACCGCGTCATCATGTGGCTCACCGACATGACCATGTCCGTGCCGAACCTGCTCCTCGTCGTCGTCATCAATGCATCATTGAAATCGCCGATCACAAAGTGGATGGAGGCGCAGTATCTGGCGACGCTCAATCCCTTCTATCGCCAGACCATCTGGGTCGATTTCATGCTGGTCTTCGGCTCGATGGCGCTGATCTCCTGGCCGCCCTATGCGCGCCTCGTTCGCGCCCAGGTACTGTCGATCCGCAGCCGGCCTTATGTCACCGCAGCCCAGGCGCTCGGCCTTTCGAACTGGATCATCATGAAGCGCTATGTCGTTCCGAATGCGCTCGGTCCGTTGATCGTTTCCGTCAGCGCCGGTCTCGGCACCGCTATGGTCCTGGAAAGTGCCTTCAGCTTCCTCGGCGTAGGCGTCAATCCACCGACCCCAAGCTGGGGCAACATGATCTCCGACGGCTTGCGTGTCTGGCAGCATTATCCGCATCTGCTGGCCGCACCGGCAGCCGTTCTCGGCCTTGCCTCTGTCGCCTTCAGCTTCCTCGGCGATGGCCTCAACGACGCACTCAATCCGCGGGGAGCCAAGTGATGAGCACCACCCGATCCAATGAAAAGCTGCTGGATGTCCGCGGCCTGACGGTCGAGATCGATGGAAGAAATGGTCCGGCGGTGGTGGTCGATGGCATCGACCTCCACGTCAATAGAGGCGAAACCCTCGGCGTCGTCGGCGAATCCGGCTGCGGCAAGAGCCTGACCATGCTGAGCCTGATGCGGCTGCTGCCGAACAAGATCAAGGTGACCAAGGGTTCTGCGAGCTTCGACGGCAATGACTTGCAGAAGATGTCGAACAAGGAACTGCGCAAGGTGCGCGGCGGCGATATCGGCTTCGTCTTCCAGGATCCGATGACCTCGCTAAACCCGGTCATGCGGATCGGCGACCAGATCTGCGAGCCACTGATCTACCATCGCAAGATGAAGAAGGCGGAGGCCCGCGCACGTGCCGTCGAACTGCTGCGTCTCGTTGGCATTCCCGGCCCGCAGGAGCGGCTGCAGGCCTATCCGCACGAACTGTCTGGCGGCATGCGGCAGCGCGTGATGATCGCCATCGGCCTTGCCTGCAATCCGAAACTGCTGATTGCCGACGAACCGACGACCGCGCTCGACGTCACCATCCAGGCGCAGATCGTCGATCTGGTAAAGGACCTGCGCGCCAAGCTCGGCATGTCGGTCGTCTGGATCACCCACGATCTGGCTTTGATTGCCGGCCTCGTCGATCGCGTTGCCGTGCTTTATGCCGGAACAGTGGTGGAAGACGCGCCGGTCGATGAACTCTACGCCCGACCGAGCCATCCCTACACGCGTGGTCTGCTAGCCTCGATTCCGAAGCTGTCGGATGCGCCGGCAAGCCGGCTCTCCTCGATCGGCGGCACGCCGCCGGAGCCGGGTCGTCGCCCGAAGGGCTGTCCGTTTGCGCCGCGCTGTCCGCTGGCGGAAGCGATTTGCCACGAGCGCGTACCGAAGCTCGAGCCGCTGGCGGGCGCCGGCAATCACCGGGCCGCCTGCTTCGTCGTCCAGAAAATGCAGGAGGCCGCGTGATGGGTGCCCAACCGCTGCTCAAGGTCGAAAACCTCGTCAAGCATTTCCACGTCAAGCTCGGCGCCTTCGGCGAGCGTGCTGCGACCGTCTATGCGCTCGACAACGTCAATCTCGACATCATGGAAGGCGAGACGCTGAGTCTCGTCGGCGAATCCGGCTGCGGCAAGTCGACGACCGGCTTTACCATCCTCAACCTTTACAAGGCGACCAGCGGCAAGGTCGTCTACAAGGGGCAGGATCTGGCGACGCTGGACGAGAAGCAGATGCGGCCGTTCCGCCGCGACCTGCAGATTGTCTTTCAGGATCCCTATTCCACGCTCAACCCGCGTATGACGATCGGTGAGGCGATCGGTGAACCGATCCTCTTCCACAAGCTCTGCACCAAGGCGGAGCTGAAGGACAGGGTCGCCTCACTCCTGACCGACGTCGGCCTGCCCACGCGTTTCGCCCAGCGCTATCCGCACGAGCTTTCCGGCGGCCAGCGCCAGCGTGTCGTCATTGCCCGCGCGCTCGCCTGCCAGCCGAAGTTCATCGTCTGCGACGAGGCAATCTCGGCGCTCGACGTCTCGATCCAAGCGCAGATCATCAACCTGCTGCTCGATCTGCAGGAGAAGTATGGCCTGACCTACCTGTTCATCGCCCATGATCTGGCCGTCGTGCGCCATATCAGTACCCGTGTCGGCGTCATGTATCTCGGCCGCCTGGCGGAGCTCGCGACGCGCGAGGAGCTGTTCGATAACCCGCTGCACCCCTACACCAAGGCTCTGCTCTCCGCCGTTCCCGAAACCGATCCGGAACTGGAACGCACGCGCAAGCGCCAGATCCTGCAGGGCGACGTGCCGAGCCCGCTCAACCCGCCGAGCGGCTGTCGCTTCCATTCGCGGTGCCCAATCGCCATGGACGTGTGCAGCAAGGTCGTGCCGGAATGGAAGGAGGCCAAGCCTGGCCATCTTGTCGCCTGCCACGCTGTCAACCCAGGACAGACCGCATGACGCTAAAGGTTGCGATCATCGCTGACGATTTGACCGGCGCGCTCGACACGGGAACCCCCTTCTTCGACGCCGGACTTTCCGTCGCTGTCGCGATCGACGTCGGAGCCATATCGGAAACGCTTGCGACCGATTGCGAGGTCGTGGTGGTCAACACGGCTTCAAGAGCTCTCCCGGAGGAGGAAGCGGCAAGGAAGGTCAGCTCTGCGGCGAAGGCCCTTCTTGCCGCCTCACCTCAAATCGTTCTGAAAAAGATCGACTCCCGGCTTAAGGGGAATGTTGCGGCCGAAAGCGAAGCTTTGACTGCCGTCTTCGGTCACGAGGCAATCGTGGTGGCACCAGCCATTCCCGATCAAGAGCGTTTGACCCGCAACGGTCACGTCGTCGGTCGTGGTGTCGACAAGCCGCTGCCGATTGTCGAACTTTTCGAGGCAAATAACGGCCAAGTGCTCGTCCGCGATGCTGAAACGGACAGCGATCTCGACCGGGTGGTTGGCGCTTACGACTGGAAGAAGACCCTTGCCGTCGGCGCCCGCGGTATCGGAGCTGCACTTGCCCGCAAGATCGGCCAACCGAACAGGGCAAGCAAACCTTTCGCCGCATCGAGCCGGACTGTCTTCGCTTTCGGCTCCCGTGATCCGATCACGACCGCGCAGATGACCAAGTTGCAAGTTTCCGGCGCTTTGACGTCGACCATCGATGCGCCCATGGGAGCGCTGACGTACGAAGAACGATTTGACCTACCAATACTTTTGCGGTGCACCGGCGAAATCACTGGCGAGGCTACAGCAGTTGCCGACCGCTTCGCGAAAGGCGTAAAATCCGTCATAGAGATGATGCGCCCGGAAATGCTGGTAGTCGGCGGCGGCGATACGGCGTTGGCAGTGTTTCACGCACTCGGAATTCGAGTCCTCAGGCCACAGGGCGAAATCGAGGCGGGTATTCCCTGGTTTGACGTCGTAACGGCAGATGGCCTGCGTTTCCGATGCGCGGTGAAGTCCGGGGGCTTCGGTAGTTCTGATAGTTTGGTAAGACTGATTGCACAGAATCAGGCGGCATAAGACAATGCCGGCGGGGAGAATGAAAGTGAACGAAGCAAACGGTGTATCGGCGAATGCGCAAACGGCGCCTGCGGCTAAGCCGGAGCGCGGCAAGGCCGTCAAGCTGGTCGATCGGGTCTTCGACCAATTGCAGGAGCGTATTCGCTCGGGAAACTATCCGCCGGATTCACGCCTGCCTGGTGAGCACGAGCTTGCATCGATGCTTGGCGTCTCGCGCCCCATCGTGCGCGACGCGTTGGCACGGTTGCGCGATCAGGGGATCGTCTATGCCAGGCAAGGAGCCGGTACCTTTGTCAGCGCCCACGGCTCACCAACGGCGCAGCTTTCCTATTCGCCGGTCAAGACGATCGCCGATATCCAGCGCTGCTATGAGTTTCGCCTGACGATCGAGCCCGCGGCCGCCTACTTTGCCGCCAAGCGCCGTGACGAGGCTGCGATTCAGAAGATTGCCGCAGCGCTAGCCGATCTGCGTGAGGCGACCAGCCACCAGCTTCATCGCACCGACGCCGACTTCACGTTCCATCGTGCGGTCACGGAAGCTGCCAACAACCACTACTACACGGCCTCGATCGATGCCCTGAAGGCGCATATCGCGGTCGGCATGCACCTTCACGGCCTATCGCTCCTCGGTCCGCGTCAAGGCCTTGAGCAAGTCTATGAGGAGCACAACAAGATTTACCTCGCTATCGTCGAAGGCCGCGCGGAAGATGCGCGGGCGCTGATGAAGGCGCATCTCGAGGGGTCGCAGAGCCGCCTCTTCGAAGGCCGTGCGCTGGACCTTTCGATGTAGGCTGCGGAAGTCGGCTTGACAGCTCTGCTGCTCTGGCTCTAACCTTTTCACATTCACCAGGGGGGTCCCGGCAAGGGGCTGAGATACTGCTATCGTGCGCAGTGACCCGTTGAACCTGATCCAGTTCATACTGGCGTAGGGACGGTGCAAGCGCTCGAAGGCATTGGATTCTCGCGTGGAATCGGTGTCGGCGTCTTTTCATCATTCCGGCTGAGGACTGGGTCTCCAAACCTAAAACTTGGAGCCTCAACCATGAATATTGCCGCAAAGAACATCACCCCGACCGTTACGACGGGCCCATTGCCGGCCTCTCGGAAAATCTACATCCCGGGGGAAATTCACGCCGACATCCGCGTGCCGATGCGCGAGATCAGCGTCCACCCGACATCAGGGGAACCGCCGGTCACGGTCTATGATTCCTCAGGGATCTATACGGTCGAAGGTGCTGACATCAGCATCGAGCAAGGGCTTCCGGAACCGCGCCGCAATTGGGTCCTCGCTCGCGGCGATGTCGAGGCCTATCAGGGCCGCCAGGTGCGCCCTGAGGATAACGGCTTTGCCAGTGGCGAACGGCTGACGCCGGAATTTCCTGCCAGGCGCCAGCCGCTCCGCGCAAAGGACGGCAAGGCCGTCACCCAGCTCGCCTATGCCCGCGCCGGCATCATCACGCCCGAGATGGAGTTCATCGCGATCCGCGAAAATCTCGGCCGCAAGGCACAGGCGGAAGCCATCACGCGCGATGGCGAGAGCTTCGGCGCTCGGATTCCGGATTACGTCACCCCGGAATTCGTCCGGCAGGAAGTGGCTGCCGGTCGTGCGATCATTCCCGCCAACATCAATCACCCCGAATCCGAACCGATGATCATCGGCCGGAACTTTCTGGTGAAGATCAACGCCAATATCGGCAACTCCGCCGTCACCTCTTCCATGGCCGAAGAGGTCGAGAAGATGGTCTGGGCGGCACGCTGGGGCGCCGATACCGTCATGGATCTTTCCACCGGCCGCAACATCCACAACATTCGCGAATGGATCATTCGCAACTCTCCACTGCCGATCGGCACCGTTCCCCTCTATCAGGCACTGGAGAAGGTCGAGGGCATTGCCGAGAACCTGACCTGGGAGGTCTATCGAGACACCCTCATCGAGCAGGCGGAACAGGGCGTCGACTATTTCACGATCCATGCCGGGGTGCGGCTTCACTACATCCCGCTGACCGTCAACCGCGTCACCGGCATCGTCTCGCGTGGCGGCTCGATCATGGCCAAGTGGTGTCTTCATCACCACCGCGAGAGCTTCCTCTATGAGCATTTTGAAGAGATTTGCGACATCTGCCGGGCCTATGACGTCTCGTTCTCGCTCGGCGACGGCCTGCGTCCGGGTTCGATTGCCGATGCCAACGACGCCGCGCAATTCGCCGAACTGGAAACCCTTGGCGAACTGACGAAGATCGCCTGGGCGAAGGACTGCCAGGTGATGATCGAAGGTCCCGGCCATGTGCCGATGCACAAGATCAAGGAAAACATGGATAAGCAGCTCGCCGTTTGCGGCGAGGCGCCGTTCTATACGCTGGGGCCGCTGACCACCGACATCGCACCGGGCTACGATCACATCACCTCCGGCATCGGTGCTGCTATGATCGGCTGGTTCGGGACGGCGATGCTGTGCTACGTCACCCCGAAGGAGCACCTGGGTCTACCCGACCGCAATGATGTCAAAACCGGTGTCATCACCTACAAGATCGCCGCTCATGCCGCCGATCTCGCCAAGGGACACCCGGCTGCTCAATTGCGCGACGACGCGCTGTCGCGCGCCCGCTTCGAATTCCGCTGGGAGGATCAGTTCAACCTGTCGCTGGATCCCGAGACAGCCCGCAGCTTCCACGACGAGACACTGCCGAAGGAAGCGCACAAGGTGGCGCACTTCTGCTCCATGTGCGGCCCGAAGTTCTGCTCGATGCGGATCTCGCACGACATCCGCGCCGAGGCGCAGAAAGAAGGGCTCGACGCCATGGCGGCGAAATACCGCGAGGGCGGCGATCTCTATATGCCGATCGACGCCACCCAAGGGTCGCGTGACTGAGATGCATGTCCTAGTCAAAGGGGCCGGCGTTGCCGGCCTTGCGGTCGCGCACGAACTCAGCCTTCGTGGTGTCGACGTCACCGTTGCGGATCCGAGCTCTAGCCAAGCAGCCTCCTGGCTCGCGGGCGGCATGCTCGCGCCCTGGTGTGAGCGTGAAAGCGGGGACGAAGCCGTCTTGCTGCGCGGCCGCGATGCCATAGACCGGTGGGACACGATGCTGCCGGGCGAGGTACACAGAAACGGAACGCTGGTCGTTGCTCCCGCGCGCGACCAAAACGAACTCGATCGCTTTGCCGGTCGCACCAGCGGCCATGAATGGTTGGGCGAAGAGCAAATCGCCGCGTTGGAGCCGGCTTTTGCTGGGCGATTCAGGCGGGCCCTGTTCTTCGCGCTGGAAGGACATCTCGATCCAAGGCGCGTGTTGGGCCTGCTGCGAGAAAAACTCCTCGCCCGGCGTGTCGCATTCATCGAGCACGTCACCGAACATACCGACTACGACGACATCGTGGACTGCACGGGCGCAGCACGAATCGGGCAAACGAGCGGACTTCGCGGCGTTCGCGGTGAAATGCTCTATCTGGAAACCCGCGAAGTTACCCTTGCCAGACCCGTTCGCCTGCTGCATCCCCGCTTCCCCGTTTATATCGTTCCGCGTGGAGATGGCCTCTTCATGGTGGGCGCCACCATGATCGAGACGGAGTTCGGCAGTCCGATCTCGGCGCGTTCGATGATGGAGCTGCTGAACGCCGCCTATGCAGTGCATCCCGCCTTCGCGGACGCTGCCGTCGTCGAAACCGGCGTCGGCATCCGGCCGGCATTTGCCGACAATTTTCCCCGCGTGGTCCTCGAGCATGATGCGGTCGTGCTCAACGGCCTCTATCGCCATGGCTTCCTGCTGGCGCCCGCAATGGCGCAGGACGCTGCGGACCTTGTCTTCTCCAGAACCGAACCAGGAGGAAATTGCCGATGAAACTGATCGTCAACGGCGAGCATCACGACCTCATTGCGCCAACACTGTCCGAGCTGCTGACGCTGCTGGAATACGAAGGCGACTGGCTGGCGACTGCCGTCAACGGCGAAATCGTCCACCGCGAGGATCGTGCCGACCACGCACTCAACGACAACGATCGGATCGAAATCCTGTCGCCGATGCAGGGGGGCTGACCATGCTTAGGCTTTACGACACCGAAGTCTCCTCTCGCCTGCTTCTCGGTACCGCACGATATCCCTCGCCCGCGATCCTTGCGGAGGCCGTCAAACGGTCGGGAACGGGGATCGTCACCGTCTCGCTCCGCCGTGAGACCGCTGGTGGACGAAGCGGCGGCGCCTTCTTCGAGATGATACGGGCGCTTGGTGTCCGGGTTCTGCCAAATACGGCTGGCTGCCATGGGGTCTCCGAAGCCGTGCTGACAGCCAAGATGGCGCGCGAGCTCTTCGGCACCAAGTGGATCAAGCTGGAGGTGATCGGCAATCACGACACGCTTCAGCCTGATGTTTTCGGTCTGGTAGAGGCCGCACGCATTCTTTCAGCCGAGGGCTTTCAGGTCTTTCCTTACACGACCGACGACCTCGTGGTGGCGGAGAAGCTGCTCGAAGCGGGTTGCCGCGTATTGATGCCTTGGTGTGCCCCAATCGGCAGTGCCGCGGGGCCGCTGAACCTCACGGCGCTGCGCTCCATGCGCGCACATTTCCCGGACGTTCCGCTCATCGTTGACGCCGGCATCGGTCGGCCATCGCACGCGGCAACCGTCATGGAGCTCGGCTTCGACGCCGTCCTCTTGAACACCGCCGTCGCCAGCGCGGGCGATCCGGTTGCCATGGCCAGTGCATTCGCCAAGGCGATCGAAGCGGGCCACGAGGCTTTCGGTGCCGGCATGCTAGAACCGCGCGATATCGCGGTTCCGTCGACACCGATCATCGGAAAGGCCGTATTCGCATGAAGCTCGATCCCTTTTATCTCATCGTCGATAGTGCCGAGTGGATTGCGCGGCTGGTGCCGCTCGGCGTCAAGCTTGTGCAACTACGGATCAAAAATAAAACAGCGGCCGAGCTGCGCGCCGAAATCCGAACAGCAAAGACAATTTGCGCCGTGCATGGCTGTCAGCTGATCATCAACGACTACTGGCAGCTTGCCGTCGAGGAAGGATGCGATTTCGTCCACCTCGGTCAGGAGGATCTGGAAGCGGCCAATCTCGGCGCCATTCGTGCCGCCGGCTTGAAGCTCGGGCTGTCAACCCACGACGATGCCGAACTCGATACAGCGATGGCGGCAAAGCCGGACTATATCGCACTCGGTCCGATCTATCCGACCATTCTCAAGCAGATGAAGTGGTCGCAGCAGGGGCCTGAGCGTCTGCGCATATGGAAGGAGCGCATCGGCAGCTTGGCCCTCGTCGCCATCGGCGGACTGAACGTCGATCGCATCGAGACCGTCTTCGCCCATGGCGCCGATTGTGCCGCCGTCGTTACTGACATCACGCTGAGCGCTGATCCGGAGGCGCGAACGAGGCAGTGGCTTCACGCCACGGCAGCCTGGCGGACAGTGTTTACCGGCGCATAACCACACGCAGCGGCCGAGATGGCGGCCCCGCGCGCTTTTGTCCCTCCAAGAATCATTGAATTGCACACGACGCTTCGCCATGTTGGTGCGGGGCTGAATAACAAGTTGGGCTTGGCACGTATGTTACAACGGACCGAGGAAACGGATGTAGCGCTGATCGACAGGCTTCAGCAAGGCGCATTCAATTATTTTCCGAAGCACTACAATCCCGACAACGGGCTGGTCGCGGACACGTCCGTCGCGGGTGTTCCCTGCAGCATCGCCGCGGTCGGCTTTTCCCTGTCGTCCTATCCCGTCGCTGTCGAGCGTGGCTGGATGCAGCGCTCCGACGCGATCGAGTACACGCTGAAGACGCTTTGCTTCTTTGCCAACGGTCACCAAGGTCGTGAGCGGCATGCGATCGGCTATCGTGGCTTCTTCTATCACTTCCTGCATATGGACACCGGCCATCGGGCCTGGAACAGCGAGCTGTCAACCATCGACACCACGCTTCTGGTTTCAGGCATGTTGACGGCCGCGGCCTATTTTGATCGCAATACCGAAGCCGAGACGGAGATCCGCAGGCTCGCAAATTTGGTTTACGAGAGAATCGACTGGCACTGGGCGCTGAACAAAGGCCAGACCATTTGCATGGGCTGGAAGCCGGGCAGTGGCTTCCTGCGCTGGCGCTGGCAGGGCTACGACGAAGCGATCCTGCTTTATACGCTGGCGCTGGCTTCCCCGACGCATCCGATCCCGACGTCGAGCTACGATGCCTTTACCGCAAGCTACTCCTGGATGCTGTTCGGCGACCAACCTTATGTCTATGCCGGCCCACTCTTCATTCACTTTTTCTCGCATGCCTGGATTGATTTCCGCGGAATCCAGGACAAGGCGATGGCCGATCGCAATTGGGATTATTTCCGCAACACCCAGGTATCGATTGCCGTGCAGCGGGACTACGCGGAGCGCAATCCCGGCCACTTCGTCGGCTACAACAAGGACATCTGGGGTCTATCCGCCTCAGATGGCCCGCCTCCGACGCGCAACATGCGTGGTGGTCGCCATCCGCGCGTGCTCGGCTATGCCGCGCGCGGCGCACCGCTCGGACCAGATGACGGCACGATCGCACCCTGGGCCGCACTCGCGTCGCTGCCGTATGACCGCCAGGCGTCGCTCGATGGCCTCCGCGCCCTGATGTCCACGTATCCGAACCTGCTCTACGAGGATCGTTTCCCCGGCGGGTTCAATCCGACCGTGAAGACCAAGCGACCGGAAGGCTGGGTGGACGATCGCTGCGTCGGCATCGATCAGGGACTCCTTGTGATGACGATCGAAAACGATCGGTCCGACTTCATCTGGGGCCTGATGCGACGGTCACCCGTTATCCGGCGCGGTCTCGAGCTGGCGGGCTTTAGCGGTGGCTGGCTGTCGGAAGACGAAGGCTCTGAACTGAAGATCGCCTGATCAGCGGCTTCCGAGAACGTGCGCTTTGCCGGCGATATCGAGACGAACACGATCTCCGCGCTCCGGAAGCGCCACGCTCGATGTCTTGATCATGATCGGCGGCAGGGCCACTCCCTCAAGCGACACGGCGACAGTGCAGGTCGCTCCACCGAATTCCACTTCGACGACACGTCCGCGATAAGTCTGCTCGCTTTCATCAGCAACGACCCTGATCTGTTCGGGCCGTAGCATGATCTCGACCTTGCCCTGGCGATCCCCGTCGACCGCCACGCGACCGAGCGCGCAGTCAGCAAAACCGTTGCGAACGATCGCCGGAAGCATCACGGCGTCGCCGAGGAACAGGGCTGTCTCCCGATCGAGGGGCTGCAGGTAAACCGATTGCGGCGACCCGGCCTGGATCAATCTGCCTTCCCGCAGGACGGCAACCTGATCTGCAAAGGAGAGTGCTTCCGCCTGATCATGAGTAACGAGGATCGTCGTGATACCTGCGGACTGAAGAACGCGCGCCACGGCCTTCCGCATATTCTCGCGCAGTCCTGTGTCGAGTGCCGAAAACGGTTCGTCGAGCAACATCAAGCGCGGCTTGCGGCCAAGTGCGCGGGCAAGGGCCACACGCTGCTGCTGGCCACCGGAAAGCTGGTGCGGCCGACGGCTGAGCATGTTGCGGTCAAGCTCGACCATATCAAGCAGGTCGATAATGCGTCGTTCGCGATCGGGCGCACCGCGCTCGAAGCCGAAGCCGATATTGTCGGCGACACTCAGATGCGGAAACAGCGCGCCGTCCTGTGACACGATACCGATGCCTCGTTTGTGTGCGGGCACCGCTACAGGACCGTCAGCCAGAAGCTCACGGTCGAGCGTCACGCGACCGCCGTCGGGTTGCTCGAAACCGGCGATGATGCGCAGCAGCGTCGTCTTGCCCGACCCTGAAGGCCCGACGACGGCAGTGCGGCTTCCGGCGGCAACATCGAGTGAAATATTCTGCAATGCCTGGACATGCCCGTAACGCTTGCTGATGCGATCGATCGTAAGCAGCGTCATTGTCCGGCAGTCCGTTTCGATTGGGCATAAAGAAGAAGCGTGAGCGGCAGCGATAACACGACCATCATGAATGCGTATGGCGCCGCCGCCACGTAATCGATCTCGCTAGTCAGCGACCAGAACCTCGTCGCAAGCGTCTCCACCCCATTCGGCGCCAGCATCAATGTCGCGGTGAGCTCATTGGTAATCCCGAGACCAACAAGCGCGACGCTGGCCGCCGCACCTGGCGCGGCCAACCGCATGGTGACCTGCCTCACTGCCTGGGCGGGCGTGCGGCCAAGGCCCATTGCGGCACGCTCCAGCTCCACGGGTGCCTGGGCGATACTGGCCCGGAGGCCCACCATGGCACGCGGCAGAAACAGCAGTATGTAAGCAACAATAAGGGTCACGAAGGTCTGATAGAGAGGCAGAACGAGACGGACCGTAATCGTCACGAGCGCGAGCGCCACGACCACACCCGGCAACGAGCCGACATAGTAGTGGCAGGCCTCGAGCAGGCGCTGGAGACGCCCCGGTGCGCGCACGGAGAGCCAGGCCATCGGTGCGGCAGCAATCGTCGCAAGCGCGCCGCCGGCGATAGCAAGAACGATAGTTTGCGCGAAAGCATTGCCGACCGTGTCGACAGGCCAGACCTCGAGCCCGCCGAGATAGAGCCACCGCACCAGCGTTACGAGAGGAACGCCGAGCGCCAGAGCCGCCAGCCCCACCTGAAGCACGATCGCCGGCACCACGAACCAGCCGAGCCGCCGGCGATCCGCAGGCCGCGCCGAGCCGGATCCGACCCGGGCATATCGCTCATTGCCGCGCAACAGGATTTCGAGACCCAGCAGAAACAGGCAGCAGCAGACAAGGACACCGCCCAGCATGTTGGCCGCGGGGCTGTTATAGGCGGATTGGAACTGGTCGACGATGGCGGTTGCGAAGGTGTCGAAACGGATCATCACGTAGAGACCGTATTCCGACAGCAGGTGCAGCGCGATCAGCAGCGAGCCGCCGCAGATGGCGAAGCGCAGCTGTGGCAGGATCGTACGGAAGAACAGACGCCAAGGCCCAAGGCCGAGGGAGGCGGCAGCATCCTCGATGGCGGGATCAAGCCGACGCAAGGCGGCGGCGACCGGGAGGTAGAGAAACGGAAAATAGGCGAGCACGGAAACAAAGACGCCGCTCTGCAGGCCGCGCATGCCGGGAAAGAGGCTGATCCAGGCGTAACTATGGACGAAGGCCGGCACCGCGAGCGGCGCAACCGCCAGCCACGACCACAGCCGGGCGAAGGGTATGTCCGTCCGTTCGACCAGCCAGGCAAGCGTCACGGCAAGAGCGATCGACAGCGGAATGGTAAAGGCTTCCAACAGCACCGTGTTGACGAGCAATTCGCCGACGCGCGCGCGGAACACCAATTCCTTGACGGTCTGCCAGCCGACATCAAAGGTTATCCAGCCGATGAAGCCAAGCGGCACCAGGCTGAACAGCGCCACGACGGAGGCAAAGAGGATGACGGCAGCGTGGGGCAGATGCGCCCGCAGCCGATCTATTCCCGCCACCGGCCGCGCCATCGGCCTTTCATGGCCGGGAACAAGCAATCTGTTGTCCTGCAGCAAGGCCGCCGCCTTCATACGCTGAAAAAGGAAGGCAACCGCCTATGAAAGGCGGTTGCCGATTTCGTCATGCCCTACGTTTTTCTTGAGCCAAAAGCAACAGTTTTGACCCGCAGGGGCCTGCGAAAGAATTAGATGATGCCCGCGGCCGTCATCAGTTCCGTCACCTTCTTGCTGTTCAGCTTGGCCGCATCAACCTTCGGTGCATCGAGATCAGCCAGTGGGACGAGCTTGTCGTTCGAAGCGGCATCCTTACCGATGGCATATTCGTAGGACGTACCGCTCTTCAAGATGTCTTGGCCGGGCTTGCCGGTCACGAACCTCAGGAAGGCCTGAGCTTCCTTGGCATGCTGGCTCGACTTCAGAACGCCGCCGCCGGAAACGCTGACGAATGCACCCGGATCCTGGTTCTTGAAGTAGTGCAGCGCAACGTTCTTGCTGTTTTCACCGGTCTTCGCCTGATCGCCGAACCAGTAATAGTGATAGATCACCGCACCCTCGACTTCGCCGGCATTGACCGCCTTCATGGCGACGCTGTTGCCCTTGTACGGAGTGGAATTTTCCTTGAGCGCCTTGAGCCACGCCGCCGTTGCTTCCTCGCCCTTGAGTTCGAGCAAAGCGCTGACGATCGCCTGGAAGTCAGCGCCGGCCGGCGAAGCGCCCCAACGACCCTTCCAGGCCGGATCCGCAAGGTCGAGCAGCGACTTCGGCAGCTTGTCTTCAGTCAACTTCGTCTTGTCATAGACAAAAACGGTCGAACGGGCGGCAATGCCGGTCCACGTGCCGTCAGACGGACGATACTGCTCGGGAACCTGGTCTAGCGTTTCCTTGTCGACCGGCGCAAAGAGGCCGGCGGCATCGACCAGCGTCATGGCCGGAGAGTTCTCTGTCAGGAAAACGTCGGCCGGCGACGCATCGCCTTCCTGGATGATCTGGTTGGCGAGCTGCATGTCGCCGCCCTGGCGCATCGTTACCTTGATGCCGGTTGCCTTGGTGAATGCATCGATCCACTCGCGCCCGAGGCTCTCATGCTGAGCGTTGTAGACGACAATGCCTTCGGATTCCTGCGCCACAGCGGCGCCGGTGGCGAGCGAAGTTGCGGCAACAAGCGACGCAGCAAGCGCCAGCGCGCCGGAAACGCGATTAAGGGAAGTTTTCATGAAGCCCTCCATGGTGTTGCACCCGAGATCCCCGAGGTGATGGGAGCCCGTATATTTTTGTTGATTTGGCATTTCAAGTTTTAGAGATGATTCAGGGATCACAAATACTTGAAATTGTTCGTCAACTTTAGAATCGTTCTAGCTAGAGCGAATAGATGGTGGCAACAACTTCATCCTCGACCTCGAGGCCGCTTTCCAGTGCCTGTCTACGAACCGTTTGGCCGCGACGCCCGGGGAGCCGCACGCCGGGGTCGGACGAAATCTCGTCCACCAACCTGGCCAACCTTTCCGCCACGCCACTTCCACCGCTAGCGGCCGGGTTGATGACAACAAGCATCTGCCCAAGACCGGGCGCTGAACCCTTGTCGTCAAAAAGCGAGGAGGACTCGAAGGAGAAATTGGCCCCGGTCAGTGCGCCGGCAAGGAATTCGACCATCATTGCTAAGGCCGCACCTTTGGCCTCTCCAGATGGGGCCATCGTCCCCTCGAGTGCGGCAAGGGCATCCGTCGTCGGCTGACCGTTCCGGTCAAAAGCCCAATCTGCAGGGATATCAACGCCTTTCTGGCGTGCGGCCATCACTTTGCCACGGGCGACGCGCGAGAGCGCGAGATCAATGACGAGAGGGTCAGTCTTCGGGATCGGCGCGGCGAATGCGATGGGATTCGTTCCAAAGACGGGTTTCCGCCCGCCCCAGGCCGCCATGGAGGCGGTGGCGTTGGCAACCATCAGAGCGACAAACCCCATTTCCGCAAACCGCTCGACGGTCAGCGCAAGAACGCCGGCGTGGTGCGAACGGTGAACTGCCGCCAAGGCAATGCCCTGCTCCCTGATAATCTCCGGAAGAACCGAGGCGGCGAGATCAAACGCAGGATAGGCATAGCCGTGGCAGGCATCGATCCGCACAACCGCAGGAAACAGTCGTTCGAGCTGCGGCTTGGCAAATCCATCGACCTTGCCTGCCCTCGCCTGCTTTGCGTAAGCCTCGACGCGGCGCAGGCCATGACCTCCCTGTCCAGCCGCTTCGGCAGCAACAAGCGCCCTGGCGACCGAGCGCGCATTTGCCTCGTCCACGCGATTGCGCGTCAGGGCATCGATAACCAGCGTTTCCGCCGCAGCCAAAGTCAAATGCATGGCGACCTGCAAAAAAGAAAGGGGTGATGACGTGTTATGTCATCGCCCTTCCAGCTGCAATCCAGCAGCAATCATTCAACGTCAAACTTCACGCCCTGTGCGAGCGGCAATGTCTTGCCGTAATTGACCGTGTTCGTCGCCCTGCGCATGTAGGCTTTCCAGGCGTCCGAGCCGGATTCGCGGCCACCGCCGGTTTCCTTCTCGCCGCCGAACGCACCACCGATTTCGGCTCCGGACGGACCGAGGTTGATATTGGCAATTCCGCAATCCGAACCCCGAGCCGAAACGAAGGTCTCGGCTTCGCGCATGTCATTCGTGAAGATCGAAGAAGAAAGCCCCTGCGGCACGGCGTTGTGCAGTTCCAATACCTGATCGAAATCCGTGTACTTCATGACGTAGAGGATCGGCGCAAACGTCTCATGCTCGACAGGGCCAGTCTGTGAGGGCATTTCAACGAGCGCCGGGCGGACATAGAAGGCGTCTCCCTCACCGTTTTCGACGCGCTCACCCCCGGTGACCTTGCCGCCAGCCGCCTTCGCCTGTTCCAATGCGGACTGCATCTTGCTGAATGCCTGCTTGTCGATCAGCGGCCCGACGAGCGTACCGGCCTCCAGCGGGTTGCCAATCGACACCGAGCCATAGGCCTTCTGCAGACGCGGAACGAGCTTGTCATAGACGCTCTCGTGAACGAACAGGCGGCGCAATGTCGTGCAGCGCTGGCCGGCCGTGCCCATGGCAGAAAAGGCAATGCCACGCAGCGTCAGATCAAGGTCGGCCGTTGGGCAGATGATCGCGGCATTGTTGCCGCCGAGCTCTAGGATCGACCGCGCGAAACGCTGCGACAGGCGTGGACCGACAGCGCGGCCCATGGTCGTCGAGCCGGTCGCGGAGACGAGTGGCACCTTGGGATGGTCGACGAGGACTTCCCCGACATCGCGACCGCCGATGAGCAAGGTCGAGAGGTTGGCAGGCGCGACACCGCCTTCGGCAATGAACCGCTTCAGCGCCCTTTCAAAAAGCGCTTGAACGGCAAGCGCCGTCAGCGGTGTCTTCTCCGATGGCTTCCAGACCGTCGAGTTACCGCAGACAAGCGCCAGCGCCGCGTTCCAGGACCAGACGGCGACCGGGAAATTGAAGGCCGAGATGATGCCGACAACACCAAGCGGATGCCAGCTTTCCATCATTCGGTGTTCGGAGCGCTCGGTGGCAATGGTTAGACCATAAAGCTGGCGTGACAGGCCGACGGCAAAGTCGCAAATGTCGATCATTTCCTGGACTTCGCCGAGCCCTTCGGACGTGATCTTGCCAACCTCTATCGAGACAAGCCGCCCGAGAGCGTTCTTCGCAACGCGAAGCTCTTCGCCGAGCAGGCGCACGAGTTCGCCGCGCTTCGGAGCTGGAACGGCCCGCCAATCGAGGAACGCCTTGTGGGCGGCCTCAATCTGAGCCTTTGCCTCGGAAGCCGAATGCTCCTTCAGCGCCCCGATCTCCTTGCCAGTGACCGGAGAGGTCACACGGAGCGTGCCGCCCGTATAGCGGTGGGCACCGACGCCCAATTCTGTGAGCAGTCTTTTCGTCTCGGTGGCGAGATCAAGTGCAGAAATGGTCATGGGTTCAACCTCGTTTCTCAAAAGCGGGCGTCGGCGAAATGGGCCACTTGCGCGCCGGCTTCGTACCACATTTCCTTCACGGCGCGGAATCTCGGCTCGGACGGCGCCGTCAACGGCAATGGCAAGTCTGCTTCCGTCGTCTGTTCCAGGATCAGCTGGGCAAGCGTGCGGCCGAAGACGGTGCCGGGGGCGATACCGCGACCATTATAGCCGGAGAAGCCCACAACATTCGGCGCGAACCTGTGGAATCGGGGCAGCGCATTGTCGGTCATCCCGATCTTGCCATACCACTCGCATTCGAACTCGACATCGCCAAGCTGCGGAAACAGCTTCTTCAAAGACCGTTTGGCCCAGGCCGTATGGATCCCAAACCCGGTATTGCGCAGAGCACCAACGCTGCCGAAGACAAGACGTCCGGCCTGATCCATGCGGTAGGACGACAGGATTTCCTTCGTATCCCAAACGCCTTCGCGCCCGGCAAGAATCGAACCGCGCAGGTTGTCGCTGAGGGGCCGGGTGGCCAGATTGAAATAGGGTAGGTGCACCTGCTCGTTGCGCACCGCTTCCCAGGGGCCTGTACTATAGGCGTCGGTCGCCACGATGATCCAGTCGGCCGTCACCTCGCCTTTGGTGGTCCTTACGGTCCAGCGATTGCCTTTCCGCTCGGTGGCGGTGACGGGACTCGACGTGTGGATTGAAACGCCAGCCTTGACCGCCGCATGCGCAAGGCCGCGCGCGTAAGCGAGCGGCTGCAGCGTGCCTGCGCGCATGTCGAGCAACGATCCTGTATAGGCACTGCTGCCGACGCGCTTAGCCGTCTCCGCCGCGTCGAGCAACGTCACCGGCGCTCCGCGCGCCGCCCATTGCCGCGCGCGGTCCTCGATCTCCTTCAGGCCACTCGCGCCAACGGCGACATGAAGCGTACCGTTCCGCTCGAGCTCGCAGGCAATACCGTGCTTGTCGATCAGCTCCATCACCAGCCCTGGTGCGTTGCCCAACAGGTCGAGCAAACGCTCGCCGTAAACAGAGCCGAGAACACCGGGAAGGTCGTCAGGCATCACCCACATGCCGGCGTTGATCAAGCCTACGTTGCGGCCCGCGCCGCCGAAGCCGATCTCCGCAGCTTCCAAAAGCACGACCTTTGAGCCCGCCTCGGCCAGATGGAGACTTGAGGAAAGCCCCGTATAGCCTCCGCCCACGACCACAACATCGGCGCTCACCGTGCCCACGAGCGAGGACGTCACGGGCGGCTGAGGAGCGGTTTTTTCCCAAAGACCGTGGGAACGGGGATCGTTGAGCATCGAAAATCCATCCATTAGACTAATGCGGCATTCTAGCGCCGCGCGATTGCTAGTAAAACCGCTGATCAGGCTAACGATCGCAGCCCGGGACGGCGAGCCCAGCAGATCGATTGCGTTTCCAGTTCATTCCGATTCTGTCAGATGGATTACTTTACAAAGCCAGATAGACCGTAAATATCGACATTTAGGAAATAGCTTATTCTGAAATGGAATGATGGATGCTGCCATCGCGACGCTTTCTGCCGTCGACATCCCTGCTTGTCGCATTCGAATCCGTCTCCCGCACCGGCAGTGTGACGGCAGCCGCTCGTGAGCTCGACCTCACCCAGAGCGCCGTCAGCCGCCAAATCAAGGCGCTGGAAGAGCAACTCGGCGTCGAGCTGTTCGTGCGGGAGCGCCAGACCGTGCGGTTAACCCTCGCCGGTGACGCCTATGCGCGCGAGATCCGCGAGGCACTGCGACGCATTTCGAGCGCGTCGCTGAACCTCCGCGCCAATCCGCATGGCGGTACGCTCAATCTGGCCATTCTTCCGACGTTCGGGACGCGATGGCTGGCACCCCGGCTGGGAAGCTTCCTCGCCGCCAATCCGGGGGTGACGATCAATCTCGTCACCCGGCTGTCGCCCTTTGACTTCCGGCTCGATTCGATCGACGCGGCCATTCACTTCGGTCATCCGCATTGGCCTGGCGCAGAGCTGACATTTCTGATGTCGGAGAAGACCGTCCCGGCCTGCAGTCCCGAGTTCCGCAGCCGGCACGCGATCAGCACGGCCCAAGATTTGCTCGACGTTCCACTGCTGCATCTGACGACGCGGCCGGATGCCTGGGAGCGCTGGTTCGCCGACAATGGCGTGAATTTTCAGACCGTACACGGCATGCTCTTCGACCAGTTCGCGACCGCCGCCCAAGCGGCGATGGCGGGTCTCGGCGTTGCGCTGCTGCCGACCTTTCTCATCTACGACGAGCTGAAGCGCGGCGACCTGATTGCAGCCGTCGATCGCGAAATGGAAAGCAGCGAGCGCTACTATCTTGCCTATCCGACAGAACGGGCCGACTACGCGCCTTTGGAAGCATTTCGCCGCTGGATCGTTCGAGAAGCCGCCATCTAACGGAACAGCTTGCGCCGACATGGCGCTTTCGATCATTATGCGCCGAACCAGAATATGATGCAGGAAACTTCGATGAAGCCAATTTTCGTTCAGCTCCAATGCGCACCCGGCAAGACCTACGAGGTCGCCGACGCCATTTACCAGACAGAGCGCGCGTCGGAACTCTATTCGACCAGCGGCGACTATGATCTTCTGCTCAAGGTCTACATCGAAGAAGGGCAGGATATTGGCAAGTTCATCAATGATAACATCGCCAACATACCTGGCATCGTGCGTTCGCTGACAACGCTAACCTTCAAGGCCTTCTGAGCGATATTTCAGACGCCTGCCGATGCCGCAATGGGTTGGGGCTCTAAAATGAGACGGCTCGCGAGTTGCCAAGGCTTGTTACCTCGCCGGAAGGAGCATCCCCATCCGCCGACCCCGATAGCGGAAGCAACCGGACGCGTTTGGCGCCGCCGGGGGCAAGATGAAACCAGTCGTCGTCCGGTCGATAGCCATCGACACTGACGTGGACGGACTGCGCGAACCTGTCGACTGCGATATCGAGGCCCCACGCATTGTCCTGTCGCGTCACCGCCACCTGGATTTCGGCATCGTGGAAAGCCTTCGAGCGCCCCAACGGAAAATGGAAGGCGTCGGCGACCACAGGACCACCATCCGGCAGACGCAAGCGAGCAACGGTGACGTCGTGAGAGGGTGGGCCGAAGCGGAAGGCGTAGGTCGTGTCGAAAAATGCGCCAAAGAGGTCGGTGGCGGCAAAGGTCTCGCGACTTCTCGGCGCCAAAGTCAGAATGCGACCACCGCTGACGGCATGCTGCCTGCCGTGCCGCAGGCAAACAAGCTCGAGATCAAGCTGGAGAGCGTTCTCGGTCTCGTTCAACACGTGAATATCGAGGCCGTTCGTCCCTTCGTCGGTGACGACAACCTGTACTGGCCGGAACGCGCGGCGTAGCGCGTACCAGACGGGCTTCGGCTCGCCGGTTGAATCGACCACACCCCAACCGGCACCAGGCATCAGATCCTGCAGGGTCCAGACCAATGCGCCGTTGCATGTCGACCCATTGCGGCGCCATTCTGCGAAGGTTGCTTCCACAACTTCGCCCGTAACGACGCGGGAAAGATCGAGGTACCGCTCGCGATCTTCACGACGAAGCCGCGCCGGATCCTCGCGATAGAGTTCTGCCAGATAGAAATCCCTTACGTCCTCGAAATCCCATGACGCGCCGCGGTCGCGGGGAACACGCGATTTCCATAGCGGACTGTGGACCGGCGGAACATCCAGATGGCGTTGCAGCGTTCGCTGCTGTGGCACATGAGCGAAAGCCAGGCTCTCGGCCGCGAAGCGAACATTGGCTCGGCGCGCGTCGTCAAGCGGTCGCATATAGGCGCCGACGCCGTAGTAATGGGTAACGCCCGTGTTCGCAGAAAACGGCATCGCGCCGCCCGAAGGTGAATTTGGCACATACGGGACGTCGGGCCGCATGCGTCCGGCAATCGCCGGAATAATCTCCTCCGTGATCGGACCAGCCCAATATTCACGCGGCAATCCAAGCATCGCCGCCTGCTGGTAGATTTCGCTGCCGCCGCACAATACCGCGAGCGACGGGCATCCCTGGACGGCCTGCAGGAGTTCCTCAACCTCCGCGTGGACATGCGCCGTCAGAGCTTTGTCGTTCTTCGGATAGTCGAAATTGGCGAACATGAAGTCCTGCCAGACAAGCAGGCCGAGTTCGTCACAGAGCTGAAAGAACTCCGGTGTCTCATAGGCCATCGTCCCGCCAATGCGGATCATGTTCATGCCCGCCTCCGCGGCCAGGCGCAAGAACGGCTCGTAGTTCGACCGGCCGCCCGGCAGCCGAACGATATCGGCGGTCGTCCAGACAGCACCACGGCAGAAGATGCTTTCGCCGTTTATCAACAGCGCAAAATCATCTCCGTGCGATCCGCGATCAACGTCGATCCGCCGAAAACCTGTTCGCCCTGCATGATGCGCAACGCCGTCTATGACAATCGAGTAATCATAAAGGTGAGGCGCACCGTGGGTGTGCGGCCACCAGAGATCGACGTCCTTCAACTTCAGGATTGCCGAGTAGTGGCTGTCTCCGATCCTTTCGAAGGCCTGCTCGATCTCTCCACAACGAAGCATCAAATCCGGATTGTCGACATTCGTGTGAAGCGAAACGCTCAACCGCCCGGTACCGTCCGCCTCAAGCACGGCACGGACAGTGACATTGTCGATCGAAACGACATCGCGGCGCACGAGCGTGACGGCACGCCACGGCCCAACCGCATGAATTTCAGGGCACCAGCCCGGCATCCGTCCAAGCAACGTCGTGCGAACGTTCTTCAAGCCTTGCGGCGTGATCATCTGCGGACGCCAGCGGGCGCGAGGGCCGGATTCGGCCAGCTTTGGCGCAAGGGCTCGGAAGCAAAGTGCCAACTCATCGCCGCCCGAGAGCGTCACCGGTATCTCGTGCATGGTGAACATGCTTTCCGACGACAGAATTTCCTGGCCATTGAGGAAGACATGACACAGCGTTGCCAACCCCTCGAAGCGCAGGATCGCGTCGCCGGGCTCCGCGTCAAAAAGCCGGCAGAGATACCACGCGTCGCGGGTATCGAGCGGCTCCGGATTCTCGCGATCGAAGCGCCCCGCCTTTTCCAAGGCCGCGGCGACAGTTCCCGGCACTTCGGCGGCGATGAATTGTGCGGATAAGGGAATGTCATGAGGGGTTGCGCAAGCGTCCGGCTCCGTCAGAACCAGATTCCAGCCTTCGGCGAGCAGAGTTTCCTCCGCGCCTACACTCGCCAACCGTCCCCGCATGCTTAGACTCCCGGCTTCACAAGCGCTCCTTGAGCGAAGCCATCATGGAATCCCATGCATCGGCTGCCGGATCAAGCGCTGTGCGCAGTGGATCATATTTCTTCCGCGTCACAGCCCGGGCGAGCTGGAACTGCACCGACTTTGCAATTTCGGAAATCCTGCGCGCATCAGCGATGGCGGACGAAAATTCATTGGTAGAGAGCCAAGCCAGATGATCACCGGCAAGTTCGAAATTGGCACCAAACTGGCGCAATGTGTTGAACGCGTACTTGTGAAAGAAACCAAACGGCCGCTCTGCGACCGCTTCCACCTGCTGCGGAAACACTTCGGCGAAGGCCCGAATAGGATTCGAGACCGGCCGGCGACCGAAGTGACGTTCAAGAAGTTTGCGCGCGGTGGTGCTGACATGCACAGCATCAGGAATAGGGGCGGGAAACTTTGCAAACTCCGTATATGGAAGGAACGAGGGATCTTGTGGCTTCACGTTGAGCTGGAACAGCCCATCGAAGTCTTCGCCCTCGAGCTGAAAGTAACCGCCGTTGTGAAAATACTCGATGCGCTTGCCGGCGAAGTCGAGCCTGTTGATTGCGACGGTGGTCTTGCCATGCTCGGTCCCGTAGGCAGTGCCCTGCGTATCGGGCATATAGAACGAATCCATCTCGATCAGGCAAAGACGCCCGCGTGCAATCTGCACCTCAACGTGCCGTTCGACGCGGTCGAAGATGGCAAGTTCGGTGACGCGGATGTCGTAGAGTGCCTCAAGATCCTCGAGGGGCACCTTGAAGAAGGTGAATTGATCGCCCTCGAAATCCTGGGTGAGCGTGAAGCCAAGCATCGCCTCCGGCGCAGCGCCGACGGCGTTCAGCACTTCGATCCAAAGGTCGACGTAGCAATTGGTTTCAGGCCACATGCGCTCGCTGGAGTGCAGCGGATGCGGCTGATAGCCGTCCGGGCGCACCCGTGGGAAGACGGCTCTCATCGTTTCGTTCAGCCCCACAGCGCTTGACGCACCTTGGAAGGCCAATGCTTGACCTCGAGTCCGTGGTGATGGAACAGCGCGAGCGCGATGCGTTCAAGCCCGAAGCCCACGCAGGCGGTATGCGCAACGCTGCCGTCTTCAAGATAAAGGCCCCATTTCGTGCCGAACGCATCCTGATGGTAGTTGAAGCTCATGCAGGCCGTCGGCTTAGCAACCGAGGTGATCGGAATGAGCAGCTCGAACTTCAGGTTCTGATCGCGCTGATTGTTAGCCAGCATTTTGCCGGCGCGGCCGAAGAACGGATCGTTCGCGACATCGATGGCCACATCGAGGCCGACCGCCTTCATCATTTCGACGCCGCGGTCCATCCAGCGTTGACGGAAATCCGTGACGTGCTCTTCGGTACCCATGCAAATAAATTCACGCATGCGGAAGAGCTGCTGGCGCGCGGGATCTTGCGAAGGCTCATGGCGGAAGCAGTAGGATTGCAGATCGAAGAGGCTGCCACTCATCGGCAGTTTGCCGCGGCGAGCAACAGCCGGATAGAGCGGATAGCATGCCGCAGGAGTCAACACGATGTCAGTCGCCTGCTGATCCTTCGTCCAGTCGTCACCCACTTCCATGCATTGAAGGAGGCTGACGTGGTCGAGCTCGCTGCCACAGAAACTGTGAACGGTGCCGGCGAGCTGCGGGAAGCTCTTCATGTAGCCGCTCTTCTCGAAGAAGGCGCGATTCATCCCGGGCGGAAAACGCATCGCTTCAGCGCCGTCGGCGCCGCCGAACTTGTCGATCAGGCGCTCGAAGGCGGCGATCACATCTTCGAATTGTCCGCTGCGCCCGTAAAGACCGTCAACGCCCGTATCGATCAGGAGGCCCGATTCAAAAAGCCTGTCTAAAAACGTTGTCTGCACGTCCATGTCGTCACCCCAATAGGCTAGTGTCCTGCTTGTGGACAAGAAGCATGCTCGACGTGTTGCCGAGGATGCGGTCGTTCGAGATCATGAGTTGTGCGGAGTGGGCATCGCGCAGATGTCGGCCGACGCTGAATGGCGTGCCATTCTTGTAGCCCATGATCCCGCAAATCAGCATCACGTGATTGACGATTTCGAGAATCGTTTCCGATGAGGCAATCTTCACGTTGTTCATCGTGACGGCAAAGCCCATCGAGGAAAGCTTGTCTGCGTCGCTCTTGGCATCCTCGTAGGCCTTCAGGCCGGCGACGACGTTCGAGCGAACCATTTGCAGCAAATTGGAGACCTCGGCCAATCGCAGGGCTCCGGGCGGTGGCGCCCCTGGTGACTTGCGCGCCGCAGCGCGCACGAACGCCTGCGCCCGTCCCACCGCATCGACGGCGATGCCATACCACACGCCGCTCCAAAGCAGGTGCGATGAAGCCAGCATGGATTGAGCCGCGATCTCCGCGAAGGGCTTCGGCAGAATTTGTCGAGCTGGGGCCTCGCCTTTGAAGAGGAAGCCATCCGAACACGTACCGCGCATGCCGAGCGTGTTCCACGCGTGGGTCTTTTCCAGAGCGTACTGCTCCTTGAGGAACACAGTCAGGACCTGATCGGAGGAAGCCGCATTTGCATGGGCGCGCGACGTAATCATGATCGCATCGGCGTAGGAGCCATAGGATATGACGGTCGCGTCTTTGTCGAGACGGCAACTATCACCCTCCACCTCGATCGCACAGATGCTATTCCTGAGATTGCCGCCAATGCCGCCCTCAGTCGTCGCCGATGCGATCAGCAATTGCTCGGCCGCCACGCGTTGCATGAAGGCCCGATGCCATTCGCTCTCGGCGCCGTGCTCGACAAGACTGCAGAGCTTGATGTGGTGCATGGCGAAGACCATGGCAGCCGCCGAACACGCCTGCGCAAGCATCGAGCACAGCTCGGCGATCTGTGCGATCGTCGCGCCTTCGCCCCCGAAATGGCGTGGGATCTGAATTCCGAGCAACCGCTCGGCCCTCATTGCCTCCACGGCTTCGTGCGGGAACCTCCCATCAAAATCGACGGAGTCCGCATGCTTTGCCGCAATCGCTGACACGCGGGCGACTCTGGAGGCAAGATCCTCTTCCGCGATTTTGACCGGAAAGTTCATTTAGGCGACCTTCCGGCTATCTTTGATCTGGTCGACAGTCTTCGCGATCGCCGCGATGCTGGCGAAGGACTTGCGATTCAAGAGATTGTCGGGAAACTCGATATCAAATGCCTCTTCGATGGCAAGCATAAGCTGCACGGAAGCGAAGGAAGTTAGGCCCACCGCATAGAGGTCGGCATCGTCGGCAACTTGGTCAACAGAGACGGGAAGCTTTCCGAATTTGACCAGGAGCTCACGGATCGTAGTATTCATTATGACTTCTCCAAGATGATCATATCTCGAGTGGCGAAACTGCCTTGTTCTCGGAATAGGCGTAGTCTGGAAAAGACAAAATTCTCCTAAATGACGTAGTTAAAGTGAGCTAAGCACCTCACCTAAATTCTTATAGGAGAAACGGGAGAACGTGGAACTTACGTTGGATCTCAATATCTTGCCTACGATTTATATTCTTGCGCCATGAAGAGGTCTCGCGACGCATTGTTCAAGAACAACACCGTTTTCACTAGGCGACCGGCGGATACAAGTGCTCGGCACCGCGATAATCCGAAACAGAATAGCAGCCTTCGCCCGCCTCTCTGATCGACTGCTCACCGATGACGGCCTTGCCATGGCCGCCCGGTATGTCGAGTATGTAGGTGGGTTGGCAAAGACCGGAGATCCGGCCGCGCAAAGCGGCGACGATCTTTTGCCCTTCTTCGATCGTCAGCCGAAAATGGCTCGTGCCAGGAGCGAGGTCCGGATGGTGCAGATAGTAAGGCTTCACACGCGTCTCGACGAGGGCCTTCATCAACTCTGCAAGTACTTCTGGATCATCATTGACGCCCCTCAGGAGCACCGATTGGCTGACCATGACAATTCCGGCATCGATCAGACGGGCACACGCCGCGCGTGCCTCTTCGGTCAGTTCGCGAGGATGATTGGCATGCAGCGCCACGTAGACGGTTTTACCGCTCGCTCTCAGGGCTGCAATCAAGGCTGCATCAACTCTTGAAGGATCCACCACGGGAACGCGAGTATGGAACCGCACGATCTTCACGTGATTGATCGATGCCAGTTCGCGAAGAATTTCTTCCAACCGTCGCGGAGACAGCACCAACGGATCGCCGCCCGTCAGGATCACCTCCCAGATTTCCTTATGGTCTCGAATGTAGGCAAAGGCTGCCATCATTGCCTCGGGGTCGAGCATGCCCAAGCCTTGCGGGCCAACCATCTCGCGGCGAAAGCAGAAGCGACAGTAGACTGGGCAGACATGCACGGCCTTCAACAGTACCCGATCGGGATAGCGATGAACGATCCCCTGCACGGGACTATGGGCTTCGTCGCCGATCGGGTCCGCGCGCTCTTCGGGCACGACGTTGAGCTCGGCCGCATCTGGTACGAATTGCCTGGCGATCGGGTCTGCAGCGTCCGTGCGATCAATCAAGCGCGCGACTGATGGCGTCAATGCAATGGCGTAGCGTGCGGCTACATCAGCCAACGCGTCCCGGTCTCTCAGACCCAGCAGCCCAGCGCTTTCCAGACCCTCGACGGTCTTGATAGGCACGATACTGTTCATCTGCCGTACTCCGCGACCGGGGCCCACATCACCTGATCGATCCGCGACGCGCCGGTTGCCAGCATCACCAACCGATCGAAGCCGAGAGCGATCCCGCTTGCCTCGGGCATGATGGCAAGCGCGTCCAGAAAATCCTCATCCAGAGGATAGCTTTCGCCGTAGATGCGGGCCTTCTCAGACATCTCGATCTCGAAGCGACGGCGCTGTTCCGCCGGATTGGTAAGCTCGCCAAAGCCGTTCGCAAGCTCGACCCCGCAAGCATAGACCTCGAAACGTTCGGCAACACGGGGATCACGAGCGGAGGGGCGCGCCAACGCTGCTTCCGACACCGGATACTCGTCAAGAATGGTCACTCGACCGAAACCCAAATGAGGCTCGACCTTCTCGACAAGGACGCGGCTGAACAGATCGGCCCAGCCATCATCGTTCGCAACACGCATGCCGATCCGCTTCATCTGGTCAGCGAGATGCGCCCGATCCGTCGCACCATCGGCGGAAACGGAAGCCAGGAGATCGATGCCGGCATAGCGTTCGAAAGCTGCGGCAACGCTTATTCGGTCCGGCCCCGCGAACGGATCGCAGTCACTGCCTTTATAGGTGAGCCGTGCCGTCTTCATAGTTTCTGCAGCAAGCGCCAAAATGCGAACGCAGTCCATCATCAGGCTCTCATAGCTTTCGCCCACACGATACCACTCAAGCATCGTGAATTCCGGATGATGCAAGTGTCCACGCTCGCGATTGCGATAGACGTGTGCGAAACAGGCGATGCGCTGCTCTCCGGCCGAAAGCAGTTTCTTGCAGGCAAACTCAGGCGATGTATGCAGGTAAAGCGGCGCCGCCGTCTGGCCGTCGGTCGTCAATGCTTCAGTGGCAAACGCATGAAGGTGCGCCTCGTTGCCTGGCGAGACCTGCAGCGTTGCGGTGTCGACCTCCAGAAAATCCTCGCTCAGGAAGTAGCCGCGCAATGCAGACTGGATCGCATTCCGTCCAATCAGGAACGGGCGGCGGTCCAAATGCACGCTCGGCGTCCACCACGGCGACACTTTGGCGATCGAGGGATTCATCGGCATTTGTCCTGACCGACCTGTCCAACGCTGGGGCTGGCTATTTGCCGGATTTTAGGTTAGTTGCGCCCCCAAAGAACAATCACTCGCGTCTCCGGGGCTGTATCGACAGTCCTCTACGACGCCAAAAGCCGAGTTACAAGGAAGTCTTAATGGTCAAGGTCATCGCCTCTTCCGTCCGCAAGGGCAACGTTCTCGACGTGGATGGCAAACTCTACGTCGTTCTGACTGCCCAGAACTTTCATCCGGGCAAGGGCACGCCGGTTACCCAGGTCGACATGCGTCGTATCGTCGATGGCGTCAAGGTCTCCGAGCGCTGGCGTACGACCGAACAGGTGGAGCGCGCTTTCGTTGAAGACGTGAACTTCCAATACCTCTACGAAGATGGCGAAGGGTTCCACTTCATGAACCCGGCGACCTATGACCAGGTCGTCGTCGACAATGAAACGATGGGCGATCAGAAGGCCTATCTGCAGGAAGGCATGACCTGCATTTTGTCGATCCATGAAGGCGTTCCGCTTGCCCTCGAGCTGCCGCGCCACGTGACTCTCGAAATTACGGAAACCGAACCGGTCGTTAAGGGCCAGACGGCTTCGTCGTCCTACAAGCCGGCAATGCTGTCGAACGGCGTGCGCACCATGGTGCCGCCGCACATCAACGCCGGCACGCGCGTTGTTATCGCGACGGAAGACAATTCCTACGTCGAGCGCGCAAAGGACTGATCGTCCGCTTCAGCGCTCAGAACTATGGCCGCTTCGGAAACGACGCGGCCTTTTCTTGTCGGCGGCACGTTCGCATCGCGACCACTGTTCAAACAAAAAAGCGCCGATTCAAACCGGCGCTTTCGATCTCAAAATGATAAGGCTGCTAGGCGCTGGCCCGGGCTTTAGTAGCGTGGGCAACGTGCTTCGTAGCGGCGGCCGTACCGATCCCTGTAGACGCAGTAGCCACGCCGCTCAACGGACTGGCCGATCAATGCGCCAGCAAGACCACCGGCAACTGCGCCCACGGCAGCGCCGCCCCAGCTGTTGCTGACAGCACCACCGATAATGGCGCCTGTACCGGCACCGATCGCGGTACCCTGTTCAGTCGCCGTGCAGGAGGCAAGCGCACCAACGAGGGCGCCAATGAGCACAATCTTTTTCATCATGACATATCTCCCAGTTTTTTCCGTCGCTTAGATGCGACCAAGCAGCACAAGAATAATAATAATCACGAGAACTAGCCCTAAACCGCCCGAAGGTCCATAGCCCCATCCCCGGCTATAGCCCCAATTCGGCAAGGCGCCGATCAAAAGCAGAATAAGGATAATCAGAAGTATCGTGCCAAGCATGGTTCAAGTCCTCAACGTCATTACACTTGGAATGGACGAGAAACACACACCACCGTTTTTTGTTCCATATGTATCAGCTGTTCCGCTTTGAGTGGAAAAAACCAGATCGAGCCGCATTTTCCGGTTCCTCTCAGGAACGTTAGCATCAGGGGGGTGTCGGGGCGGGCTGGATCGATTGTCGATTTTCGGCGAAAGGCCGTTGACAGCCTAGATGCAAATCTGGGCCGCACGTATGAGGCGAATTTCAAGATTCAGCATCTTGTGGGAAAAAGTGATTCAAAATCAATACTTAGCCGTGAACAAACACTGAATCAGCCGGAGTCAGCGATTCGTCTCCGATTCGTTCTCAAGCTGTTCCGAATCGCAAAACGAGCAATCTGCAAGCTTTTCGCGCAACAGAAAACCGCAGAGTAAATTCAAATCAGCCCTTGCGTTTGAGACGACGGCTGTCCATGTGTTGTCTGCTCTCGGAGAGGAGCTGACTTGACCTGGGGCACCCTCGCCTCACTTGCAGGACCATGACACTGACATCGCAGCCGATGATACTGAGCGGGCGCGGAGTAACCGCGGTGCTCGGGCCAACCAATACCGGCAAGACGCATTATGCCATCGAGCGCATGGTTGCGCACGGCACCGGCGTGATCGGGCTACCGTTGCGGCTGCTGGCACGCGAGGTCTATACACGCGTCGCCGAAAAGGTCGGGATCCAGAATGTTGCGCTGGTAACGGGCGAAGAGAAGATATCGCCTCCCAACGCTCGCTTTTCGGTCTGCACGGTTGAGGCGATGCCGCGCGAGACGAAAGCGGCCTTTGTCGCAATCGACGAAGTGCAGCTCGCGGGCGATCTGGAACGTGGTCATATCTTTACGGACCGTATCCTGCATCTGCGCGGTCGCGACGAGACGCTGCTGCTCGGCGCCGGCACTATGCGTCCAATTTTACAGCAGCTTCTTCCGGGCATTACCGTTGTCGAGCGACCGCGACTTTCCCAGCTGTTCTACGCCGGACAAAAGAAGATCACACGCCTGCCGCAACGTTCGGCGATCGTCGCCTTCTCGGCGGATGAAGTCTATGCGATCGCCGAGTTGATCCGGAGGCAGCGAGGCGGGGCAGCCGTCGTCCTTGGAGCCCTTAGTCCACGTACCCGCAATGCGCAGGTGGCGCTCTACCAAGCTGGAGACGTGGAGTATCTGGTCGCGACGGATGCGATCGGCATGGGTCTCAATCTCGATGTCGATCATGTCGCCTTCGCGCAGGACCGCAAATTCGACGGCTACCAGTTCCGTAATCTCAATCCTGCCGAACTCGGGCAGATTGCCGGCCGCGCCGGTCGACACGTTCGCGACGGGACATTTGGCGTCACCGGCCAAGTCGATCCCTTCGATGAGGAATTGGTCGAACGCATCGAAGGTCACGAATTCGACAATGTAAAAGTGCTGCAATGGCGCTCAAAGAACCTCGACTTCGCCTCCATTCACGCGCTGCGCGCGAGCCTTGAGACCGGCCCTACCGTTTCCGGCCTGACACGCGCTCTGCCTGCCGTTGATCAACAAGCGCTGGAACACCTGTCGCGCTATCCTGAGATCATCGACCTTGCGAACAATCCGGCGCGCGTCGAGAAGTTGTGGGAAGCCTGCGCGCTTCCGGACTACCGGCGCATCGCGCCGGCCCAACACGCCGATCTCATCTCCACCCTCTTTTCCGATCTCGTCCGCTATGGCACGGTAAATGAGGACTTCCTTGCCGAGCAGGTACATCGCGCGGATCGAACGGACGGTGAGATTGACACGCTTTCGGCGCGAATCGCGCAGATAAGGACTTGGACCTATGTATCGAATCGGCCCAATTGGCTTGCCGATCCGACACACTGGCAGGAAAAGACGCGGGAAATCGAAGATCGATTGTCCGATGCGTTACATGAAAGGTTGACGAAACGCTTTGTTGATCGCAGGACATCTGTGCTCATGAAGCGCCTGAGAGAGAATGCGATGCTGGAAGCTGAAATCAGTGTAAATGGCGATGTCTTCGTTGAAGGACATCATGTGGGGCAGTTGTCGGGATTCCGGTTCACGCCCATTTCGGGAGCGGAGGGACCGGACGCCAAGGCTGTTCAGTCTGCTTCGCAAAAGGCGCTTGCTCTGGAATTCGAGGCGCGTGCGGCTCGCCTCCACGCGGCCGGCAATAGCGATCTCGCGATCAGCTCCGACGGTTCGATCCGCTGGTTGGGCGACCCGGTGGCGCGCCTGGCAGGCAGTGATCATGTCATGCGCCCGCGCGTCATTATTCTCGCCGACGAACAGTTGACCGGCAATGCCCGCGACCACGTGACCGCCCGTATCGAGCGCTTCGTAAATCATCATATCAGCACGGTTCTGAAGCCGCTTGACGATCTGTCCCGCGCAGAGGATCTGCAGGGCCTGGCAAAGGGCCTGGCATTTCAGCTCGTCGAGAACCTCGGCGTACTGTTTCGGCGCGATGTGACCGAAGAAGTAAAGTCGCTGGATCAGGATGCCCGCGCTTCGATGCGCCGCTACGGTGTCCGCTTCGGTGCCTACCACATCTTCGTCCCCGCCCTTCTGAAGCCCGCCCCTGCAGAGCTCATCACGCTCCTTTGGGCGTTGAAGAATGATGGCCTCGACAAGCCGGGTTATGGCGATCTCATTCCGGTGCTGGCTGCCGGCCGCACCTCGGTCGTCACCGATCCGGGTTTCGAGCGCACCTTCTACAAGCTGGCCGGCTTCCGATTCCTCGGTAAGCGTGCGGTTCGCATCGATATCCTTGAGCGCCTGGCGGATATCATCCGCCCGCTGCTTCAGTGGAAGCCGGGCCAGGCAAATCGTCCCGAAGGAGCATATGACGGCCGCCGCTTCACGACGACGACCGCTATGCTTTCGATCCTTGGTGCAACGCTCGAGGACATGGAAGAGATCCTGAAGGGGCTCGGCTATCGCTCCGATGCCGTCAAGGCGGAGGAGGCAGCAGCCCATCTGTCGGCTCAGGACGCCTCGGCAGCGCCGACGACCGAGACTGCAGTTGAGGATGGCGCAGAAAAGGCGGATCACGACGATGCCGACAGCGCATCGGAGGAAGCCGCCTCGGAAGCCCCCGGTGCTGTTGAAGCAGTGGTGGCCGAACAATCAGTCGCGGCAAATCCCGAAGAAGCCGAGGAGCCGAAGCCGGTTCTACTCTGGCGCCTCGGTGGCCGCACGGACAATCAGCGCCAGGCTCGTAACCCGGGCGAACGTCGCGGTGGCAACAATCGCGGCCAGGAACGGGGATCTGATCATCGCCGCCAAGGTGGTGCAAATGGCGAGGGCCGAGACGGCAACCGCCAGCATCACGGCAAGGATGGCGGCAAGCCACATCAGGGACGCGGCGACCGCAACGAACAGCGCGGCGACCGTCAAGACCGTGGCGATCGCAAGGATCGCAACAACAATCGCGGCGGCCCACAGCCACTGCGCTTCGAGGCAAAGCCACCGCGCAAGGAAAAGCCGATCGATCCGGATTCTCCTTTCGCGAAGCTCGCTGCCTTGAAGGAGCAGATGAAGAAGTAAGCGGATGAGCGGGGAGACACAGCCAGGAAGCGGTTCGCGGCAGCGCATCGACAAGTGGCTGTTCTTCACGCGTATGGTAAAGTCGCGCTCGCTGGCACAAAGCCACATTCAATCCGGGCATGTCCGGATCAATGGCGAGCGCGCCCTCCAGCCGAGTCAAACGGTCAAGGTGGGCGACAAGGTCGAGCTGGCACTCGAGCGGCGGGACGTTGTCCTCATCGTCAAATCACGCGGCGAGCGGCGTGGCCCCTATGAGGAAGCCCGGCTCCTCTATGAGGATCAGACGCCGCCGCCCGACGAGACAAAACGCCTGACACCTTATGAGCAGGCAACGCGGGCCACAGGGGCGGGACGACCCACAAAAAAGGAACGTCGTGCAATCGACAGGCTGATGTCGGACGAGGATTAGAAAACTCTATCCGAACTGCCGAGTTCTGCGATTTCTTTATCCTTGAAATCCGCAGACAAAGCCGATACGTCACAATCAACTTGCCGGATAGCGTGAATGCCTCCCAAGCATCTCACCGCTTCCTTTCCGGTTGGGGGAAAGGCGCGACGTTCCAGGTTGCCCGGCCCCATTGTATGGAAGTCCTGGAGTTCTTCATGACCTATGTCGTGACCGACAATTGCATTCGCTGCAAATATACCGACTGCGTGGAAGTCTGCCCCGTCGACTGCTTCTACGAAGGCGAAAACTTCCTCGTCATTCATCCTGACGAGTGCATCGACTGTGGCGTTTGTGAGCCGGAATGTCCCGCCGAGGCAATCAAGCCGGACACGGAGCCGGGCCTCGACAAATGGCTCAAGATCAACGCCGAGTATGCCAGCATCTGGCCGAACATCACGGTCAAGAAGGATGCCATGCCCGAAGCGAAGCAACTGGATGGCGAAACCGGCAAGTTCGAGAAGTATTTCTCGGAGAAGCCCGGAGCGGGCGACTGATCCTCCGGTAGGTCTGAAACCGGGTTCAGTGAGCTGGAAAACGCTTGAAGTGTGTCTGCGGCATATGGGTGTCATGTGTTGCGCGCATGACTCAGGCGCAGTAAATTATTGATTTCCTCATATTTTTGTGATAGCTTTCTGACACTGATCCATTTGCGGCATGAAGCATGCCCAAACCACCACGAAAGCAAAACAAATCCAAAAACGCGGTTTCCGTGACATATCAACGCCTTGAGCCGTGAGGTTCCAAGCTTGTGCGCATGGATATGTTTGTTGTCCGGTGGGACCAGAAGTAAGTCACCCGACGGATCCGACCGTCTCATCCGGGCCTGACTGACCCGGCTCCGGCTGCAGCCGGAAGCGTAACAGGGAGTGTTTGAATAGAATGACGACCCAGCAGAAAAAACCTTCTTCCGCACGTCACGGCTTCAAGACCGGTGAATCGATCGTGTACCCCGCACACGGCGTCGGTACCATCAGCGCCATCGAAGAGCAAGAAGTAGCAGGCATGAAGCTTGAACTTTTCGTTATCGATTTCGAGAAGGACAAGATGCGCCTGAAAGTGCCGGTCGCCAAGGCCATGAGCATCGGCATGCGTAAGCTCTCCGAAACCGATTTCGTCGAGCGTGCATTGAAGGTTGTGCAGGGCAAGGCGCGCGTCAAGCGTACCATGTGGTCCCGTCGCGCCCAGGAATATGATGCCAAGATCAATTCCGGCGACCTCATTTCCATCGCTGAAGTTGTCCGCGATCTCTATCGCGCCGAAAACCAGCCGGAACAATCTTATTCCGAACGTCAGCTTTATGAGGCTGCGCTTGACCGCATGGCACGCGAAATCGCTGCCGTGAACAAGATGTCGGAAACCGAAGCCGTCCGTCTCGTAGAGACCAACCTCAACAAGGGTCCGAAGCGCGGCAAGGCAATTGAAGAAGACGAATCTCAGGACGAAGCTGCATAAGTTCCTTGTTTTTCTGGGAAAAAAACCCGGCCTCGCGCCGGGTTTTTTTTGGAACTTTTTCCATCCTGGCGCGTTTTAGGCATGTAGCTGCGGACCGCGTCGGGAACTGACATCACCCTCGAACGCTCGCATTCCTGTAAACGTTCGATGAGGAGCGGATCATGCCTTCCACGTTCTGCCTATACGGCAACTTGAAGAAACTGGTCCTACCCGGCCGTACTACCGGCGCATAACCCTAAGCTAGGGCCCCATCTGGAAACGTCCAGAGTTCGGGGCCTTTATACGTTCAAGACATGAATTTGGTCTGGGCAGCAATGTCCGGAAGCAAGCATTCTTTGCCCTTTTTTTGGCGTGACGCCTGAATTCAGGAGACCGATATGAAGAACATGTCAGCAGACCGGCGCATGATTAAAATCGCCATGGCGGCTCCCTACCTTGCTCGCGAAGAGGAACACGATCTCGCAATCCGCTGGAAAAACAATGATGACCGTGGCGCCCGCAATCAGATCGCCATGGCCCACATGCGTCTCGTCATCTCAATGGCGGGAAAATTTCGTAATTTCGGTCTACCGATGAGCGACCTCGTGCAGGAGGGCTACGTCGGGCTGCTGGAGGCCGCAGCACGCTTCGAACCCGAGCGTGATGTCCGCTTCTCCACCTATGCAAGCTGGTGGATCCGCGCATCCATCCAGGATTACATCCTTCGCAACTGGTCGATTGTCCGCGGCGGTACGAGTTCTGCTCAGAAGGCCCTTTTCTTCAATCTTCGTCGGCTGCGCGCCAAGCTCGCCAGGGGTGACACACAGCTCACTCTCCAGTCCATCCACCAGGAAATCGCCGCCGCTCTCGGCGTTAGCCTCTCCGACGTCCAGACGATGGATGCAAGGCTTTCAAGCAACGACGCCTCGCTTCAAGCACCCTCGGTTTCAGGCGATGCCGACAGTGCCGAGAAGATGGATTTCCTCGTTAGCGATGAGCCGCTCCCGGACGAACAGGTATCAAACATGATCGACGGCGAGCGCCGACGCAATTGGCTCGCGTCTGCCCTGAAACACCTCAATGAGCGGGAAATGAAGATTATCAGCGCCCGCAGACTCGCGGAAGACGGCGCTACGCTTGAGGAACTCGGCGCCGACCTCGGTATTTCCAAGGAGCGCGTCCGGCAAATCGAAAGCCGGGCAATGGAAAAACTCCGCAGCGCGCTGGTCAGCGCTGACCCCTATATGGCCGCATCGGCCTGAAAGAGCTTACTCCCCCAGTGATGGAACTGGCCCGGTGAAAGCCGGGCCTCTTTTTATTCCGCGATAATCTTGACGCGGTCGCCCGGAGAAACGGAGGCACCTGTCGGCAAGGCGTTGATAAGCTTGAAGAGATCGAGCTTTCGATCCGTGCCCATCATCCGCGCAGCAAGGGTCGTGATATTTTCGCCCGGTCGTACTTTGACTACCCTGACGCGCAAAGGCTTCAGCGACGCAGTCTCCTCCGGCGTCATTCGGCGGAAGCTTGCCCGCAATACCTCGGCCGTCTGCTGCAGCGTCGGGCTCCCCTTCGGCACGGCCGTCAGGAACCGGAAGATTTGCGCATTGTTGCGGATAACGGTGACGTCGAAGTCCCAGCGATCTGCACTCGCTCGCGCCGTTGCGGCTTCCATCCCGTTGACCGTGACCTGCTGGATGGTGGACGGATCAAGGCCGGTAACCCAGCCGCTGGAGATATAGTTGGTCAGGCTCTGGCTCTGATTATCCGCGACGCCATCGAAGCGGATCGCGACATCGCCCGGGCCGGTCGCCATGACCGCCTCGACCTTGTTGTCGATCTTGAAATCAGGCGGTACGTCGAAGCGGATACCAAGCCCGCCATGCAGGAAGGTCTGGCCGCGGACGTAGCCTTCCTCCGGGCTGTCACCGTATAGCAGGCCGTCGATTCCATCGAGATAATAGTCCCTGCCCGTGTCACCAACCTTGCCTTCCTGGCCAAAAGCACGCGCATGGTCGCGCGCAAGCTCGATGCGCTGCGCCGAATTCGGGTGGCTGGACAGGAAGTCGAGGCTCTGATCCGCCTCGGGATCGACCGACATGAAGCGGCTGTAGGCGGCCATCGAATCCAAGAACCGCGCAGCCGCATAGGGATCGTAGCCCGCTTCGCCGAGCATGCGCACGCCGATCACGTCCGCCTGCAGTTCTTGTTGCCGCGAAAATGCAGCCAATCGGAGCTTGCCGCGTGCCAGGGCCTGCTTTCCGGCAATATCGCTGGACAGCACCTCGGCCACGACGCGGCTGGCGATGACCTCAGCTTCCTCGCGCTTCTGCCGTTCGATGCCATGATTTGCCGTGACATGGCCCATCTCATGCGAGAGGACCGCAGCGACCTCGGAAGCGTCGTTGGCAAGCGCCAGCAAGCCGCGCGTTACATAGAGATAGCCGCCGGGCAGTGCAAAGGCGTTGATAGCCGGCGAGTTCAGGATAGTGATGCGATAGGACTGGCTGGGATTCTCGGAAACAGCCGTCAGTGCGCCCGCGATGCGGGCAACTAGGCGTTCGGTCTTTGCATCCTTGTACTCACCGCCATAGCTCGCAACGATACGTGGATGCTCACGGGCGCCCATGGCTGCGCGCGGATCGTTCTTCTGCACTTCATCGACGATCTGCGGATTGGAGGACGGTGCAACGCTCGGCTGGTAGGATTGTTCAAGGATGGACTGGCAGCCGTACAGCGCCACGCTCGTCGCACACACGAACGACACTCGTCGCGCCAGACGGCACGCAGACGAGAGCACATCACTGGAAGGCGCGGGGAATTTCCACGTCGTCATGCTGTCCAGTCTGGCTCTCCAAGTCATCTTGCTTGTCGGCCGGCCCGCTTCCGCGACCCGGTCGGTCTCATGGTGATTCAACAGGCGTCCGTCCCCGCTCTTGCACTGCACAATCGGGGACACAAGTCTTTGCTGTAACTGATTTCCGCATCGGTTGCATAGCGAGACTCTGACTAAATGTGGCGCCGTTGTATTTTAGCAAGCCTAACGTGCTTTGGAGTCTCCTCGGTCGCCTCAAATTATGGCGAAAGTGCCGTTGCGACCGCCAGATTCGTCAACTATGGAGAAATTGCGTCAATCCAGCGTAATCCTCGCGGCCCAGAAACTCATCAATCGGAGCCGCCACGACGATCCTGCCGTCCTCGATAAAAAGGCCGAAATCTGCGATGCGTTTGACTTCATCCGGATCATGAGAAACGACGACGACGGTATTGCCGGTCTCGCGATGCATGTCGAGCAGCAGCCCTGCCATTCCAATTCGCAAGCCGGGGTCAAGTGCCGCGAATGGCTCGTCAAGTAGGAGCACCGGACGATTGCGAACAAGCGCGCGCGCGAAGGCCACCCGTTGTCGCTCCCCGCCGGATAGCGTCCCTGGCATTCTCCGCTCGAAACCGGCAAGCCCTACCTTTTCAAGCGAAGACGTGATCGATTGGCGATCGGCAGTCGAGAGTTTCATCGCTGGCTCGATACCCAGGCCAATGTTGGTGAAAATATCGAGATGCGCAAACAGATTGTTGTCCTGAAGGATGAGGGAGACGGGTCGTCGCGCAGGGTACTCGTCGGTCACATCTTTTCCTGCGATCAGAACGCGCCCTTGGGCAGCCGTGTCGAAGCCGGCGAGCAAATTCAGGAAGGTCGACTTTCCGGCTCCGGACGCACCCGTCACGGCAATCACGGCGCCGGCGGGAAGACGGCAATCGAAGTGAAAGTCTTGCGTGCCAAGTTGGAGGCCGGCATCGTGCATTTCGATCGCGAACTGAGGATCACCCATGGACAGCCACCTCCCGGCGCGCGGGACCCATGGTGCCGGCGATCGTGAGCAGCAGGCAGACCATGCCAAGGATCAATGCCAGCCCATCCGCATCGTTCGTCCGATAGCTACCCATGCGACTATAGACGAGCCAAGGCAACGTGACGAAACTGTCCGAACCGAACAGCGCGACGGCGCCGAGATCGCCGAGCGACAGCGCCATTGCAAACGAAAATGCCGTGAGCACCGGCTTGAACAGGGCTGGCATATCGATCAGACGTAGTTGCACCCAACCCGTGACACCGAGGCTCGCCGCAAGTTTTTGTGTGCGGCGCTTATGAACGATGAAAGCCGGCTCGAGGACACGCATCACAAAGGGCAAAGACATCAAGGCGTTGATGGCGACAATCAGCAGAGGAGCGACGGCGCTCACGTCGCCGAAACTTCTCAGCGCAAGGAACCAGCCCGTCGCAAGGACGATCGGCGGCGCGAGCAACACCAATGACGACGCGCCACCCATGGCGGCAAAGAACGCTCCTGCACCCGTAGCCCCAGAGCGCCGGAGAAGCACCGCCCGGCGCGCACTCACCAACGTCATCGCGATCAGCAAGGCGAGGATGGCCGCAGAGAACGAGATGGCAAGGCTGGTCGCAGCCGACTGCCAGAAGATGGGTTCGCGCAGGAGCTTCATGAGATCAGACCGAAGGCCAGCCAGAAGCACCGACATCAAAGGTAGACCGAGGAACAGGGCGGCGAGCAGCAGGACGCCGCCATCCGCAAGCCGTGCGCCCGGCAGCCCGCCATCCGGCCGCCTGAGAACCTTGCCGGCCGTCATCCCCTCATCCCCAGGCGCAGGAAGAAACGACAGCGCCCCAAGGATCACCGATGTAAGGACAATCTGCAGCAGGGAAAGGACGACGGCCCGGCCAGGGTCGAAATCAAAACGCAGCGATTGATAGATCGCAACCTCGACGGTCGTCGCGGCTGGCCCACCACCCAGCGTCAGCACCAGCGTGAAACTCGTGGCGCACAGCATGAAGATCAGACCGGCGATACCGGGAATGACCGAGCGCAGAACCGGCCATTCAATGAAGCGGAAAATCGAGCCAGGCCGCATGCCGAGACCACTTGCCATCAGCCAGTATTCCGCTGGCACGCGCTCTAATGCCGCCAGCATCAAGCGGCAAGCCAGCGGCATGTTAAAGAAGATATGCGCCAACAGGATCCCGGAAAGCCCGTAGATGCTGATCGGTTCCGCCATGCCGAGCTTGAGCAGCAGCGCGTTCATAAAGCCCTGCCGCCCCCAGATACCGATCAACCCGAGCGCCCCGATCAGAACAGGAAGGCCCATCGGCACAGCCATCAGCCGAATGATCCACATGCGTCCGGGGAAATGCTGCTGACGCGCCAGGGCCTGAGCGACGGGAATCGCAAAAGCGATCGATAGCAGCGTCGAAAGCAAGGCCTGCAACAAGGTGAAACGCAGGACCCGCAGGATGTACGGTTCAAGCACCGCCGCCAGAATGGACGAAACGCCGCTCGAGAGAAGCAAGGCGAAGACCGCAAGGCCGACGAAAACGGCAATACCGGCAAGACTTAGCGCCCCGCCCAACATCGCCCGCCGCATCTCCGCCTTGGTCAAAAGCATCAATTCATGCTCATCGCAGCCAGCCACTCATCGATCCAGGCTTTGCGGTTCTCCGCGACTTCCTCCGAGCTCATCAGAAAGGTCTTTGACGGATTCACGAGCTTGCCGAACGCATCGGGTAGCGGTTGCGACGTCGCCGAAACCGGCATCATCCAGTTGTTGGTCGGAATGGTGTCCTGGAAGCCCGGCGTCACCATGAATTTCAAGAAATCGCGCGCAAGCTCTTTGTCCGGCGCATTCTTAAGCAGGCCCGCCACTTCGATCTGTATGTAGTGGCCCTCTGAGAATGCAGCCGCCTGATAGCGGTCCGTACTTTCCGCAACCATGTGGTAGGCAGGCGAGGTCGTGTAGGAGAGCACCATGGGCGCCTCACCCTTGGTGAAAAGTCCATAAGCCTCGGACCAGCCGGGCGTTACCGTCAACACCCGCTTTTTGAGTTTTGCCCAAGCCTCAGGCGCCTTATCGCCGTAGACGGACTTTACCCACAGCAAGAGACCGAGCCCGGGTGTCGAGGTGCGCGGGTCCTCAATGACGATCTTTTGCGAAGGGTCGCCTTCGACCAGATCCTTCATGCTCTGCGGAGGATTTTTGATCGTCTGGGTGTCGTAGATGACGGCGAAGTGGCCATAGTCATAAGGCACGAATACATCGTCCTTGTAGTCCCCGGGCACGTTGAGTGCACTGACGTCGACACCACTCGCATCGAATAGGCCGGTTGCCTTCGCTTCCGTGGTCAGGTTCGTGTCCAGGCCGAGCACGACATCTGCCTTCGTACCAGCGCCTTCGAGCTTGAGGCGCGACAGCAGCGCCACGCCATCAGCCACACTGACGAAATTGACGCTGCAGCCGCAGGTCTTCTCGAATGCTTCCTTGACCTTCGGCCCCGGACCCCATTCCGATGTGAAGCTCTCATAGGTGTAGACGGTGAGCGTCTTGTCTGCCGCCCGCGCGCCTGGGCCGGCAAGGCCGGCAGTCGCGACAAAGGCCGTGACAAACAGCAAACAGCTTGTGAATTTGAACATGGCACCTCTCCTCTGGTTTGCTTGAAGGGGAAAAGGGCGGTGCCAGATGTCACGCGTCTAATCCCTCCGCCGGTGTTAGCCGGATCAGGTTCCGCGGGTTGGCTTTCAGCCTCTCAGCCGCGCACCGAATGGGCACGGGCACCCCGTTAGAGCGTTTGCAGATGTATCGCCACGCTTGGTGTCTTGCAAGTGGCGGCCTTAGCCCGCCACCGGCATTTATTCCGCCGCTTCGGTGCTGGCTGCCGGCCGCACCTCGGCCGCGCGCGGCAGCTGCGTCGGTTTCAGCATCAAGGCGGCGCAAAGGCCAATGAGCGCGATCGCGCAGGACGCCATGAAAAGCGGTGTGAACGCATTGGCATAGGCGTCGGCCACCGCCTGACGTGTGGACTCCGGCAAAGCCGCCAGCATTTTCGGCGTCAGCTGCTCGATGTCAGTTACGCCGGGAATGGACAGTCCCGTCTTGCCGAGCTGTGAGCCAATTATCGCGCCGTAAATCGAGATAGCAATCGATGCGCCACCCATGCGCGACAGCGTCACCGATCCTGTTGCGGCGCCGACGTCGCGCGCTGGAGCCGCATTCTGAACGCCGATGACCGGCACCTGTTGTGCAAGGCCAACGCCGAAGCCGTGGAGGGCCATCACTGCTCCGATCAGCAGGACCGGCGTTCCCGCATGAACCTGAGTGAGCAGCACGAATGCGATGGCACTGCAGGTCAGGCTTGCTACGGCAAACGGCTTGTAACGCCCGGTGATGGAGATGATACGGCCCGCAGAAAGCGACCCGCAAACGATGCCGCCGGTCAAAAGAATGAAGAACGCCCCGGCCGCCGAGGGTGAAAGGCCAGTCGTCGTCTGCAGGAACAGCGCGAAATAATTGACCATGCCAATGCCGATCGCGCCGCTCATGATCGACATAAAAAGCAACAGGCTGAACGTTGAATTGCGGAACAGCGACAGCGGAACAATTGGCTCGGCGGCGCGACGCTCGACGAGAATCCATCCGATGACTGTAGCAACGCCGAGTGTCATGATGACAAGGTTCTGCGGGGCCACCAGCGAACCGAAAAGCTGAGCGCCATCGGCAGCCAGCACGATGCTTGCCGTCGTCAAGGCGAGCAGCAAGGCTCCGGCATAGTCGATCTTCGGACGGCGGTTCGGCTTCCGGTAAGGCAGCATGAGCACCAGACCGACAAGGACGACGAAGCCAATCGGAACGTTGACGAGGAAGATCGACCGCCAACCGAAGAGATCGCTCATCGCACCACCGAGGACAGGCCCGATCGCACCGGATGCCATCAGCACAAGGCTGGAATAGCTTTGGTACCGCGCACGTTCGCGGGGCTCGAACAGGTCGGCGTTGACGGCGAAGATCGATACCATGATGCCGCCTCCGCCAAGCCCCTGCAACACGCGGGCTGCAATCAGCGTGTTCATGGATATGGCCAGTCCGCAGACGGCGGAGCCGATGGTGAAAATCATGATCGCGGCCATCATCACATACTTGCGGCCGAAGAGATCACCGAGCTTGCCGTAAAGTGGCATCACCGCGCTCACGGCGAGCAGATAGGCCGAGCCGACCCAGCTGAACCGCTCGAGGTGGCCGAACTCACCGACGATTGTCGGCAGAGCCGTTGCGACGATCTGGTTGTCGAGTGTCGCCATGAACATGGCTGCCATTAGAAAAAGGAAGAGGATGAACCGCCGACGATGATCCGTCACAAGCGGCGCCGCGGCAATTTGAGTATCCATGAAGCGTCGTTCCAGATGATGCGTTGACTACGTTATGTGCTATTAGCATATAATTGTCAATGTCACGTTATTGACTTTGGCATATTCTCAATTGACATGGAACATGCTATATTTCCGGAATGAAAGAGAGCTTGATGAACCTGATCGACCCAGACGCTGCGACCGACGACCCAGGTATTCTGCGTATTGGCCAAAGCATGACCCGCATGCGCCTGATGACCGGGCGCCGACTGATCGGGCGGCTCGCCATCCAGAGTGTGGCGCCCGGCCTTGAGCTGTCGCACCTTGACGTACTGGATGCCGTGCGGCGCGCTCAAGAGGCCGGTGAAGTAACGGTCGGGACGATCGCCGAGATGATGCGGATCGATCCGTCGCGCGCAAGCCGCGTCGTCGCGGATATGGTCGGACGTAATATTCTGCGGCGAAAGGCATCCCAGACCGATGCGCGGCGGATCATCGTCGTGATGACGCCACTCGGACAGCGGCTGTTGTCGGAGATACGCGCGCAGAAGTTCGCATTCGTTTCCGAGGTGGTCAAAGACTGGAAACCGGAAGAGATCGAGGCATTCGGAGAACTGTTCGAAAAGTTCATTTCCGGCTACGAGGACATCTTTCAGGCGCGCATCAAGGATGTCCCTGACGAAGCCTGAGCAGCGGCCCTTTCCCTTCCCCCCTGCTTTGCGCTATGGGCAATGCGCATGAGCCAATCCACCTTCACCATTCTGCTTGGCGGCGAGTTGCAGATAACCGATCGCTTGCGTCACGCCATCTCGGGCAGCCGTTTCATTGCCGCCGACGGGGGAATGCGTCATGCGGCTGCGCTTGGCGTCGTTCCCGAGCTCTGGGTCGGTGATTTTGATTCGACGCCCGCTGACCTCGAGGGTGCTTTTCCTGATGTGCCCAAGCAACCCTATCCCGCTACAAAGGCTTCCACCGATGGCGAAATTGCGGTCTCGGAAGCGATCGCGCGTGGGGCGAAACGTCTTGTCCTTGCAGGCGCCCTTGCGGGCGAGCGCTCCGATCATGCCATTCAGCACCTGCTCTATGCTGTCAACCTTGCAGAACAGGGCTATGACGTACTTCTGACGTCAGGCAGCGAGGAGGCCGTGCCACTGATTGCCGGCGCAACCGAGCTGGACCTGCCGCCTGACAGCCTCTTTTCGGTTCCCGGTTTCAGCGAACTGCGCGGCCTGACAATCGAAAACGCGCGCTACCCGCTCGCCGATTTCCATTTGCCCTTCGGCTCGTCGCGTACCATTTCCAATGTCGCGAACGGCAAGGTGCGCCTTTCGCTCGAGAGCGGCCGCGCCATTGTGCTCGCCCGCCCCTATGATCTTTCCGGAGTCTGATCTTTGGCGCCTCCCATTTTGAAACTCGATGACATCTTTCTCAGCTTCGGTGGCACACCATTGCTTGCCGGCGCGGCCCTGCAGGTGGAGCCCGGAGACAAGATCTGTCTCGTCGGTCGCAACGGCTCTGGGAAGTCGACACTGCTGAAAATCGCCGCCGGCCTCGTCGAAGCGCAGTCGGGTGAGGTCTTCCGTCACCCGTCCTCGACTGTCCGCTATCTGGAACAGGCCCCTGATTTCGCGGGCTTCAGTACCGTGCAGGCCTATGCCGAGGCTGGACTTGGTCCTGGTGACGACCACTACCGCGTGACTTATCTCCTCTCGCATCTCGGGCTGACCGGCGAGGAAGACCCAAAAAACCTCTCAGGCGGCGAAGCGCGCCGCGCCGCGCTTGCGCGTGTGCTTGCACCGGAGCCCGATATCCTGCTCCTCGACGAGCCGACCAACCATCTCGATCTGCCGACCATCGAGTGGCTGGAAGGAGAACTGCAAAAGAGCCGCAGTGCGCTCGTCCTGATTTCCCACGACCGGCGCTTCCTCGAGAAGGTCTCGACCGCGACCGTCTGGCTGGACCGCGGCACCTCGCGCCGGCTCGACAGGGGCTTTGCGCATTTCGAAGCCTGGCGCGACCAGGTGCTGGAAGCAGAAGAGCTCGAACAGCATAAGCTCGGCAAGGCAATCGAGCGCGAAGAACACTGGCTGCGTTACGGCGTCACTGCACGACGCAAGCGCAACATGCGCCGCCTCGGCGACCTGCAAACCATGCGTTCGCAGTATCGCGGCCACAAGGGCCCGCAGGGCACCGTGCAGGCAACAGTTTCCGACGCGCAAGAATCCGGCAAGCTCGTCATCGAAGCCGACAAGATCACGAAGACTTTCGGCGATCGGCCGATCGTCGCTCCCTTCTCCATTCGCGTGCATCGCGGTGATTGCATCGGCCTCGTCGGCCCGAACGGTGCCGGCAAGACGACGCTCCTGAAGATGTTGACCGGACAGCTCGCACCGGACAGCGGCACGATCAAGCTCGGAACCAATCTGGAAATCGCGACGCTGGATCAGAAGCGCGAAGACCTCAATCCGGACGAAACGCTCGCCCATTACCTGACGGATGGCCGCGGTGAGAACTTGCTCGTCAACGGTGAACAGAGGCACGTGACGGGCTACATGAAGGAGTTCCTGTTCCAGCCTGAACAGGCACGCACGCCGATCAGGAACCTTTCTGGCGGCGAGCGCGCGCGGCTCATGCTGGCCCGCATTATGTCGCGTCCGGCAAACCTGTTGATCCTCGACGAACCGACCAACGATCTCGATATAGAGACACTGGATCTGCTGCAGGAAATCGTTGCGGGCTTCCCCGGCACCGTCATCCTCGTCAGCCACGACCGCGACTTCCTCGACCGCACTGTGACCTCGACGATTGCGCCGGCCGTCCCGGATGCGCCTGACGGGCGCTGGATCGAATATGCGGGCGGCTATTCGGATATGCTTGCGCAGCGAAAGGGTGCCGTCGAAGAGCGAAGGAAGGCCGAAAAGGCGGCGGAACGATCGAAGCAGCAGGATGCAGCAGCTTCCGCCGAGACGGCGAAAGGAAAGGGCAAGCTTTCCTACAAGCAGAAGTTCGCGCTCGAAAATCTCCCGAAGGAAATGGCCAAGGCCGAAACCGAGATCGCCAAACGCGAGGAGCGGATGGCTGACCCCGGCTTGTTCACCAAGGACCCCACCACATTCAACCGTCTGGCGGCCGAGATGGAGAAGCTCCGGGACAGTCTGACGAAGATGGAAGAGGAATGGCTGGAGCTTGAGATGCTGCGGGAGGAATTGGAGAGTTGAGGCACCCCTCGGGCCCGCTCAATCCGACCTGTCTGTGCCGCGCGAACTGGCTTTCACGTTTCATTGATTCGTCAGCGTTCGACCGGCAGGACTAAGCTGCGCCCGTATCCGCAGCTTGCACGACGGCAAGGAAAGCAGACTATGCCACACAATCTTAAAGCATCTACCGCGCTCGTCTGGGCCGCGGGTTTCCTCGTTATTGCGTCGCACGGCGCGCTTGCCCAGGAAGCGCAACGCGTGCGTGGCGCGATTGAAAGCCTGAGTGGCAACACGTTGGTGGTCAAAACACGCGAAGGCGCCGAGCAAACGGTGACACTGAAGCCGGACTGGAAGGTTCGCGGCATCAAGAAAGCCTCCGTCGAAGACATCAAGCCGGGCGATTTCGTTGGCGTAGCATCGCTGCCGAAAGCTGATGGCGGCGACGGCGCTCTTGAAGTGCTGATCTTTCCGGCCGCCATGAAGGGAACCGGAGAAGGCAGTCGCCCTTGGGACCTGAAGCCAAACAGCACGATGACCAACGCGACCGTCGCGAAGGCCGTGAAGGCGGTCGATGGCCACACGATCACGCTCACCTATCAGGGCAAGGAAAAGACGATATCCATCGCCGACGACACACCGATTGTCACCTTCGCCCCTGCCGGAAAGTCAGACCTTGTTGCAGGAGCGCGCGTGATCGTGATGGGTGAAAGAGCACCTGATGGCGCAGTGTCCGCCGCTAACGTCACGGTCGGCACGAACGGGGTCGTCCCGCCGATGTAGGCGATCAGAGTGCTGGTGCGGGCGCGTTCGGCGCTTTTGCCACTGCCTTCACTTCAGGCTTCGCATGCAGAGCTTCGAGATGCAGTATGCGCGGCTTGAAGGTCTCAACATAGACGTCTGACCGACCGATGTAGATCATCGCCGCGCCGGGCATGGAGGCAAGGACCTCCATCATCGTGGACTGCCATTCCGGCTCCATGCCTTCCAACACTTCGTCAAACACGATCCACTTCGGTCGTACGAGAAGCAGGCGAGCAAAACCGATCGCACGCTGCTCGTCGGAATCAAGCAGCTTGTCCCACCGCGCCCGGGTATCAAGGCGGGAAACCAGATTGTGGAGTCCTGCCTTTTCCAGTGCCGCCACGACATCGCCGTTCTGATAGGTGTCCGCAGGCTCGGGAAACGCCAGCGCTTCACGAAGTGAACCACCCGGGATGTAAGCCGATTGCGGGACGAAAAGCATGTCGTCCGTGGGCGGCAAGCCGATCTTGCCGCCACCACACGGCCAAAGTTCGGAGAGTGCAAGAAAAAGCAGCTTACGGTTCACGTTGTGATCGCCGTTGATCATGACCTTTTCACCGGCCTTGATCGTCACCGCACTCTCGTGCATGCGGAAGCCGCCGCACTGGTCGATCTCTTCGCCAATCTTGGAAGCGATCCGCACGTGCTCCAGCGTTAGTGTTCCGGGCGGGCTGCGCTCGTAGCTGATCGTGCCTCTGAGATTGATCTCGTCGCTCATAGTGGTGAGCGCTTGACGAAAATCGGTGACACGCATCAGCGTGGCGCGCCATTCGGCAATGGGACCGAAGTTCGCGACATACCAGCGAAGGGCCGTGTTGACCTGGTTGAAAGCACCGACCGACACCATCAGCTGGCCAAACGTCAGTCCACCGGAGAAGTAGGCGGGCGCAGCGACGATGATCGGGATGACCACGACAAGCCAGCCGTAGCCGGCCGATACCCAGGTGAGGTTGACGTTGGCCATCGCCACCCGCTTGATGACGGCAAGCACCGCGCTGATATCGGTATTGATGCGCTGCTGCTCATTCTCCTCGCCGCGTGCCACCGTAATCGCCGGCATGTTCTCGTTGGCATGCATCAGCGCAAAGCGAAGTTCCGCCTCCTTCGAGAAGCGATCCGCGTTCAGCTTCACAAGCTTGCGGCCCACCAGCTGGCTGAGAATGGATGCGGATGCCGCATAGAAGATTGCGGCCCAGACCATATAGCCCGGAATGGAAAAGGAACGGGTACCGAAATGGAAGACAAAGCCGCTGGAGAGGTCCCACAGCACGCCGATGAAACTGATGAGCAGGATCGTCGCCTGCACCAGCCCGATCATCAGAGTCGTCGTGCTTTCCGCCAAGTTGCGTGCATCCTCGTGCAAGCGCTGGTCGGGATTGACGCCGATGAGACCGCTGGCCGAAAGCCGAAGCGCACGCTTGCGCTGGAGCCATTGATTGACGAGATCGCGCGTCAACCCTTCGCGCATATAGAGCGCGGTCATTTGGTTTAGCCATGCCTGTACAACGTTGAGCAGCAGCAGCATGCCTGCGATCAGCGCAAAGACCTTCAGCTGACGGAAGAAACCAGGCAGATCGCGCCGCGCGATGCTGTCATAAAAGGGCGCGTTCCACTGGTTGAGGATGACGGTCGCATAGGCAGTGGCGAGAATGATGGCAATCAGCGCGGTCGCGATCACCAACACTCTTCCCCGCACGGGCGAATGCCAGAAGGCCGAGAACATGACCCTCAGGCGATAGCCCAGGCTCAGATCGTATCCTACTCTGTCCTGCCCTTGAATGCTTGGCCTGCCTTCGAGGTCATCTGCCATTACGCGTCCCTAGTCATCATTCTACTTCAATAAACATGGTGTTTCGCTGTGTCCACCAACAGATTCTAGCAGTCATTAACGCGGCAGTGACTTCATATCGACCCCACCCTTCGTTTGAGCAATTGATTCGCGGGTCGAGTGACGCTATTTAAGACACTCCGTGGTGATTTGGCCGGCCGGCTTGCAGCCACGTTAAAAAAGTTGCTAAAGGGCCGCGTGCGGACCGATAGCGATGTATTCGTTGTTTTGATCGAGTGACCGCAATGCCCATCAAGATCCCCGATACCTTGCCTGCGTTTGAAACCCTGGTTCAGGAAGGCGTGCGCGTGATGACCGAGACGGTGGCTATCCGTCAGGACATCCGGCCGCTGCAGATTGGGCTGCTCAACCTCATGCCGAACAAGATCAAGACGGAATTGCAGATGGCCCGCCTCGTCGGCGCGTCTCCGCTGCAGGTGGAGCTTTCGCTCATCCGCGTGGGCAACCACAAAGCAAAGAACACCTCGGAAGACCATCTTCTCGCCTTCTACCAAACGTGGGAAGAGGTGAAGCACAGGAAATTCGACGGCTTCATCATTACCGGCGCGCCGATCGAAACGCTGCCTTATGAGGACGTGAACTATTGGGGCGAAATGCAGCAGATTTTCGACTGGACGGAAACCAACGTCCATTCGTCTATGAATGTCTGCTGGGGCGCGATGGCTGCAATCTATCACTTCCACGGCGTTCCCAAGTACGAACTGAAGGAGAAGGCCTTCGGTGTCTACCGGCACCGGAACCTGAAGCCGTCATCGGTCTACCTCAATGGCTTCTCCGACAATTTCGAGGTACCGGTCTCGCGTTGGACCGAAGTCCGCCGCAGCGATATCGAGAAGTCGGACAACCTGGAAATCCTGATGGAGTCCAGCGAAATGGGCGTCTGCCTCGTACACGAGCGGAAGGGCAAGCGGCTCTACATGTTTAATCACGTGGAGTATGATTCGACGTCGCTTTCTGATGAGTATTTCCGCGACGTGAACGCTGGCGTGCCGATCAAGATGCCGCACAACTACTTCCCGCACAACGATCCCTCACTGGCGCCGCAGAACCGCTGGCGCAGCCATGCGCACCTGCTCTTCGGCAATTGGATCAACGAACTCTACCAAACGACACCTTACGACCTCAACGAGATCGGCAAGGCCGCGTAACGCCGGCTAGCGTTGCTCAAACGGAGGCGCAGTGCACCGATCAGGCGGCCGTTCTTTTTTAAAGCACACCGGTTGCGGTTTGCCGCAAATGGGGGCAGGTTCCCTGCCTCAATCAAAGGCACATCTGGACGGGTCGTCATGACGCAAATGTTGAAGCGGGAAATTTTTGGGCAGACTAAGTCGGGCGAAACTGTCTATCGCGTCGAGATCAAGGGTGGCGGGCTGACGGCCAAGATCATCAGCTGGGGCGCCGTAATACAGGACCTCCGCCTTGACGGCCACGATGCGCCGCTCATGCTTGGCTTCGATGATTTCGACAGCTATCCTGCCCATTCCTCCTACTTTGGCGCAACTCCCGGACGTTGTGCAAACCGTATCGGCGGCGGCAAATTCACGCTGGATGGCAAGCCTTATCAGCTTGATCTCAATGAGAACGGCGTGACTCACCTTCATGGCGGGAATGACAATATTGCCAAGCGGAACTGGACGATCGTCGAGCACGATGTCGACCGTGTCGTGCTGAAGATTGTCGACCCTGACGGGCGCGGCGGCTATCCCGGCAACTGCGCCATCCAGGCAACCTACTGGGTGCACGGCGACGGCGAACTCTCCGTAACCTACGAGTCGACCAGCGACCAGCCGACGATCGCCAACGTTTGCCAGCACGCCTATTTCAACCTAGATGGCCGCGATGACGCGCTTGGCCACGACATCATGATCGCAGCCGACAGCTACCTCGTCACGAATGAACGGCAGATCCCGACCGGCGAGGCTCGGCCCGTTGCGGGAACCGCCTTCGACTTCCGTCAGATGTCACCGATGAAGCGGTTCGAGGGTAGCGAACAGGCCCTCTACGATCACAATTTCTGCCTTTCCAACGAACGCACAGCAAAGCGCTCCGTCGCGCTTGCCCGAAGCCTGAATTCGGGCGTTTCGCTGGAAGTGCGCACGACGGAGCCTGGCGTGCAGTTCTATGCGGGCTTCAAGCTCAATGTGCCTGTCCCTGGCCTCGACGGGCGCAAGTACGGCCCGTTCGCCGGCTTCTGCCTGGAAACGCAAATCTGGCCGGATGCAATCAACCACGAGGGCTTTCCCGACGCGATCCTCCGCCCGGGCGAGGTACTGCGTCAGGAAACGGACTACATCTTCTCGAAGAGCTGACGCGAACAGATCGCTCCAACCGACAAACCCTCGCAGGCTACCTGCGAGGGTTTTTTTGTTCCGAAGTCATTTTTGACTTGCGATTGGTTCTAGATAGGTTCTATCTCTATGGCATGGATAGAACCAGTCTGATCGCCGAACTGAACAGTCGAGGCCTGCGCGACAAGGCGCTCACAGGGCCGCTTTACAAGCGGTTGGCGCAGGCTCTGACGGGCCTGATCCAGGAGGGACTGCTGAGACCTGGAACCGCGCTTCCCGGCGAGCGGGATCTCGCCGAGGCATTGAAGGTCGGACGCGTTACAGTCCGCACAGCTTATCGCGACCTGATGAATGCAGGCACACTTGAATCCCGGCATGGAAGCGGCACCTTCGTTTCCAGCAAGGTCGAACGCATGGAACAGTCGCTATGGCGGCTTTCTTCCTTCTCCGCCGACATGCGCTCACGCGGTCGCGCGCCTGCGGCTCGGATCTTGTCTCGAACCGTCAATACGCCATCTCCTGATGAAGCCTTTTTGCTTGGCCTCGGGCTTGATGAACCTGTGCTGCGCCTGGATCGTCTGCGTCTTGCCGACGGTCTGCCGCTTGCGATCGAACGTGCTGTCGTGCCGATTAAGTTCATTGGAGAAAATGCCGGCGGAGAAGGATCTCTGTACGAGGCGCTCGCGGCGAGCGGCCACCGCCCCGTTCGAGCCCTCCAAAGGCTCACGGCTGTGACGCTCGATCCGTCGTCGGCGGCGGCGCTAGACGTGAAGGCGGGTGCGCCCGCCTTGCTGATCGAACGCGTCTCGCGCCTGGAAGACCAACGCGTCGTCGAATACACCCGCTCCCACTATCGTGGCGATGCATATGATTTTGTTGCAGAATTAAGAATCGGAGAAGACCTATGAGTGAAAGCCATTCGCTGATGTTGCAGGAAGCAGGCCAGTCGCCGGAGGTCATCGCAACGCTGCTTCAGAAAGAAAAGCCGGCCTTCGACGAAATTGCGAAACTGTTTGCATCAGGCGCTCCGACCGTGGTGACGACGGCAGCACGCGGGTCTTCCGACCATGCCGCGACCTTCTTCAAATACCTCTTCGAGATCACCTGCGGCGTGCCAGTCGCATCGGTCGGTCCGTCGATTGCGTCAGTCTATGGCGCGTCTCTACATCTGAAGGGCGGCGTCCACTTCACGGTGTCGCAATCCGGCGCAAGCCCCGACATCATTGCCTTGCAGGATGCCGCAAAACACGGTGGTGCGACGACGATTGCGGTCGTCAACGTCACCGATAGCCCGCTCGCCAAGCAGGCTGACATCGTTCTCGGCCTCAATGCAGGCCCGGAGAAGAGCGTAGCGGCGACCAAGTCCTTCATCGCCTCAGTCGCCGCGCTTTCCGGTGTCACGGCTGCCATCAGCGGCAAGCGCGATCTCCATGCATCCTTGGAAAAGCTACCGGAAGCCCTCCAGGCGACCAGTGGGATTGATACGAAGGCAGCGGAGGATGTACTTTTCGAGGCCAGTTCGCTCTATACGGCCGGTCGCGGCCCCGCTTTCGCCATTGCGCTCGAGGCAGCTTTGAAAGCCAAGGAGACGGCCGGCCTGCATGCAGAAGCCTTCTCGCTTGCCGAGCTGATGCATGGCCCGATGCGTCTTGTTCAGCCAGGTTTCCCGATCGTCGCCTTTACGCCTGATGATCCAGCATTCAGCAACAACGTCCAGGCGCTTGAGCGGCTGCGGAAGCTCGGCGCGACCACCGTGCCGTTCTCGACCCAGCCGGTCTCTGGCATCAATCTGCAGGTGCCGACGACGGGCAGCGGCCTGCTCGACCCGCTCGTTTCCCTGCTCGTCTACTACCGTCTGATAGAGTCGGTCACGCGCCGCAAGGGCTTCGACCCTGACAAGCCAGCCAACCTGCTCAAGGTCACGGAGACGATGTGATGGTTCGCAAAATCTTCTCCGGCGCGCGGATCTTCGACGGTCAGCGCTTCCACGACGACAAGGCGCTCATCGTCTCGGACGGGCGCGTCGAGAGCATTGCGTCGACAAGCGAACTGCCAGAGGGCGAGCATACGCGCTTTGAAGGTGGCGTGCTTTCGGCAGGCTTCATCGATGCGCAGGTGAATGGCGGTGGCGGCCGAATGCTCAACGACGAGCCATCGGCAGCCTCCATGTACATGATTGCCGATGGTCATCGACCCTACGGCACGACTGCATTGCTGCCGACGCTGATCACCGATACGGCGGACGCGACCGCCGCGGCGATCGAGGCGGCCAAGCAGACCGTCAAGACGAACCGCGGCGTAGCTGGCCTCCATCTTGAGGGCCCGCATTTGGCGCCGGCCCGCAAGGGAGCCCACCTTGCTGAACTCATGCGGCCAGTCGAGGATAAGGACGTTAAAGCGTTCATCGCGGCCAAGGAAGCGATCGGCACACTGCTGGTAACGATGGCGGCCGAACAGGTCACCGCAAAACAGGTACGCGAACTCAGTGAAGCCGGCATCACCGTTAGCATAGGCCATTCCGATTGCACCAGTGAGGCCGCGGAGGCATGCTTCGACGCTGGCGCGCGTGGCGTCACCCACCTCTTCAACGCCATGAGCCAGCTCGGCCATCGTTCACCTGGCCTCGTCGGCGCGGCCATCGATCATCCTTCGGTCTGGTGCGGCATCATCGCCGACGGCCATCATGTTGATCAGAAGGCGCTTCGGACCGCTCTTCGTGCAAAGCGGGGCGAGGGCAAGCTCTTTTTCGTCACCGACGCGATGTCGCTGGTTGGATCGGAGCAAGATTCCTTCACGCTGAATGGCCGGACCGTCCGACGCGAGAGAGGTGGCTTCTGTTCGAAGCTGGTCCTATCCGACGGCACACTTGCCGGTTCCGACGTCGATATGGCGTCGACCATCCGCTATGGCGTTACCTATCTGGAACTGCCGCTCGCAGAGGCGCTTCGCATGGCGACGCTCTACCCGGCGCGCTTCCTGCGCCTTGAAGACCACGGCCACCTTTCGCCGGGTGCCCGAGCCGATCTGGTGCATCTGACCGATGCTCTCGAGGTCACTCGGACCTTCATCAGCGGCGAAGCGGCCTAGAAATCGAGGACGTGATGACAGCGATCACCGATGCTTACTTCTCCAATCTGATTGGCCGACTCGAGACTTTGAAGACGGAGCTTGCCGAGCCCATGGCTTTGGCGGCCACTGCGATCCTAGAAGCCGCACGCAATGACAAGCGGGTCTATGTGTTCGGCACCGGACACTCGCATATGCTGGCCGAAGAAGTGCACTATCGGGCAGGTGGCCTCGCTTTCACCGTTCCGATTCTCGTTGGCTCCGCGATGCTGCACGAGGGCGCGGTAATCAGCTCCGTCTATGAGCGGACAGAAGGATTGGTGCGGCCGGTGCTGGAGCGCTATGGCATGCAGCCGGGCGATGTCATCATCATCGCGTCGAACTCCGGCGTGAATGCGGCGCCGATCGAAGCCGCCGATTATGGCCGCGAGATCGGTGCCAAAGTGATCGCGATCACATCCGTCTCCTATTCGAGTGCGGTTGCCAACGGCCGACGTCGCCTTGCGGACATCGCCGACGTCGTGTTGGACAACGGTCTTCCTCCCGGCGATGCGGTGATCGGGCTCCCAGGTACGGAGCTGAAAGTCGGTCCGGTTTCGACCGCTATCGGTGCAACCGTCCTCAACGCCATCTTCGCTGACGTCGCTTGGGAGCTGTCGAAAGGCGGCGACGCGCCGATTTATCTCAGTGCCAACATGCCTGGCGCTGCCGCGGTGAACCAACGGCTGGTGACGAAATATCGGCCGCGTAATCCCCATCTCTGAGCGCATGCGATGCCCGATTGTCAACGCCACGCTGACAGTCGGTCGCCAAAGTCCAATCTACCGGACCGTGAGGCTGAGGCGCATATTTCCTTCAAGAATAGCGGCGAGGCCATGTCCCGCCGGCTCGGAAAGGAACGGTCCCATGACCCAGATCATCTTGAATTCAGCGGTCGCCATCCTGATTGCGGCGGCCCTCCTAACGACGGCTACCGCCACTCTTCGCGGCGAAGACCGCGCAATGCAGAAAGTGCCGGTCAGGGCGAAAGCAAAGCGCCACCCAAAGGGCTGAAAGACAGCCAAATAATTCCTCAAATCGGCCCCAATATCGACACCGGGTTGAACGACCAATGCGTCATGGGGAATCCGGAGTGCAGGGCAATGACGAGAATTATCGGTGCAGCCGCAATACTGACCATCGCCATGGCGGCCTATGCGGCATACTTGAATCCATACGATACGCGCAGCCAGCAAGGCCGCTATTCGCAGCAGATCGAGAGCCACGATAACGGCCTTACGGCGTCCATCCGCTAAACGAACAACTGACCGCCATTGGCGCTTAGCGTCGATCCGGTGATGAAACCTGCGTCGTCGGAAACCAGGAAGACGACGCAGCGCGCAACCTCCTCCGGCTCACCGAGACGGCCAACCGGAATCTGCGGAATGATCCGCTCGTTCAGCACTTTCTCCGGCACGGCAAGCACCATTTCCGTACCGATATAGCCTGGGCAGATCGCGTTCACGGTAATGTTCTTGGCAGCACCTTCTTGCGCAAGTGCCTTGGTGAAGCCGAGGTCTCCGGCCTTGGCTGCCGAATAGTTCGCCTGCCCCATCTGGCCCTTTTGGCCGTTGATCGAGGAGATGTTGACGATCCGCCCGTAGCTCCTATCGCGCATGCCACCCCAGACCTGGTGCGTCATGTTGAAGAGGCCGGTGAGGTTGGTATTGACGACCTCGTGCCACTGCTGCGGCGTCATCTTGTGGAACATCGCGTCTCGCGTGATGCCAGCATTGTTGACAAGGACATCGATCGGACCCAGTTCGGACTCGACCTTCGCGATGCCCTCGCCGCATGATGCGTAGTCGGAAACATCCCATTTGAAGACGGGAATGCCTGTAGCGCCATGAAAGGCATTCGCCTTTTCGTCGTTGCCCGCGTAGTTGGCGGCAACCGTATAGCCTGCATTCTTCAGCGCGACGGAAATCGCGGCGCCAATGCCGCGGGTACCACCAGTGACAACAGCCACCCTGCTCATGTTCCGCTCCCTTGTTTGAAGGCCCCGCTATGCCTGCGGGGCTCAGGTTGTGGTTGGATTGCCTGCTATTCAAAGGGCTTCAAAGCACATAGCAACGCCCATGCCGCCACCGATGCACAGCGTCGCCAGCCCCTTCTTTGCGCCACGGCGCTTCATCTCGAAAAGGAGCGTGTTGAGCACCCGCGCGCCGGAGGCGCCGATAGGATGGCCGATCGCGATCGCACCACCGTTGACGTTGACAATCGAAGGATCCCAGCCGAGGTCCTTGTTGACGGCACAGGCCTGCGCGGCAAAGGCTTCGTTCGCTTCGACGAGATCGAGATCGCCGACGGACCAGCCGGCCTTCTCCAGCGCCTTGCGCGATGCCGGGATCGGGCCTGTTCCCATGACCTGCGGATCAACGCCCGCCGTCGCCCAGGAGACAATGCGGACGAGCGGCTGAATACCACGACGAGAGGCTTCAGCTTCGGTCATCAGCACGGCCGCGGCAGCGCCATCGTTCAAGCCGGAGGCATTCGCTGCGGTAACCGTGCCGTCCTTGTCGAAGGCAGGACGCAATTTGGCCATCGAGTCCAACGTCGCGCCGTGACGGATGTATTCGTCGGCATCGACCGTCACGTCGCCCTTTCGTGTCTGGATGACGAAGGGAATGATCTCATCGGCGAAACGTCCAGCCTTCTGCGCGGCTTCCGCCTTGTTCTGCGATGCGACCGCGAATCGGTCCTGCTCCTCGCGCGAGAGCTGCCACTGACGCGCAATGTTTTCGGCGGTGATGCCCATGTGGTAGCCATAGAAAGCGTCTGTCAGGCCGTCCTTGATCATGGTGTCGACCATTTTCATGTCGCCCATTTTGACGCCCCCGCGCAGATGTGCAGCGTGCGGCGCCATCGACATCGACTCCTGACCGCCCGCGACGATGATCTTTGCGTCACCGAGCGCAATCTGCTGCATGCCAAGCGCCACGGCGCGCAGACCCGAACCGCAGAGCTGATTGACGCCCCACGCGGTCGCCTCCTTGGGAACGCCCGCCTTCATGGCCGCCTGCCGGGCCGGGTTCTGGCCTTCGCCGGCCGGCAGAACCTGGCCGAGAATGACTTCATCGACTTCACCGGCCTCAACGCCTGCGCGCTCCAGCGCGCCCTTGACCGCAGCCGCGCCCAGCTCATGGGCCGGAACGGTGGCGAAGGCGCCATTAAATGAGCCAACGGCAGTGCGGCCTGCACTAGCGATGACGATGGATGAACCCGACATGACGATCTCCTCGTTAACTCCACCAGATTAGAGGAAACTGACAAAGCTTCATCGCCGAGTCAAACGACAAGACTCTACCATTCAATTTTAGGGATTGCTTACGCTGTGGCAAATTATCTCTGCCTTAAAAGGGGTTGCCGCATCGCACAAAGAGATTGTCACTGGGCTTCGTTTGCGTCTACATTCCTCGGCGGAGGAATTTCCATAACAATCAGACGGGCTTCGGGAGACTGATATGGCGAAGAATGACGGGCAGATCGTAATCAAGAAATACGCCAATCGCCGCCTCTACAATACAGGCACCAGCACTTATGTGACGCTGGAAGACCTGGCGGAGATGGTGAAGAAGGGTGAGGATTTTACGGTCCAGGATGCAAAGAGCGGCGACGACATTACCCATTCGGTACTGACGCAAATCATTTTCGAACAGGAATCCAAGACGGGCAACACGCTGCTGCCGATCTCGTTCCTCCGCCAGCTGATTACGTACTACGGCGACCAGATGCAGATGGTCGTTCCGAGCTTCCTGGAACATTCCATGCGCGCCTTTACTGAACAGCAGGCACAGATGCGCGAGCAGGTGACGCGCGCTTTCGGCGAAACGCCGATCGGCAAAAACCTGCAACTGCCGATGCAAATGGTCGAAGACCAGGTCCGTCGCAACACCGAGATGTTCCAGCAGGCCATGCAGATGTTTTCGCCGTTCATGACGCCACCGGCCAAGGAAAGCCGCAAGGCGGAAGCAAAGGACATTGATGAGCTGAAGGAACAGCTGCGCGCGCTTCAGAACAAACTCGACAATCTCTAAGCTTCAGAGCCCGATCGAAACATCGCGCCCGGCGGTGCGAATAGATACGGCAAAGCCGCCAATCACATCGATCAACGCAATCGTCATCAGGATGAAGAAAACCTGGGTGGCCGCATCCTGGACGAGAAGAAACTCGACCAGGAAGGCTATGAAGACGAGCATCGACAGCATGTGATTGGTTAAGCTACCGTCATTGCGCGTCGCCTTCAGTATCTCGAAGAACAGGACCGCAAGCGCGACGACGATGAAGAGGTCGCCGAGCGCCATGCTCCACATAGCTCCCGAAATCATCGACAAAACGATGACGTCGTTCTGCAGCGAGGGAAGCCCACCGCTGCCCATAAAGCCCAGCATCGACATATTGTAAAGAATGAATGGAATAGTCATCAGTGGCACGGCATTGAACATATGGCACAGCTCCCCCTCAGCCGGAGAATAGTGCCGTAAACAGCCGCATCACTTCAAGACATCATAAGAATGTATTTGCCGCGGGAAAAAGCAAAAGGCCGGCACTGGGCCGACCTCGCAAGTCCTACTCAGGCAAAACGCAAGTGTATTATGCGCTTTCCTTCGGCGTCAGAACCTGACGGCCGCGATACATACCGGTCTTCAGATCGATATGGTGCGGACGACGCAGTTCGCCGGAGTTCTTGTCTTCAACGTAGGTCGGAGCCTTCAGTGCGTCTGCAGAGCGGCGCATACCGCGCTTGGACGGGCTCGTTTTTCTCTTCGGTACAGCCATTTCTCTTACTCCACTTCACGGGCAAACACATCCAACGGCCAGACTGGCGGCCGAAACGACATATCGCGATTTCGGAAATTTTGCGCGCTTATACATGCCTTGAGGGGGCTTGACCAGTCCCCAAGTTTATTTTTTGGAATTCTGGCGATTCAAGAGTCAGACCTCGTCCTCCTCGACAATCCAGGGCTCGGACCGCGCCGCCTCTTCCCACTTCATCCAGGCCGGATGCGCCTTGACGGCGGCGATATAGCTCAGAGTGTCGCTGGCAGAAACTAGGTCGTAGACATCGAAGCGGCTGACAACAGGTGCGAACATGGCATCGGCGCCCGAAAAAGCGCCGAAAAGGAACGGCCCGCCCGAATGAGCGCGCAAGTCACGCCAAATCGTCTCGATGCGGGCGACGTCGGCCATGACGCCGTCGGCGAGCGCAATCTTGCCCTTCGGCCGCCGGATATTCATCGGGCAAGCGCCACGCAGGGCCCTGAAACCCGACAGCATCTCCATGGAAACGGCCCGCGCCACGGCTCGCTTGTCACGCTGCTTTGGCCAGATTCCGGCTTCCGGAAAAAGTTCGGCAACATACTCGATGATCGCCAGCGACTGCCAGACACGAACGTCGCCGTGCTGGAGCACCGGCACCTGACCCGTTGGCGAGAACTCCTTGAAGTGCGGATTGCCCGCCGCAAAATCGAAAGGGACAAGCAGTTCCTCGAACGAAATACCCGCGGCCGTCATGGCGATCCACGGCCGAAGCGACCACGACGAATAGTTCTTGTTGCCGATATAGAGCGTCAGCTTGTCCAATAGGGTCTCCCTTTTACGCTTCGGGCGCGAACACAAGCCGCTCCTCGAAATGGTTCATATCGTCGAAAGTACAGAAGGCGGGCGGCCTCAACGCTATGACGGGAGCGTTTTCGCGCAGCGTGGCGAGCGCGCGGTCGAGCATATCCTGCCATGCCGGAAGTGCTGCTTCCTGTAGCCGTACGATTGGGTAACAGAATGTGATATGGAACTCATAGGTATCATGATCCGGATGTCGGTAGCCGAACACAGCGGCGAAAGCGTCACGCCATTCCTTCATCACGCGCCGATCCGCAGCCGTAGCACCGTTCACGGTAAGCCCGACCGGCGTCACTTCGGTAACTTCAACATCGAAGGGGCCGAGCGGCGCGAAGGATTGCAACCGATCCAGATAAATCTCGCTCATACGCTCGATTCCGGTATCAAGCGCCACATCCTGCGGCCAATAAGGCAGCCGGCGGCGATACTCGATAATGCCCTGAAACAGCGTCATATGCAGGCTGGAGATCGGCGTGAAGGCAAACTGCAATGTTTCCGGCATCTCTAGAAAGCTCTGGCGCGCCTCCATGATCACTTGCTGTGATGGTGATCCCTCGATCAGATGGCAGACGACGGTATTGCCCGGCTCGCGCAGAAACGTACCGGCTGCGTCGTAGCGGGTCCCGAAATGACGTGGCGGAGTAGGGTTATGGGTGGCGGAATAGGTAAGAAGCGCGGGCGAAAAGGCAGAAATCATCGCTGGCAGTCCAGTCGTTGGTGGCGGGATTTCCGTCCATACTTTTAAAGCACGAATGCCAGATGATATTCATGAACACCAACGACTTATTCCAATATCAATCATAAATGCATCTGATGTATTCGCCCGAACCGCGCGCGCGCCGCTCGATGAGGCTGGCAAGTCGTCGCAGCCCCCGCCCGGGCTTGCCGGCGCTACGATCGAAAGGGTTGGGAAGCGACACGGCGAGTAGGGCGGCTTGCCGGCTGGTCAGCTTCGATGCCGGTACCTTGAAATGGTGACGTGCCGCCGCCTCGATGCCATAGATGCCCGGCCCCCATTCTGCAATGTTGAGGTAGATCTCCATCAGGCGCCGCTTTGACCAGATAAAGTCTGCCGTCACAGCCAATGGCAGTTCCAGCGCCTTGCGAACGAACGAACGGCTATTCCATAAAAACAGGTTCTTGACCGTCTGCATCGGAATCGTACTACCGCCACGCGTGGAGTGACCGCTTAGCGTATCCTCCAGGAGCATACGCATCTCATCCCAATCGACGCCGCCATGGAAACAGTACTGCCCGTCTTCGGACATCATCACCGACTGAACAAGAACCGGCGAGATATCGTCGATTGAGACCCATTGCCGGTCATAGCCGCGCAGCAACACCAGATCACGGAGCATGAGCGTGGAAACGGGATGAATGAAGGGCAGCAGGTAAAGGACGATCAGGACATACGGAAGGATAACGAGCGCCGCCAGCGCGAGAACGATGCGCATGATCACCGGACGACCCTTAAGCCAAAGAAACGCGTGCCGGTGAAACGGCACGGTCATGCTTTCCTCTCTCTCCGGCGTTATGTCCAAATTCCCCGACCCAGTCTCTTGCCCTTCTCCTCCATAGCGTTTGCGACCTGGCATTGCCAGAGACAAAGGAAATCTTCGCCGCACCATCGACAATTCCGTTGCAAGCGCAAGCCGGCTCATGCCAAACAGCGCGCCATGGACGCAAGCTCTGAAACATTCGAAGCCAGATTGACCGCCACGGCGCGAGAGGTCGAGGCTGTACTCGCTATCCTACTGTCGCCGTCCGTACTGAACGACGAAATCGCCCGGCCGGAACGACTACGTTCGGCCATGCACTATGCCGTCCTGAACGGCGGCAAGCGGCTGCGACCCTTCCTTGTCGTCGAAACGGCATCGTTGCTCGGCGGCGACAGGAACGCGGCGCTGAGGGTGGGAGCGGCGCTCGAATGCGTGCACTGCTATTCGCTCGTTCACGACGATCTGCCGACAATGGACGACGACGACCTGCGCCGAGGCAAGCCGACCGTGCACATCGCCTATGATGAAGCGACCGCCATCCTCGCCGGTGACAGCCTGCTGACCTATGCCTTTGACATCATCGCCGCACCTGAAACGAAATTACCCGACGCGGCCAAGGTGGCTTTGACGCTGGCCCTGGCGCGCGCTGCAGGCATTGGAGGCATGGCCGGCGGCCAGGCTCTCGACCTTGCCGCCGAGAAGCAGGCGCCAGACGAGCAGAGCATCGTCACGCTGCAGGCCATGAAGACTGGCGCGCTCATCCGCTTCGCCTGCGAGGCCGGCGCTATCGTCGCCGGTGCTTCCACAGAGGATCGCGCGCGATTGCGTCAGTTCGGCGAGAGGATCGGTCTCGCCTTCCAGCTCGCCGACGACATTCTCGATCTCACTTCCGATGCCGCCACCATGGGCAAGGCGACGGGCAAGGACGCTGGCCGTGGCAAAGGCACATTGGTGGCAATGCACGGCATGGCATGGGCGGAAGCCAAGCTTGCCGAGCAGGTGCGCGAGGCACAAGCACTGCTGGCTTCCTATTCCGAGCGCAGCATCATTCTCGCGGAAGCGGCTCGATTCATTGCCGGACGCAAGAACTGAAAAAGCGTCACCGGGACAATATTTCCGCCAACACACGAAACACAGTCTCTTGTCGATCGCCGCAAACTGCGCCTAAGAAATCGGGCCAATATTCAACCGATCGAACAAGAGACGCAAGATGCATGAGATCCTGACCTATCTACCGCAGATCCTGCCTGCCTACGTCGCTTATTTGATCGCCGTCATCAGCCCTGGCCCGGCAATCATGGCAATCGTGTCGACCTCTATGACGCATGGCCGAAAGGCGGGCATGACCATCTCGCTCGGCATCTTCGCCGGCTCGTTCACCTGGGCCTGCGCTGCCGCACTCGGCCTTGCAACCATCCTCCAGACCTACGCCATGGCGCTGGAGATCCTGAAGATCTTCGGCGGCCTCTATCTGCTCTACCTCGCCTACAAGGCCTTCAAGGCTGTTCGCGCCAACGATGAGCTGCCGCAGACTGTCGTGCAAAAGCGCCTTACGATACCGGCCCTATTGCTGCGCGGCTACGGCATTCACGTCACCAACCCGAAGGCGATCTTCGCGTGGCTGGCGATCATCGCGCTCGGAATGCCGCAGGGCGCCCCGGCATCTGTCGCCGGCCTGATAATCGGCATTTGCATGACAACGGGATTCATCATCTTCATGGGCTATGCAGTGCTCTTCTCGACACCGCACGCGCTGAAGATCTATCAGAGCCTGCGACTCTGGATCGAAGGTGCCATGGCAGCCTTTTACTGCTTTGCAGGTTTAAAGCTTTTGACCAGCCGAATCTGACCCAGCGCCGAGGACTACTCGGCGGCCGTCTTCTGCCCGAACCGCTTTTCGATGTAGTCGATAACAAGCGCCTCGAAGTCTGAAGCGATGTTCGGCCCGCGCAGGGTCAACGCCTTCTGGCCATCGATAAAGATGGGCGCTGCTGGCGTTTCGCCGGTGCCTGGCAACGAAATGCCGATGTCGGCGTGCTTGCTTTCACCAGGCCCGTTGACGATGCAGCCCATGACCGCAATGTTCAGAGCTTCGACGCCCGGATATTTTTCGCGCCAGACCGGCATGTTTTTGCGAATGTCGTTCTGGATGTTCTGCGCCAGTTCCTGGAAGACGGTCGAGGTCGTGCGGCCGCAGCCGGGACAAGCGGCCACGACAGGGATAAACTGGCGGAAGCCCATCACCTGCAGCAGTTCCTGGGCAACCTGCACTTCGCGCGTCCGGTCGCCATTCGGCTCCGGCGTCAGCGATACGCGGATGGTGTCACCGATCCCGTGTTGCAGGACATAGCCCATGGCAGCCGACGAGGCGACGATCCCCTTGCTGCCCATCCCGGCTTCGGTAAGACCGAGGTGCAAAGCATGGTCAGAGCGTTCGGCGAGCATCGAATAGACGGCGATCAAATCCTGTACCTGGCTAACCTTGGCCGACAGGATGATCCGGTTGCGCGGCAGGCCGATCTCTTCGGCCAGATTGGCCGAAATCAACGCGGACTGAACGATCGCTTCGCGAGTCACCTGGCGCGCCGAAAGCGGTGAGCCAGCCGCGGCGTTCTGATCCATCAGCGCCGTCAGCAACTCTTGATCCAGCGACCCCCAGTTCACACCGATGCGCACCGGCTTGTCGTAGCGGATCGCCATCTCGATGATATCGCCGAATTGCTTGTCCTTCTTGTCCTTGAAACCGACGTTGCCCGGGTTGATGCGGTATTTCGCCAACGCCTCGGCACAAGCCGGATGATCGGCAAGAAGCTTGTGGCCAATATAGTGAAAATCACCGACCAGCGGCACGTCCATACCAAGGCGCAACAGCCTCTCGCGAATCTTCGGAACCGCAGCTGCACTTTCGTCGCGGTCTACGGTAATACGGACGATCTCCGAGCCCGCCTTGAAGAGGGCCGCCACCTGGGCAACCGTTGAGTCGATATCCGCCGTGTCGGTATTTGTCATCGACTGAACGACAACTGGCGCGCCACCGCCCACGATGACGCCGCCAACATCGACGGCGACGGATGCGCGGCGCGGTTTCGGATCAAAATCTGCAGCAGAAGACATATAGAGTTCTTGAACCCCTAAAATTCGTGTCTTTCAGGTGGATCATGCCTGCTTTGTTGTCAACCCGCCCCGCGCATCACTTTTGTTTGGAGCTGGGCTCAGTGACCGCCGCCTGAAATACCATCGGCATAGCGCGCCAGGTTCGAGAACAGCAGCACGACGACAAGCAACACCGGTAGCGCCATGAAGACCACACTAAAGCCGACGTGCTCGGCGACGAAGCCGATCGCAGACGGCGCAACCAGCATGCCGGAATAGCCCATTGTGGTGACGACCGACAGGCCGATACCAGCTCTGAGGCCCGGAACATTGCCGGCGGCCGAAAAGGCGATCGGAACCATGTTTGAAATCCCGATCCCGCAGAAGGCGAAGCCGAGGATCGCAATTTCTGCGTTGAGAGCGAAGGCGGCGAGGAGCATGCCTGATATGGCAAACAGCGTGCAGATCCGAAGCGTCGTCACCCCGCCGAGCCGGTCACGAACAAGATCACCACCAAACCGCATGATCGCCATGGTGAGGGAGAAGGCCGCAAAGCCGAAACCGGAGACGGCGACCGATGCGCCCAGTTCCTGACGCAGATAAAGCGCGCCCCAATCCAGCACGGCGCCCTCCGGAACCATGGAAAAAAGTGCCATGAGACCGAGCAGCCAGGGCAGCGGCGTGAGCGGCAGTCGCAGCTTTTCCTTCTTTTCGTCGGGGTGTGGTTGATCGGTTAGGATCATCGTCCACGCGATTGCGAGGAACATCACAGCCAGCACGGTTGCGATCTGCGCATGCCAAAGCACGCCGAATTCGGCAATCAGCAAGCCGCCGAGACCTGCACCGATCAACCCCCCCAGGCTCCAGAAGGCATGGCAAGAAGACATGATAGCGCGCCGCATCGATTGCTCGACGGCTACCGCGTTCGCATTCATGGCAACGTCCATCGCGCCGATAAAACCACCGAATAGAAAGATCGAGATTGCCCCGGTCAAGACGTTCGGCGACAGCGTCAGCGCAAGCAGGGAAGGCAACAGGCAGACCGCAGCAACCTGCGCCACGCGCTTCGAGCCGTAGCGTGCGATCTGCGTTCCTGCGATCGGCATCAGCATCAGCGAACCGACGCCGAAAACCAGGATCATCAGTCCGAGTTCGAACTTACTGAGTTGCAGGCGTTCGGCGAAATCCGGAATCTTCGGCGCCCAGCAGCCGACCAGAAAGCCGTTCATCAGGAACAGCAGCGAGACTGCCGCCCTGCCTCTGGTCACGAAGCCGCTTTTGGCGATCGTTGTCACGCTCACTCGACTATCCATGTCTCTTCCCAATATGCCTCGGCGACGGAACCGGTCCGCGCCCGATCTTGAACTATGTTTTCGCCGTCTCGCGGGCCACGATCGTCTTGCAGCCGCGTTCGCGATATTGCGCCAGCATGGCCGGATCGGCGTTGCTTTCGACCACCAGACACGCGCAATGCGCCACAGCGAGAACGCCATGCGGCGCAGCGGTGGCAAATTTTTCTGAGGTCACCGCAACGAGGGCCTTCCTGCTTCGCGACGCCGCAAAACGCTTGAACTCGGCATCCTCGAACCCGAAGGTCGTAACGCCTGCTGCCAGATCGATGCCGCAGGCGCCGAGCACGCAGAGATCGGGGGACAGCGACTCCATGTCCCGCATGGCCTTCGCACCAAGCGCACCACCAACCTGCCGATCGAGCAGACCGCCGATAAGGATGACATTGACCAAAGGTTTTTCGAGCAGCGCGGCAGCGATCGCCGGCGCGTTCGTGGCCGCAGTCAGCGCCATGTCGGCGGGTAGCGCCGCAGCGATGGCAAGATTCGTGCTGCCGGCATCGAAGAAGACTGTCGATCCGGGTGCTATCTGCGAAACGGCAGCAAGTGCCAATGCTTGCTTGCGATCGCGCGCAACGCCCATGCGGTGGTTGAGGCTGGTGCTGGCGGGTGAAACTGGCAACGCACCGCCGTAAACGCGCTCGCAAAGGCCCGCAGCTGCCATCTCGCGAAGATCCCGACGCACCGTATCCTCGGACACGCCGAACTCCTCCGCCAGTTCGGCGGCAAGGACACGGCCGTTGATCTGCAGCTTCCGCGAAATGGCGCTTTGCCGCTCCTGCATGAGAAGTTCGTTCATGTTTGTGCCGGTTTCGTCGATCTCGTGATTAATCAGGCAAGAACATGCATAAACAAATGAGATTGCGCAAGCAAGGCGCGCGCCATGCACGTTTCGTCACGCTGCGAAACAACGCCCACCGAAATCGTGAGAAATGAGAAAAATATTCGCACCTGCCGATTTTCTTTGCAGTTTTCTACGCTTCTTCTCAAATGCTTTTCTGCGATTTTCCATGCATCGATTACATCTGGTGAACTGGAAAAGACATGAACCTCCTAAAGACCATCGCCGCCGCCGCACTGATCCAGGCCGCCGCGCTCCTTCCTGCCATCGCCGGCGACAACCTCGCGGCCATCAAATCATCAGGCGTCTTGAAGGTCGGCACCGAAGGAACCTATGCTCCGTTTACCTTTCATGACGCGAGCGGCAAGCTGGTCGGCTTCGACGTGGAGATCGGCGAAGCGGTTGCCGCCAAGCTTGGCGTCAAGGCGGAATTCGTCGAAGGTAAATGGGACGGCCTGATCGCCGGTCTCGATGCGAAGCGCTACGACACAGTCATCAACCAAGTCGGCATCACCGAGGCGCGCAAGCAGAAGTATGACTTCTCCGAACCCTACATCGCGTCGAAGGCAGTCCTGATCGTTCGCGATGGCGACGACAGCATCAAGGGTTTTGCAGACCTCAAGGGCAAGAAGTCGGCTCAGTCGCTGACCAGCAACTTCGGTAAGCTCGCCCAGGAGTCCGGCGCCGAACTCGTCGGCACCGACGGCTTCGACCAGTCGATCCAGCTGGTGCTGACCAAGCGCGCGGACGCAACAGTCAACGACAGCCTTTCCTTCCTCGACTTCAAGAAGCACAAGCCGGAAGCTCCGGTGAAGATCGTGGCAGAGCAGGAAAATGCCGATTATTCCGGCATCATCATCCGCAAAGGCGAGCCGGAACTGCTGGAGGCGATCAACAAGGCACTGGACGACATCAAGGCCGACGGCACCTACAAGAAGATTTCCGACAAGTACTTCGGCCAGGACGTTTCGAAGTAAGCTGAAAGCCATCGAACAGGGGCGGAGCTTTTGTCGTCCCTGTTTCTATGCCGTCGAATCGACGTGATCATGCTGGCTGCGGTCGAGATTCATGCGCTGCCTCATCATGCGATCAATCCTTTTCCGCTGTCGGATCTCGGACCGGATGGCCAGGATAAGCGCTCCGACGACGATGAGCAGAACGGCGCGGAAAACCCAAAGGGGCGCCGGTAGGACCAAGGAGAGCGACTATCAGGCGGCCGTTTCTCCCGCCGTCGACAGCGCCGACAATGATCAGGCCCGCAACCACCGCTGCAAGGGTGGCATACAATCCGAAGATCAAGCGATTTCTTCTCATAGTGGTGAGAGAATATAACCGCGGGATGAAAAAAGCTCTACGCGATCTGCTCTTGCAGGAAGTAGCCTGCCAAGAGTATCTCCCAAAGCACGCAACGATCGCGTCACTAGAACAGAGAGAACACCCGTGCCGCACTGGTTTCAACTGATGGCGGAGTCGCTTGGTCCGCTCCTCTGGGCCGGCCTGATCTTCACGATCCCGCTGACGCTCCTGTCATTCGCATTCGGTCTCATCCTTGGATTGCTCACAGCAATCGCGCGACTTTTCGCACCTGCGCCGATCGTCGCCATCGCACGGTTCTATGTCTGGGTGATCAGGGGCACACCACTTCTGGTACAGCTCTTCGTCATCTTTTACGGCTTGCCGAGCGTCGGCATCCTGCTCGACGCGTTTCCGGCGGCGCTGATCGGCTTCACCCTCAACATCGGTGCCTACAGCTCCGAGATCATTCGCGCCGTTATCTCCTCCGTGCCGAAGGGGCAGTGGGAAGCGGCCTATTCGATTGGCATGAGCTGGCGTCAGGCAATGAGCCGCACGATCCTGCCGCAGGCTGGGCGCGTTGCGGTGCCACCGCTCTCCAACACATTCATTTCGCTGGTGAAGGACACCTCGCTTGCCGCCGCCATTACGGTGCCCGAGCTGTTCCAGGCGGCGCAGCGCATCGTTGCGACCACTTACGAGCCACTGATCCTCTACATCGAGGCCGCATTGATATACCTTGCTTTGAGCTCCGTCCTGTCCGCGCTGCAAGTCCGCCTCGAGCGTCGCTTCGCGCGCTACGGCGGTATGCTGGAGGCGAACGCATGATCGAGCTTTCACATATCGAAAAGCGCTTCGGCGACGCCGTCATTCTGAAAGACATCAGCATCCGCATTCCCGAAGGCAGCGTTACGGCACTCGTCGGTCCGTCAGGTGGCGGCAAGAGTACGCTGCTGCGCTGCATCAACCTGCTGGAGATCCCGACAGCAGGCATGATCCGCCTCGGCGACGAGAAGCTGAGCTTTGCGCCAGGACAGAAGACCGGCTGGCAGGCGATCCAGAAGATCCGCCGGCAGACCGGCATGGTATTCCAGAACTTCCAGCTCTTTCCACATCAGACAGCCATCGAGAACGTGATGGAAGGCCTCGTCACCGTCTTGAGGTGGCCGAAGGAAAAGGCACGGGAGCGGGCAATGGAACTGCTGACGAAGGTCGGCATGGCGCACAAAGCCGACGCCTGGCCTTCGACGCTCTCGGGTGGCCAGCAGCAACGCGTCGCAATCGCCCGCGCGCTCGCCCCGTCTCCGCGCGTTCTTCTCTGCGATGAACCAACCTCGGCGCTCGACCCAGAACTTTCCGCCGAAGTCGTCGATGTTCTCGGTCGTCTCGCCAGCGAGGGCACGACAATGGTGATGGCGACGCATGACCTGCGCCTCGCCTCCAAGATCGCCAATGACGTCGTCTTCCTCGAGGCCGGCAGCGTGGTCGAGACGGGAAGCGCACGGAACATCTTTACGGCGCCGGAGCGCGAGCGCACCAAGCGCTTCATCTCGACGATCAACGCCGCCCACACCTACGACATTTAGGCACGGGCGGCGGTTAGAGCTTTAGACCGCGCGCGCCGCCTTCAGCGCTTTGCCCCACCAGACAAGCTGGTCGAGCTGGTTCTTGGCGGCCTCGACAAGGTGTGCGTAGTCGTTCAGACTCTTTCCGTTCTTGGCAACGGAGAGATACTCCGGGAAAGAAATGTGAACGCCTGTCTTCACGGAAACGGCGCTCATTTCGACGAAGATCAACCGCAACTGCTCGACCGCACGCGCGCCACCGACACCGCCGTAGCCGACGAAGGCAACCGGTTTATGGACGAAATGACCGAGATCGATCGCATTCTTGAGAACGGCCGTCGGCGCATGGTTGTACTCGGCGGCCGTGAAAATGTAGCCGTCGAACTCGAGCAGCTTCTTCTTCCAGCGCTCCGCCGTTTCATTCTGGGATTCAGTTGCGCTTGCCTGTCCGAGGAAGGGCATCGGGTAGTCCAAGAGATCGAGAACTTCGACCTCGAATTCGGGGCGGCTTGCGGCAATCTGGGCAATCCACTTGGCAGGATGATCTGCAAAACGGCCAATTCGCGTGCTTCCGATGATGACGGCAATCTTGAGCTTACTCATATCAAACCTCTCACGAAATATATAAGAGCGGCCCGAAGCCCCGAAGGCCGCCCTTTTTTGTCGTTCGAATGTCCGTCAGCCGGCATAGCTGACTAGCAGATCCTTGGCATCGATCTGATCGCCCGCCTTGACGAGCACTTCCGCAATCGCACCGTCTTTTTCGGCGTGGATTGCCGTTTCCATCTTCATCGCCTCGATGGAGACGAGCACGTCGCCGGCATTGATCGCCTGACCCGGCGAGACGAAGACGCGCGAAATGACGCCAGGCATCGGCGCGCCGACATGCGCGGCATTGCCCGGCTCCGCCTTGCGGCGAGCCGCAGCACCGGTCGCACCATGCGCGCGATCCGGAACCTTGATGCGGCGCGGCTGGCCGTTGAGCTCGAAGAACACCGTGACCATACCCTGGCTGTCCGTTCCGCTCATCGCCTGATTGACGATGACGAGCGTCTTGCCCTTCTCGATGTCGGCAAACAGTTCCTCACCATCAGCCAGACCATAGAAATAGGCCGGCGTCGGCAGCACGGAGACCGGGCCGTAGGTGTCGGAGGCCAGCGCAAAATCGGTGAAGACCTTCGGATACATCAAATAGGAAGCGAATTCGAAGTCGCTGACCTCACGCTCCAGCTTGGTCTCGATAACTTTGCGCTCAGCATTGAGATCGGCGTCGGCAAGCAGCGAACCCGGACGCACCGTATAGGGCGCGTCGCCCTTCAGTGCCTTCTTCTGCAGCGCTTCCGGCCAGCCGGACGGCGGCTGTCCGAGATCCCCCTTCAGCATGGAGACAACCGATTCCGGGAAGGAGACTTCCTTGTCGGCGCTAACGACGTCAGCAACTGTCAGGTCCTGCGACACCATCATCAGCGCCATGTCGCCGACAACCTTCGAGGACGGCGTCACCTTGACGATGTCGCCGAACATCTGGTTGGCATCGGCATAGGCCTGCGCCACCGCATGCCAACGGGTTTCGAGGCCGAGCGAGCGGGCCTGCTCCTTGAGATTGGTGAACTGGCCACCGGGCATTTCGTGCAGGTAGACTTCCGATGCCGGTCCCTTGAGGTCGCTTTCGAAGGCCGCATACTGATGACGCACCGCTTCCCAGTAGAAGGAGATGCGGCGGATCCATTCGGGATCGAGACCGGGATCGCGTTCGGAGCCACGCAGCGCCTCGACAATCGAACCGAGGCAGGGCTGCGACGTATTGCCAGACAGCGCATCCATCGCCGCATCGACGGCGTCGACGCCAGCATCAACGGCAGCAAGAACCGTTGCCGCTGCAATGCCTGAGGTGTCGTGCGTGTGGAAATGGATCGGCAGGCTGGTCGCGTCACGCAGCGCCTTGAACAGGACTTTGGCAGCCGCCGGCTTTAAGAGGCCGGCCATGTCCTTGAGCGCGATGATATGCGCACCGGCCTTTTCGAGTTCAACGGCGAGGTCCGTGTAGTACTTGAGATCGTACTTCGGGCGGGCGGAGTTCAGGATATCGCCGGTGTAGCAGATCGCCGCTTCGCACAGCTTGTTTTCCTCGGCGATCGCGTCCATCGAGACACGCATGTTCTCGACCCAGTTCAGGCAGTCGAAGACACGGAAGAGATCGATACCACCAGCAGCCGCTTGCCGGACGAAGTATTTGACGACGTTATCGGGGTAGTTCTTGTAGCCGACGCCGTTTGCGCCGCGCAGCAGCATCTGCAAAAGCAGGTTTGGTGCGGCTTCGCGGACGAGTGACAGACGCTCCCACGGATCTTCCGTCAGGAAGCGCATTGACACGTCGAAGGTCGCACCGCCCCAGCACTCCAGCGACAAGAGGTTCGGCAGGGCATGCGCATAAGTGCCGGCGATACGGGCGATGTCATAGGTGCGCATACGCGTCGCAAGCAGCGACTGATGGCCGTCGCGCATTGTCGTATCTGTCATCAGGATGCGCTTTTCATTGCGCATCCACTCGCCGAACTTCTTCGGCCCAAGCTTATCGAGAAGCTGCTTGGTGCCGTCGGGAACGCCGTTGCCGTTGGCGTAGGGCACGATCGGTTCTGCGATATCTGCCGATGGCTTCGGCCGATCCTTGGCTTCCGGATGGCCATTGACTGTGACATCCGCGAGGTAGGTCAGAAGCTTGGTTGCGCGGTCCTGTCGCTTGACCTGCTGGAAGAGCTCCGGCGTCGAGTCGATGAAGCGCGTGGTGTAGCTGTTATCCCTGAACTTCGGATGCGTGATGATTGCTTCCAGGAAGGTCAGGTTGGTGGCCACGCCACGGATACGGAACTCGCGCAGCGCGCGGTCCATGCGGGAAATCGCTTCCGAAGGATTCGGTGCCCAGGCCGTGACCTTGACCAGCAGCGGATCGTAGTAACGGGTGATGATCGCGCCGGAATAGGAGGTGCCGCCATCGAGGCGGATGCCGAAGCCGGATGCCGAGCGATAGGCGGTAATACGGCCATAGTCCGGGATGAAGTTGTGCTCCGGATCCTCGGTGGTGATACGGCACTGCAGGGCGTGGCCGTTGAGGCGAATGTCTTTCTGCTCGGGCACGCCCGATTCCGGCGTGCCGATCGCAAAGCCGTCGAGGATATGGATCTGTGCCTTGACGATGTCGATGCCCGTCACGACTTCGGTGACGGTGTGCTCGACCTGAATGCGCGGATTGACTTCGATGAAGTAGAATTTGCCGGTATCGGCATCCATCAGATACTCGACCGTGCCGGCGCCGATATAATTGGTGGCGCCAGCGATCTTCAGCGAATAGGCCGCCAGTTCCTGGCGCTGCGCCTCGCTCAGGTAGGGAGCGGGCGCACGCTCGACGACCTTCTGGTTGCGACGCTGGATCGAGCAGTCGCGCTCGAAAAGGTGAACGACGTTGCCATGCGTATCGCCAAGGATCTGGCTTTCGACGTGGCGGGCACGCTCGACGAGCTTTTCCAGATAGACCTCGTCCTTGCCGAAAGCGGCCATCGCCTCGCGCTTGGCTTCCGTCACCTCGCGCGCCAGGTCGGCTTCCGAGCGAATGACGCGCATGCCGCGCCCGCCACCGCCCCACGAGGCCTTCAGCATCACAGGGTAGCCGATCGCTGCCGCCATGCGGGCGACTTCGGCCATATCGTCGGGCAGCGGCTCGGTTGCCGGCACCACAGGCACGCCGACCGAGATTGCCAGATTGCGCGCCGCGACCTTGTTGCCGAGCTGGCGCATGGTGTCGGCCGTCGGGCCGATGAAGATGATGCCGGCCTTGTTGCAGGCATCAACGAATTCCGGGCTCTCAGACAGGAGGCCATAGCCCGGATGGATCGCATCGGCACCGGAAAGCTTGGCGACGCGGATCACCTCATCGATCGACAGATAGCTCTCGATCGGCCCGAGATCGCGGGCAAGATGGGGCCCACGGCCGACCTGATAGCTCTCGTCAGCTTTGAACCTGTGCAGGGCCAGTTTGTCTTCTTCCGCCCATATCGCGACCGTTTTTATCCCGAGCTCGTTGGCCGCGCGAAATACGCGGATGGCAATTTCCGAACGGTTGGCAACAAGTATCTTGGAAATGGGCAATGCTGTCTCCTCACGGCATCGAAACGGGCAATGCTGCACCCGCGAAGAGAAGTCTTAACGCGCTGTCACGGAAAGTTCAATTTCTGGAACCGACCTAAATAGAATTTCTCTAAGACTAGGTGATGAGCCCATGCCGGAAGGCGACAGCGACTGCATGCTGTCTGTTTTTTGCTTTCAACTTGTCTTGCAGGCCGTTCATGTACCAGTCGACGGTGTGGTTCGAAATCTTGAGACGCTTGCCGATTTCCACGGAGGTCATGCCTTCGGCAAGATACTGAAGTATTTCCATCTCTCGGCGCGTCAAGCGCGTGTCGACGCCGGAAACTTCTTCAAGTGCCGGAGCCTCCCCCTTGAGATCAAGGAGCCGCCAGAAAACCTTTCGAGCGACGGCGCCAAAAAGCGAGATCTCGACAGGAGAAAGATCCACGGGCGTTCCGCCTACGCTCATGTTACCGAGGATGCCGTTTCGGCCATGGATAGGGAAAATGTAGCCGTCCTTCAGGCCATGGCTATGGGCGTCGGCCATCATTTGCTCCATGCGCCGGTGATGCGGATCCTTGCGGAAAGCCGTCAAGCTGTCCTTCCAACGAAACGGTCTTTGCGCATGTGCGAGATAGCGCACCGTCGGGTCGGTCAGAACGTATTTCTTCGAAAGATAGATTTGTGCCCACTTCTCTGGCCAATGGCCGGCAAACATAAGGCTGACTGGATCTTCAGTCGCTCTGAGATGCCGCATAAGGCCATAATACTGGAAGCCATAAGAGTGAACGACGTGCTCGAGCTCCGCGATGACGCCTTCCGCTTTCCGGCATTCCTCTAGAACAACAAGCAATTGAATTAACGAATGAATATTCACCAAAACGCCCCCACCCAATTGGGCTTCACATTGAATAGTAACAGCCAATAGGCCATGCCCCGATGGCGGGGCGCCTTTCGATGCAATCAAACATCAATCTAGAATATGTATTATCGTGTGCCAGCGTAGTCGTTCAACGCAAGCGAAAATTGCGAAATTTTCAAACCGCCCCAAAAAATTTCAGAACCCAGGCATTTGCATGCGCTTCGAGACCCAAAGAATCTTCCTTGCGAAAGCCCCCTGAACGCTTCGTTAATCGCCGGTTCAGATATCTTTCTGTAGCGTCGCAGCATCCACTATTTCGCAGATGCACAAGAGGTATCGCTGTGTCGCTATTCAAGGTCTATGCAAGAGCTTTGCGCTATCTTGGCGCCTACAAGCTCCGCGTATCCCTGGTCGTTATCGCGAATATCGTGCTTGCCGCGATCACGATCGCCGAACCCATTTTGTTCGGCCGCATCATCGATGCGATCTCGGGCAAGGGCGAAGTCAAACCCATCCTTTTCATGTGGGCCGGTTTTGCCGTCTTCAATACCATAGCCTTTGTTCTGGTCGCGCGTGAGGCCGACCGGCTGGCTCATGGCCGCCGTGCCACGCTGCTAACGGAAGCGTTCGGCCGCATCATCTCGATGCCGCTGTCCTGGCATCATCAGCGCGGCACGTCGAATGCGCTGCATACGTTGCTGCGCGCATGCGAAACGCTCTTCGGCCTTTGGCTCGAGTTCATGCGCAACCACCTGTCAACCGCCGTGGCGATCGCGCTTCTGATCCCGACCGCGATGTCGATGGACCTGCGTCTTTCGGGCGTACTGGTCGTGCTCGGCGTGGCCTACTGGCTGATCGGTCGTCTCGTCATGAGCCGTACCAAGGATGGCCAGGCGTCAGTCGAGAACCACTACCACACAGTATTTTCGCACGTGAGTGACTCGATCAGCAACGTGTCGGTCCTGCACAGCTACAACCGCATCGAGGCCGAAACCAAGGCGCTGAAGTCCTTTGCCGACCGCCTGCTGCAGGCTCAGTTTCCGGTTCTCGACTGGTGGGCTCTGGCCGGCGCAATGAACCGCATGGCATCCACCATCGCCATGATGGTCATCCTGGTGATCGGTACGCTGATGGTCCAGTCCGGCGAGCTCCGTATCGGTGACGTCATTGCCTTCATCGGCTTTGCGAACCTGCTGATCTCGCGTCTCGACCAGATGCGTCAGTTCGCAACGCAGATCTTCGAGGCTCGCTCGAAACTTGAGGACTTCTACTCACTCGAAGACTCGGTCCGCGAACGCGAAGAGCCGGCCGGCAATGCCGATATCGCCGACGTGAAGGGTGAAGTTGAATTCCGCAACGTGTCGTTCCGCTTCGGCAACACCGCGCAGGGCCTGCATAATGTGTCTTTCACCGCCAAGGCTGGCCAGACGGTTGCGATCGTCGGCCCTACCGGCTCGGGCAAGACCACGATGATCAACCTACTGCAACGCGTCTATGACCCGGACAGCGGCCAGATCCTGGTCGATGGTCACGACACGACGAAGATCACCCGCAAGTCGCTTCGCCGCTATATCGCAACTGTGTTCCAGGATGCCGGCCTGCTCAACCGCTCGATCAGCGACAACATTCGCCTCGGCCGCGAGGGCGCTTCGGATGAGGACATGCGCCGTGCCGCAGAAGCTGCTGCCGCAGCCGACTTCATCGAGACACGCGAAGATCAGTACGACACCCATGTCGGCGAGCGCGGCAACAAGCTCTCGGGCGGCGAACGTCAGCGTGTGGCGATCGCCCGCGCCATCCTCAAGGATGCGCCGATCCTGGTGCTGGACGAAGCGACGAGCGCGCTTGACGTCGAAACGGAAAACCGCGTGAAGGCCGCAATCGACAACCTGCGCCAAAACCGCACGACCTTCATTATCGCGCACCGTCTTTCGACGGTTCGCGAAGCAGACAAGGTCCTGTTCCTGGATAGCGGCCGTGTCGTCGAAGAAGGCAGCTTCGAAGAGCTCAGCCAGAGCAACGGCCGCTTCGCTGCATTGCTCCGTGCGAGCGGCATCCTGACGGATGAGGAAGTTCGCAAGGCACACACGACAGAGGCGGCCTGATCGGAAACAGGTGCATCGATCGATCAAAGTCGGATGGTTCTGCCATCCGGCTTTTTTCTTGCCCACCAGCGACCATTTTCTAAGTATTGGAAACGATGTCGCGGGGAGGTCGTATGCAAGTCAGACGAATTGTCGCCAATCTCGAAACTCCCAGGCCGGCCGCCGCAGGCGCATTCTATCGGGATATCCTCGGGCTGGATCTCCTCATGGATCACGGCTGGATCGCAACCTACGGCTCGAGCCAGCAGATGTCGGTCCAAGTCAGCTTCGCAAGCGAAGGCGGCGCGGGAACGCCGATTCCGGGCCTGTCAATCGAAGTCGATGACGTCGATGAAGCATACGCAGCCATGCGCGCCGCCGGTTTCGAGATTTGTTATGGCCCGGCCGACGAGCCGTGGGGTGTACGTCGCTTCTATGTTCGCGACCCCTTCGGAACCCTGGTGAATATTCTTTCCCACAAGGCCTGAAGGGCAAAGGCGCGACAGGCTCTTGCCGGCGACAATCTGCGCAACGGCGTTAGACTAAAGTCATAATCCCAAAGCCGCTCTCTTTATGGGGGAGCTTTTCTGGCACACTCTCGTCAGGCGAACCGCGACCTGGGGTACGCTTCGAGGAGAGTATGGTCGCGCGCCGCATTTCACATTCGCTCTGTGGAGGACAGAAAATGGCAAATGTCGTAAGCGTCGACGGCTCAAAAGCCGGTCCGATGACGGGCGAGGAGAAGAAGGTTATCTTCGCCTCATCGCTCGGGACCGTTTTCGAATGGTATGACTTCTATCTTTACGGTTCGCTCGCCACCTATATCGGCGCGACCTATTTCACCCAATACCCGGAAGCAACACGAAACATCTTCACGCTTTTGGCGTTTGCCGCTGGCTTCCTGGTGCGCCCGTTCGGGGCGCTCGTCTTCGGCCGCCTCGGCGACCTCGTCGGCCGCAAGTACACGTTCCTGGTGACGATCCTCATCATGGGCCTCTCGACATTTCTCGTTGGTATTCTTCCTGGTGCGGCAACGATCGGCATCGCGGCGCCTATCATCCTGATTGGACTTCGGCTCCTGCAAGGTCTTGCGCTCGGCGGCGAATATGGCGGTGCGGCAACATACGTGGCCGAGCATGCGCCCAATGGACGCCGCGGCTACTTCACCTCATGGATTCAAACGACGGCAACGCTCGGCCTCTTCCTGTCGCTTCTCGTCATCGTCGGCGTTCAGTTCCTGATGGGCAAGGAAGCCTTTGCCGCGTGGGGCTGGCGCATTCCGTTCCTGGTATCGGTTGTCCTTCTCGGCGTCTCCGTCTGGATCCGTCTGAAGATGAACGAGTCACCGGCATTCCAGAGAATGAAGGCGGAAGGCAAGGGCTCGAAAGCCCCGCTGACCGAAGCTTTCGGTCAATGGAAGAATGCCAAGATCGCGCTGATTGCGCTTCTCGGCGCAACAATGGGTCAGGCAGTCGTCTGGTACGGCGGCCAGTTCTACGCGCTGTTCTTCCTGCAGAATGTGCTCAAGGTCGACCTGCAATCGGCAAACATCATGGTGGCCATTGCACTCTTCCTTGGCACACCGTTCTTCGTCGTCTTCGGCGGCCTGTCCGACAAGATCGGTCGCAAGCCGATCATCATGGCCGGCCTCTTGATCGCCGCCGTCACCTACCAGCCGTTGTTTAAGGCCATGACCTGGACTGCCAATCCGGCGCTTGCGGAAGCCCAGGCCTCGGTCCGCGCAACCGTGACGGCCGACCCGGCTGACTGCAAGTTCCAGTTCAACCCGACCGGAACCTCGAAGTTCACCAGTTCCTGCGACGTGGCAACGGCCTTCCTGACCAAGAACTCGGTTCCTTATGATGTTGTCCCCGGCCCCGCGGGGCAACCTGCTACGATCAAGATCGGCGACGAAACCATCAACAGCTTCGATGCCATCGCCGCCGGCGACAAGGCAAAGGCAATGACGGGCGCTTTCGAAAAGGGCGTCAATATCGCCCTTCACGACGCCGGATACCCGCTGAAGCGCGGCGCCACCAAAGTTCCGGATGCCAAGCTGGATGCCTTCATTGCAGCCAATCCGGAACTTGCTCTCAACGTCGACGCAGTCCGTGCCGGTGAAAAGCAGACCGTGCCGGCTGACAAGCTTGTCGCCGATAAGCTGCTGACCGCCGACGAAGCCAAGGGCGTCACCGACATGGCCGTCTATAATATCGCCAATGGCGGCAGCTTTGCGATGACGGCTGACCCGGCCCGCGTCAACTGGATCGGCACGATCGCCATTCTGTTCGTGCTCGTTCTCTATGTGACGATGGTCTACGGCCCGATTGCCGCCCTACTGGTCGAACTCTTCCCGACCCGCATCCGCTACACCGGCATGTCGCTGCCTTACCATATCGGCAACGGTTGGTTCGGTGGCCTGCTGCCGGCAACGGCCTTCGCAATGAGTGCCGCTACCGGCGATATCTACTTCGGCCTCTGGTATCCAATCGTCTTCGCGACGATCACGCTGGTCATCGGCCTGATCTTCCTGCCGGAAACCAAAGATCGCGATATCCACGCGATGGATTGAGACAAGTGAAGACTGCAAATCTGAACCCGGCGCTCGTAAGGCGCCGGGTTTTTCATTTATGGAAGCCTCAGAGAAGGCGGCTTAGCCGCGGCGTCGGCCAGCCGCCATCGCGACCGATGGAGAAGATCAGGCCGAAGCGCGCGAAGAGGACCGAGGTGGCAAAGGCAAACCAGGCACCCAGCGCAAGGCCGGCCACGACATCGCTTGGATAATGCACACCGATGATGACGCGCGTGGCACCAAGCCAAAGCCCTATACCGATGAAGCCAAGTCGAAAGCGCGGGAAGAGAAGCGCGAGCGCGACGAACAGCGCGCCTATGTTAGCCGAGTGTCCAGAGGGGAAGCTCTGGTGCAGGAAATCCATGTTGAAGGGCGCAAAGCTGAAGATCCCCTCCTGGTCATAGATCAGCGGCCGCGCCCGGCCGATCGCGAACTTCAGCAGATTGGCGACGATGCTGGTGAAGAGCACGGACAACGCGACATAGGCCGTCATCTGTCCGAAATAGACCATGCGAAACCGCCTGCGGACCTTCCAGAGCCGGCGACGAACGAAATAGCCCGTGGCGAAGATCGTAGAGAGGCCGGCAAGAATCCAGGCGAGCCTGCCGATATCGGTAACATCGCCGGCAATCGAGATCAGCGGTGGCGCCAGATCCTTGGCTGCCAGGCCGAGCGGGCGATCGAAGACGAAGAAGGCGATGGCAATGGCATTAACCGCCGAAAATGCAAACCACTTCCAGGGAACCCGCTGATGGATCGTGCGCCGCGCCGCATAGCGCTTTCGCAGGTAGCTCCAGAAGCTTGGCTTACGATCAACAGTCTCGCTCATTCCACTCCGCTCTTTCATCAATGCCGAACGGAGATAGGAGCGGCATCAGCCGCCTTCAAGCAAAGGCCCTCCGCATCGGCAGATGCGGAGGGCCAGAAACGTGTTTCACGTGAAATATCAGGCAGAAAGCGCCTTGAACTCGGCGAGGATCGCGTCGCCCATCTCAGTGGTTCCGACCTTCGTGCATCCTTCGGCCATGATGTCGCCGGTGCGGATGCCCTTGTCGAGCACATTGGCGATGGCCTTTTCGAGGTTGTCGGCTTCCTTCACGAGATTGAAGGAATAGCGCAGGCACATGGCGAAGGAAGCGATCATCGCGATCGGGTTGGCAATGCCCTTACCGGCGATGTCAGGTGCCGAGCCATGTACCGGCTCGTAGAGCGCCTTGCGCTTGCCGGTCTTTGCATCCGGCGCACCGAGCGAGGCGGACGGCAGCATGCCGAGCGAGCCCGTCAGCATGGCGGCAACGTCGGACAGCATGTCGCCGAACAGGTTGTCCGTAACGATGACGTCAAACTGCTTCGGCTGGCGAACCAGCTGCATGCCGCCGGCGTCGGCCAGCATATGCTCAAGCTGGACGTCGGAATATTTGGCCTTGTGCGTTTCCGTCACGACCTGGTTCCAGAGCACGCCGGATTTCATAACGTTGCGCTTTTCCATCGAGCAGACACGGTTCTGGCGGGTGCGTGCCATCTCGAAGGCAACACCGGCGATCCGCTCGATCTCGTAGGTGTCATAGACCTGCGTATCGATGCCACGCTTCTGGCCGTTACCAAGGTCGATAATCTCCTTCGGCTCGCCGAAGTAGACGCCGCCAGTCAGCTCGCGAATGATGAGGATGTCGAGGCCTTCGACGAGCTCCGGCTTCAGCGAGGAAGCCGATGCAAGCGCCGGATAGCAGATGGCCGGACGCAGGTTCGCAAACAGCTGCAGGTCCTTGCGCAGGCGCAGAAGACCAGCTTCCGGACGCACTTCATAGGGAACACTGTCCCACTTCGGGCCGCCGACGGCACCGAAGAGAACGGCGTCCGCTGCAAGCGCCTTCTGCATGTCAGCTTCGGAGATCGCAGCACCATGCGCGTCATAAGCGCTGCCACCGACCAGACCTTCGTCCGTGACGAAGCCGGCATTCGTCGCCTCGTTCATATAGGCAATGATCTTGCGGACCTCACCCATGGCTTCTGGGCCGATGCCGTCGCCCGGCAGCAGTAAAAGATTGCGCGCTGTCATGAAACCCTCCGCGGAAAAACAAGTTGCGGCTTCTTAGACCCGCAATAACGGCATTTCAAGCGAGCGGGAGGTCGATTCGGTACGGTTGCGGAATTACTGCCGACATCTCGCGTTGACCGATCGGCGCATGCGGGTCCACAAGGAGAACCTCTATCGTCACCTCATCGGATACCACCATGCTGCCATCTGCACCCCTGCATCTCGACACTCCGCTTTTCCGCACGTCAGCCGACTACAGCGCGACCAACAAGCCGCTATGGCTGAAGCTCGATGCGCTGCAGCCCTCTGGAAGCTTCAAGCTTCGTGGTATCGGCAGGCTTTGCCAGTATGAGATCGAGAACGGCGCCTGCGAGATCTTCTGTGCCTCTGGCGGAAACGCAGGAATCGCTGCCGCTTATGCGGGACGGGCGCTCGGCATTCCGGTCACGATCGTCGTGCCCGAGACGACGTCAGCGGAAGTGCGTCGATCGATCGAGGCAACCGGCGCCACGGTTCTCGTGCACGGAACGGTATTCGATGAAGCCAACGCCTTTGCGATCGAGCACGCGAATGCCAGGAAGGCAGCCTATGTGCACCCGTTCGACCATCCGCTTCTGTGGGAGGGACACGGCACATTAATCGACGAGGTTGTCGCAAAAGGTGCCGGCTTCGATTGCGTCATCGCGAGCGTCGGCGGCGGCGGTTTGCTCGCGGGCATTGTTGCCGGTCTCAAGCGAAACGGCCTGTCTGATGTGCCCGTCATCGCCGTCGAAACCGAAGGAGCCGCTTCGCTTCATGCAAGTCTTGCTGCAGGAGAGCGCATCACCTTGCCGGCGATTACCTCCATCGCCAGCTCGCTCGGTGCGCGCCAGGTGGCCCAGCATGTCTTCGACCTGTCGAAGCATCATCCGATAGAGAGCGTCACAGTGACCGATGCGCAGGCTGTCGCCGCCTGCCTGAAGTTCGCCGACACCTATCGCATTCTGGTCGAGCCCGCCTGCGGAGCTGCACTTGCGGTGGCCGACGGGGAGGCCGACATTCTCGCTCGCTTCAACAATCCGCTGATCGAAGTCTGCGGCGGCATCGGCGTTTCACTGGAGAAGCTGAAGGCCTGGAAAGAGCGCTTTCTGTAAGCCGGCCAAAGAAAAAGCCAGGCAAAAGCCCGGCTTTGACCAATGCTATGTTTTGTAAGACTTACGCAGCCCAGGGATGGGATGCGGCATTCTTGGCTTCGAAACTGTCGATCGCCGCGCCCTTTTCGAGCGTCAGGCCGATGTCGTCGAGGCCGTTCAGCAGGCAGTGACGCTTGAATTCGTCGAGATCGAACTTGATCGAACCGCCGTCCGGACCGGTGATCTCGAGGTTTTCCAGGTCGACTGTCAGGATCGCGTTGGAGCCGCGCGAGGCGTCGTCCATCAGCTTGTCGAGGTTTTCCTGGCTGACCTTGATCGGCAGAATACCGTTCTTGAAACAGTTGTTGTAGAAGATGTCGGCGAAGCTGGTCGAGATGACGCAACGGATGCCGAAGTCGAGAAGCGCCCACGGCGCATGCTCGCGCGAGGAGCCGCAACCGAAATTGTCGCCGGCAACGAGGATCTTCGCATTCTGATAGGCCGGCTTGTTCAGCACGAAATCCTGGTTCGGAGAGCCGTCTTCATTGTAACGGGCTTCGGCGAAAAGACCCTTGCCAAGACCCGTGCGCTTGATCGTCTTCAGGTAATCCTTCGGAATGATCATGTCGGTATCGATATTGACAACCGGCAGAGGGGCAGCGACGCCCGTCAGCTTTACGAATTTGTCCATGGCCTGGCTCCAATGTCAGCAGACGTAGTTTTGTTGATCAGCGTTTAGTCCAGATTTCGACCGAAATGAAGAAAAATTTACATCGCGGGTGCGGCCGCGCGCGGATTCGACGCGCAGCCATCCATGGTCATCGTGAGATCAATTTGCATTCGCTGGCGCATTCATCGCCCAAAGCACCCCGAACGGGTCGCGAAGCTGGCCATATCGATCACCCCAGAACATCAGTTGGACGGGCAAGATCACCTCCGCGCCAGCGGCAACGGCACGATCCCACCAGAAATCAATATCATCGATAACAAGCTGAAGGGTGAATCCCTGATGCTTCTCGAAGGGATGGCCATGCTCGGGATAGGCATCGCATAGCATCAACGAACTTCCGTTGATGTAGAGGTGGACATGCATCGTCCGCCCGTTTTCGTCCGGAGGAACGACAAACGCCTCCTCGGCGCCAAAAGCACGCTTGTAGAATTCCGCGGCCTTCAACGCACCATCGACCGTGATATATGGCAGCAAGCCATTCTTGACCGGTGGCATCTTCGCCACGCCGGTTTCCGTTGCGGTATCCATACTGTCCTCCATCGTTTGATTTGGTTCGGGCAGAAGCCCTGGCCTTTCAAAGACGCGGGAAGATCAGTCGAGCCGACAGCGATGCCGAAATTTTTCTGGAAAAACATCCACCGGTCAGAGATCGATGATCGTGCCGCGGCCGTCATTCCAGATGCGCATATTCTCGCCGGCATGAGGCCTGGTCTTGGCGGAGGCGCGGACCGGGGCAGGTTTCATCTTCAACGAGAGCGCGCGGCCAACCATAAGCACCGTCAGAATACCGCCGACTGCGAGCGTCACGGAAAAGGTGACGAGCGCCAGCGCAACGAAGGCGGTGATGCCTGCGAGCAAGAGGAAGACGGAACGAATGCTTTGCATGAGTTTTAGACCTTTCTTCGGAAAGGAATGTGGTCCTTCTTTTCCTTCTCTGCAAGGTGAGCATGGCTTTTTGTTGTCTTGCCACCTGTCACAAAGCTTGGCACACATTTGTGATGACCCGCAATTCTCCGACTCGTTCCTTGAATCTTCGCCGTTCGGTGCTGAGCGTTCCGGCCATTAATGCACGCGCCCTGGAAAAGACCCATGCGCTGGATTGCGATGCCGTCATCTTCGATCTTGAGGACTCGGTGGCACCGGAACGAAAGGCGGAAGCCCGCGAGAATCTGAAGGCTTTTTTTTCCGGGGCTCCCCTTGTGAATAAGGAGCGGATCATCCGCATCAATGCACTTGGTTCCACCTTCGGCAATGCGGACATGGAGCTGGTCTTGGCATTGGAGCCGGATGCCGTACTTCTGCCGAAAGTGGACGAGCCTCAGGATGTGATGTCCGTCAGCGACCGGCTCGCCGATGCCGACGCGCCGGAAAGCCTGCGCATCTGGGCGATGATCGAAACGCCCCGCGGCATTCTGAACGCGGCGGCGATCGCCGAGGCCGGGCGCACACCGGGCTCAAGGCTTGATTGTTTCGTCGTCGGCCTCAACGACCTGCGCAAGGAGACCGGTGTCCTGCCGCAGCCGGGTCGCACCTATCTCGTGCCCTGGCTGATGCAGGTGATCCTGGCCGTGCGTGCCTATGGCCTTGATGCGATCGACAGCGTCTTCAACGATTTCAAGGATGCCGATGCCTTCGATGCCGAATGCGCGCATGCCCGCGCCATGGGCTTCGACGGCAAGATGCTGATCCACCCGGCCCAGATCGAAGCTGCCAACCGGCATTTCGGCCTGGACGAAGCGGCAATTGCCGAGGCGGAGGCGATCATCGCCGCCTTTGCCGACCCTGCTGCCGAAGGCCTGAATATCATCAATGCCAATGGTCGGATGATCGAGCGGCTGCATCTTGTCCAGGCGGAAAGTCTGGTTCATAAAGCCCGCCTGATTGCAGAACGCCAAACGGCGAAGTGAAAGACGACTTTAGATGAAGCTATATCGCCTTCTGACCGGCCAGGATGATGCCGCTTTCTGTCACCGCGTGACCACCGCCCTCAACAAGGGCTGGTCGTTGAACGGCTCGCCGTCGCTGACCTTCAACACCCAGACCGGCCAAGTGATGTGTGCTCAGGCGATCGTCAAGGAAGTCGAAGGCAAGGACTACCATCCGGACATGAAACTGTCCGAACAGTAAGCGCGAGCTTAGCGTTCGGCCGCCTCTTCGGCGCTCGCCTCGATCCGCTCCATGTCGTCGTCGCTGAGACCGAAATGGTGGCCGATCTCGTGGATGAGGACGTGAGTGATGATATCACCCAGCGTCTCGTCGTTCTCGGCCCAGTAGTCGAGAATCGGCCGCCGGTAGAGGCGGATGCGGTTCGGCAATTCGCCGGTTTCCATCGTGAAGCGCTCCGAGATTCCTCGGCCTTCAAAGAGGCCGAGAAGGTCGAATGGCGTTTCCAGCGCCATGTCCTCGAACACGTCGTCGTCAGGGAAGTCCTCGATCTCGATCGTCAGATTGGTTGTCAGTGAGCGGAATTCTTCCGGCAGGTGGCTATATGCCTCCATCGCCAACGACTCGAAAGTGCTGATCGTCGGCGCATGGCGATCCCGCCAATTCTCGCTCTGGTCTATGCGGGCCATGAATATTCCTTCCTTTGCGGCCCATATAGAACCTTTACGCACGATTTTCGAGAGCGGAATCAAAGGCAGGAATAAATTCACATCAAATGCCTGTTGACTCTTTCGCCCACCTCTGGAATCCATAAGAACATAACAGGAACATTTGAAAGTTGGAGAACGTCATGGCACAGCCGGCCGTGACGCGCGAGCGGCTTTTTGCACTCCGCGAAACCATTGCAAAGCTCGAAGGAAAGCCCGCGCCGGCCTTGGCTGCAGCGGAAAGCCAGGCCTTGGGTGAGAATGGCGGCCCCGCCGCTGGAAAAAACGAAGATGTATTGCGTCTTCCCCTCGGAATACCCGCGCTCGACGAGGCGATCGATGGCGGCTTGCCGCTCGACGGGATTACCGAGATTCGCTCCGATCTCTTGCGGGAAGCCGGTGCTGGCAGCGGCTTTGTGCTGGCACTTGCTGCCATGCTGCAACGTCAGGCCGAAGAGAGCCACAATGTGCCGCTACCGATCCTGTGGATCGCCGATACGGTGTGCACGATGGAGGCGGGAGAGCCCTACGCCGTGGGGCTGCGGGATTTCGGCCTGAAGCCGGACCAGTTCTTCTATGCCAGTCCGCGCAAGCTTGAGGATGCCCTCTGGCTTGCGGAAGCGGCAGTCGAAAGCGGCGTCTTTCCTGCGACGATCCTGGAGGTCCGGGGCAACCCGAAGCCCTTTGGCCTGACGGAGAGCCGTCGTTTGAGCTTGCGGGCAAAGGCATCCAAACGCCCGCTTTTCCTGCTGCGGCAGGCTGGAGAGGAAGAAGCCAGTAGCGCTTATTTCCGCTTCCTTGCAACACCCGCGCCGGCACAAGCGCGCGCCTTGCCGGATGGTACGATGCTGGGCGGCAGCATCGGCAACCCGGTTTTTCATCTCACCCTGGAGAAGAGCCGCAATCCGGCTCCCCTCTCCTTTCTACTGGAGTGGAACCCTCATGACCGCCGTTTTTTCGCCGTCTCCCAATCAGCCGACCCTCGCCTTCCAGACGAACGCGCAGCGCATTCTGGCGCTCCACTTTCCGCATCTCTCGACGGACCGGATCGCAAGAAAGAAATGGGGGCTCTCCTGGCGTTCGCACGGACGTCCTGACGCACCACCGATCGTCTGCTCCAGTCGCCTCAACAATACCATGCGGCTGACGGCGCTGGATGAGGCTGCAGAAGCTCTCAATCTCAGAAAGCATATGGGCGTCGCCGAAGCCCGCGCCATCCATCCCAAGCTCGATGTGATCGAGGACGACCTAGTTGCCAACCGACGCTTCCTGGAAGCGATCGCCGATTGGTGCGATCGCTATACTCCGCTTGTCGCTCTCGATGGCGTGGATGGCCTGTTTCTCGACATCACGGGCTGTGCTCATCTGTTCGGCGGCGAGACGGCACTTCTCAAGGATATTCTCGCAAGGCTTTTCCAGATGGGCCTTGATGCACGCGGTGCCGTCTCTTCATCACCGGGATTGTCCTGGGCGGTCAGCCGTTTCGGCCAAGGCGGGATCATCGAACACGGGAAGGCCGAGCAGGTTCTGGCGCCTTTGCCGATCGCGGCTTTGCGCCTTGAAGAAGAAACCGTAGGCGCCCTGAATAAAATGGGGCTCAAATATGTGGGCGACCTACTAGACGCACCACGCGCCCCACTTGCCCGCCGCTTCGGAGGAGCCTTGCTTTTGAGGCTCGATCAGGCGCTTGGGACAGATCAAGAGCCGGTATCTCCACGGCTGCCAGTTGCGAGCCTCTCGGTCGAACGTCGTCTGATCGAACCGATCGGCGCGGAAGACGATATCCTCGCGCTCACCGGTCAGATTGCCGTCTCCCTGAAGCTCTCGCTGGAAGCCCGTGGCGTCGGGGGCCGCATCTTCGAACTGGTCTTGTTTCGCGTCGACGGTAAGGTGTTCCGCATTTCGGCAGGGACCGCGCAGCCCCTGAGGGAACCCAAGCGCATCGCCGCTCTCTTTGCCGAACGCCTGCAGGCAATCCACGACGATTTCGACGCGGGTTACGGTTTTGAAATCCTTCGCCTCAACGTGCTCCGTCACGAAGATTTCGTGACGGAGCAAGGCGATTTCGAGTATCGCCAGCAGAAGGATGCGTCTCTTGCTGCCTTCGTGGATAGGGTTTCCGCCCGCTTCGGGGCAGACTGCCTGCAGACCTTCCAATTGCGAGAGAGCCACGTACCCGAAAGAGCCGTCATTGCCGTACCCGCAATCGATCACCTATCCGCCCCGAAGATCAGGGAAGGACATGCTCCACCGGCCAGGAACGAGCGGCCCGTGCGGCTGCTTCGCAAGCCGGAACCGATGGGCGCCTTTGCCATCGAAATTCCCGATGGTGCACCCGCCAGTTTTCACTGGCGGCGTATGCAGCATCGCGTCCTGAAGAGCGAGGGACCGGAACGGCTGGCGATGGAATGGTGGCTCGATGGATCAGATGCGGAGGATCGGGACTACTTCCGTATCGAAGATGATCAGGGACGCCGCTTCTGGATCTATCGCCATGGCCATTATGAGCGTGACGCAACGCAGAACTGGTACATGCATGGAGTCATCGCCTGATGCCTGCCTTCTTCGAGATCGGCGCCAAGACCAATTTCTCGTTTCTGGAGGGTGCATCCCAGCCCGAGGAAATGGTCGTCCGCGCTGCGGTTCTGAAGCTTGGAGGGCTTGGCATCGCCGACCGCAATTCGGTTGCAGGCGTTGTCCGGGCGCATGCCCAGTCCAAGGCGATCCGAAAGAAATTCGAGCGGATGAAGGCCGGGCTTCTGGAGGAGCATGAAAAGAATGACGTCATCCTCGATCCGATCCGTTTTCAACCGGGCGCCCGCCTGGTCTTCTCGGATGGAACGCCTGATATTCTTGCCTATCCGCAGGATCGCCGAGGCTGGGCGCATCTTTGCCGATTGCTGAGCACCGGGAATCTAAGAACCGAGAAGGGAAAATGCATCCTAACGGAAGCGGATCTGATGGAATGGGGCGACGACATGATGCTCGCGCTCATTCCCGATCCGTCCATTGCCGACGATGGCAATCACGCAGCGTTCGAAGCCTGTCTGGAGCGCTTCAGAAAACGCTTCCGGAAAAAATTCCACATTGCGCTCGCCCCCGCCTACGACGGCCGCGACAAGCGCATGTTCGCGACCATCTCCATGCTGGCCGATCGCAACCGCATCCCGGTGATCGCCACCAACCAGCCGCTCTACCACGACACCACCCGTCGCCCCCTCGCCGATATCGTGACGTCGATCCGGGAACACGTTGCCATTCCCGAAGCCGGCTTTCTTCTGGCGCCGAATGCCGAACGCTATCTCAAGGATGGCGGCGAAATCCTGCGCCTCTTCAAAGACTACCCACACGCCGTAACGAACACGGGAAAGTTCTTTGGCAGTCTTTCGTTTTCACTCGATGAACTGGAACACAACTATCCCCCCGAGAATGACGAGGGGGAAACGCCTTATCAAACCCTGGAGCGCCTTACCAAGGCAGGCGCGGCAAAACGCTTTCCCGGCGGCATACCGGAGAAAGTCCAGCAGAACATCGAATACGAGCTAAGCCTCGTTCGCCAGAAGCAGTATGAACCATACTTCCTGACGGTCCACCGGATCATCCAGTATGCTCGACATGAGAAAAAAATTCTTTGTCAGGGTCGTGGTTCCGCGGCAAACTCGGTCATCTGCTATTGCCTCGAGATAACAGAGGTCAATCCGGAGAAGAGCACCCTGCTCTTCGATCGCTTCCTCTCGATGGACCGCGATGAGCCGCCGGATATCGATGTCGATTTCGAGCACGAGAGGCGCGAAGAGGTCATCCAGCATATCTACGAGAAATATGGCAAGGAACATGCCGGCCTGACGGCAGGGGTGACGACCTACCGCACCCGGTCCGCAGGACGCGAGGTCTCAAAAGCCTTCGGTCTCTCGGAAGATGTTCAGTCTGCGATCGGCAGCCTGGTTTGGGGTTGGTCGGAAGAGAAGCTGTCCGAGCGCGAGGCAAAAGCGGCCGGGCTCGACATTTTCGATCCCATGACCAAGAACGTGCTGAAGTATGCTTCCGAGCTTCTTGGTTTTCCCCGCCACCTCACCCAGCATGTCGGCGGCTTCGTCATCACCAGGGACAGGCTGGATGAAGTCGTTCCGATCATGAAGACGGCAATGCCCGGACGCTACATGGTCGAGTGGGACAAGGATGACCTCGACAATCTGAAGATCCTGAAGGTCGACATCCTGGCGCTTGGAATGCTGACCGCGCTGAAGCGGGCATTCGATCTGCTTTTCCTGCATTACGACGTCAAGAAGACGCTCGCCGATCTCGGCAACGACACGCATGAGGACGAAGAGCCCGTCTACGAGATGATATGCCGGGCCGACACGCTTGGCGTCTTCCAGATCGAGAGCCGGGCGCAAATGAGTATGCTGCCGCGCCTGAAGCCCAAAAAATTCTACGACCTCGTCATCGAAGTCGCCATCGTTCGGCCAGGCCCCATCCAGGGCGACATGGTCCACCCCTACCTGAAACGAAGAGAAGACAGGGATCGCGGTATCCCAATAGAGTATCCGAGCAAGGAGTTGAAAAGTGTCCTGGAGCGAACGCTCGGCGTGCCGCTCTTCCAGGAACAGGCCATGCAGATCGCAATCACGGCGGCGGGATTTAAGCCGGCTGAAGCCGATCAGCTGAGGCGCGCCATGGCGACCTTCAAACGGACAGGCACCATCGGCAATTTCGAAAAGCGGTTCATCGAAGGCATGGTCGCGAAAAAGTACTCTCGCGATTTTGCCCAGCAATGTTTCAACCAGATCAAAGGTTTTGGCGAATACGGTTTCCCGGAAAGCCACGCCGCCTCTTTCGCTCTGCTCGTCTACGCCTCTTCCTGGGTAAAAGCTTACTATCCCGACGTCTTCTGTGCCGCGATGCTGAACTCACAGCCGATGGGCTTCTATGCTCCCGCACAACTCGTCCGGGATGCCCGGGAGCATGGCGTTGTGATCAGGCCGGTCGATATCAATGAATCGAACTGGGATTGTCTGCTGGAAGAGGCCGAATTCAACAAACGTGCTGTTGATTTCCGGCATGCCGCCATGCGGGAAGTTATCCAGACGAAGCGAGCCGTTCGGCTTGGCTTTCGGCAGATAAAAGGCCTTTCGGAAGTGAGCATGCAGCAGCTCGTCGCCAACAGAGGCAGGGGTTATTCTTCGATCCGCGATCTCTGGCTGCGCTCAGGCCTGCAAAAGGCAGATATAGAACGACTTGCCGATGCAGATGCCTTTCATTCCATAAGACTGTCGCGACGGGAGGCACTCTGGGCCGTACGGGCACTCGATGCGAAGAGTGCTGCCGAAAAGCTCCCTTTGTTCGACCAGGTGAGCCACATCGATCTGCAGGTCGAGCCTGAAACACGGCTGCCGGAAATGCCGGCTGGTGAACAGGTGGTCGAGGACTACCGCTACCTTTCGCTCTCCTTGAAGGGCCATCCCGTCTCATTCCTGCGAGAGGAATTCCATAAAGTCGGGGTCGTTCGGAATGTCGATCTTCTCACCATCCCGAACGGAAGAAGGGTGACGATTGCCGGCCTGGTTTTGGTGCGTCAACGCCCGGGCTCAGCCAAGGGCGTCATCTTCATGACATTGGAAGACGAGACGGGCGTTGCCAATGCCATTGTCTGGAAGAAGGTATTCGAGAAGTACCGCCCGATCGTCATGGGAGCACGGCTCGTGAAGATATATGGCAAGCTTCAGAGCCAGAGCGGCGTGATCCACACTGTCGTCGATCATATCGAGGATATGACACCCGCACTTGGCATCCTGCAGAAGGAAGCCCGTCGTTTCGGCGTTAGTGATCGTTCGGATGAAGCGCTCAATCCGACGATGGATCCTCGCCAAAGGAAACTCGCAAACTCACTTGAGAAGGCAGTCATGGAGAAACGGCAGATTTCAAGCAGTCATGCCGGAGCACTAGAAACAACTCAAGTCATGCCGAAAGGTCGCAATTTTCATTGAGGACACAAAGTCGGTACGGATATTAACCGGGAAGAATCTGGACGGGATCTCACCGGCGGGCACTGTAACGCTGACCGAGCATCGATCAAAATATGGGACCTGGCGGCATGACCAGATCTGCACGTGATCCTCTCTATTGTCGTCATTGGTTTCTGGTGGAGGTGATTGCCCATGCCGTATGGCTCTATTTTCGGTTTCCGCTCAGCCTGCGCATGGTCGAGGATATGCTGGCAGCCCGCGGCATCATAGTCTCTCACCAGACCGTGAGATTGTCGGCACAGAAATTCGGCAGGCACTTCGCCAAAATATCCGCAAGCGTCCAGCCGGCAGGCTCGGTGACAAACGGTACGACGAGTCGTCATCATTGTCAGGGGAAAGAAGTACTGGCTGTGGCGGCCGGAGCGAACTTAATCAACCCGACATTGCCACGATGCCTCCAAGGGCGAGTGCCACGATCATCGTCTTTTTGAAGCGGCCGCCATTGCGTGTGACGCGGTCGTAGGTTTCCAGCATGAACAGCGGGCCGATAAAGCCCAGCAGATTTACAACGCCGGAAAACAGCGCAACTCCGCGATTGCGCGCGAGGCTTTTGTACGTGATGCCCTATCACGTGACTGCTGCATTAGTCCCCCGTGGCGATGCCTTCACCCTGAAGGCCACGCACATACCGACACGGGAATTTTATGCGATTCGCAACCCCCTAGATATTAAGGGAATTTAGTTTAAGTTGCGGAAAATGGATACTGGTTGCATTGATGTCGCGATCAGCGGCCTCATTACCTACATCCGTCGAGAGCGACGCCACCTCGATGGCGCTTTGGATACGGACAAGGGGCGCATTACGAATGTATCGTACAATGAGCACATCCTTGAATTGTGCACATGAACAAAATCCCGTAAAAGGATTTGGTGTGCAATCATGATGGAACCGCTACGATGGATGCGATTCTGACCGAAGGTTTTGACGCGGCTTTGACCCTGACCGATCATATCGAACATCTGCCGGACAGGAAGCGGCGCGAACTGGCGCGCATTCTCGAGATCCTGTTTGCCGAGGTCGAACGCTTCCAGGCCAGCAAGCTGTCGGCCAAGCGCCACGCCGGCAGGATCCTGAAAGTCATTCTTTATGGATCCTATAGCCGCGGTAACTGGGTCGAGGATCACTTGAGCGGTTATCGCTCCGACTACGATCTGTTGATCGTCGTCAACAGCAAGTCGTTTGCCGAGGAGCAGGAGCTCTGGGACGGCATCGAGGAGCGGCTGTTGACGGAGCAGGTCGCGCATCGCATCGAAACACCGGTCGTGCCGATCATCCACACGCTGGCCGATGTCAACGACCAGCTGTCCCGCGGCCGACCCTTCTTCGTCGATATCGCCAGGGACGGCATTCCCCTCTACGAGGAGCCCGGCCATCCGCTGGCACATCCGAAGCCACTGACAGCGGAGGAGCGGCAGCGAGAAGCAAATTCCAACTTCATGGAGTGGTCAAGGAATGCCGCCGGCTTTCTAGCAGCTCAAGGATCGCTCGGAGAGACGTTTCCAAAACAACAGGCTTTCTTGCTTCATCAAGCCACAGAGGCGCTATACCACTGTACCCTGCTGACGCTCACGCTCTACAGTCCCAAGTCTCATCGTCTGAAGGTTCTTCGCTCTCAGGCCGAGGGGATCGACAATCGGCTGATTGCCGCCTGGCCGCGTGACAGCCGGTTTTCCCGCCGATCCTTTGAATTGCTGTCGCGGGCCTATGTGGAAGCGCGATATTCGTCGAAATACACAATCAGCAATGAGGAACTTGCTTGGCTGGTCGAGCGCGTGAAAGCTCTTCAAACTCTCGTTGAAACGGTATGCAAGGAACGACTTTCCCTGTGACGGTACCCTCGCCTTGATAACCCAAGCAGTTCGCTCTGTACCACTTGAGATAACGAGGATGAGGCAGCTCGCGATTGCGTCCCGCGCTCAATTTCCAGGATCGTAATCGCGGAAATGAACAAGTCATTGGAATCTTGCGCGCCGACCCACTTCGTCACATTGGCATCTGCTTTACCGTCTCCAACTTTGCGCAGCTCGGAGACGACGTTTGTATCCAGCAGGTACTTCAAGACAGATCGACCTCGCGAGGTGCAATTTCGGCTCTCAGTGGCTCCAATTCGATCGTCGACAAACCAGGCATTGAAAGCGCATCGACGAGAGTCCGGCGCTTGCCGGTCAGGCGGACGAATTCGCTGTACGTCATCAACACATGGGACGGCTTCCCGCGATCTGTAATAACTACAGGTCCTTTTTTGGCAGCCTTCTTTGCCCCACTGACGTCGTGGTTCAACCCCGGCTAGACAAACTTGTGATGCTCATGGAATGCCTCCATGTAGGAACATACCTACATTTATGATATTATTGGCTGTGGAGCAATATCCAAGATAGCCGCCTTGAGAGGATCTGAACCGTAAGCCCGCGATCTCATTTTGGCAAACAGGTCGCGACCTGCTGGATCGCAGCACACCTGACGAGCCTCTATCGTTTCAATATGCGACGAATGGCTTGCCCTATGACTCGATTTTTTCTTGACACCTGCCGTCTTCTTTTGCAGAAAAGACGATAGTGAATGTCATGTTTGGAATGACGACGTGCTTGTCTGCAGCTGCAATTACATAACTGACCACGAAATCCGGGAAGTCATCAACGAGCTTCTCGAGCAGGATTGTTGGCAGCTCATCGTGCCTGCAAAGGTATACCACGCCATGGAAAAACGGGGCCGCTGCTGTGGCTGCTTCCCGAACGTGGTCGACATTATCATCCAGACAACCGAGGAATATCACGCCCGTCACCACTCGACGGAAGCCGAGTTATTTGATTTCATGTCCCGCCTGAGAACATTCCATGAAGAAAACAGGAGAGCGGACATTGAAAGGCGACAAAAAAGTCATCGAGCGGCTTAACGAGGCCCTCTTTCTCGAACTCGGCGCCGTAAACCAATATTGGGTCCATTACCGACTTCTTGAAGACTGGGGTTACACCAAACTCGCCAAGAAGGAACGGGCGGAATCCATTGAGGAAATGCATCACGCCGACCGCTTGGTCGCACGCATCATCTTCCTCGAAGGTCATCCCAATCTCCAGACCCTTGCTCCGCTTCGCATCGGCCAGAACGTCAAAGAAGTTCTGGAGGCCGATCTTGCCGGCGAATACGATGCGCGCACCGCTTACAAGAAATCACGCGACATCTGTCACGAGGCCGGCGATTATGTCTCGATGAAGCTTTTCGAGGAGCTCCTGGCGGACGAGGAAGGTCACATCGACTTCCTCGAAACACAGCTGGAGCTGCTCGGCAAGATCGGCGAATCGAAGTACGGCCAACTCAACGCCGACTCCGCCAACGAGGCCGAGTAACGATTGCCATGACCGACAGCCCTCGGCCGCCGGTCATTTACTCTGCGGCGCTCAGGCCAACCAGGTGCCTGAACTCGTCGACCACCTGCTCATAGACGGCCCGCTTGAAGGGCACGATGAGACCCGGCAGGCTTTCCATCGGCTTCCAATCCCAGGCATCGAATTCCGGCGCATGGCCGCCGGGCGGCGGATTGATCGCGACCTCGCTCTCGTCACCTTCGAAGCGGAACGCGAACCAGCGCTGCGTCTGGCCGCGGAACTTGCCCTTCAATCCGATGCCGATCAGCTGGGGCGGCAAATCGTAGTTGATCCAATTTTGGGCCTCGGCGAGCAGCGTCACGGTGCGAATGCCCGTCTCCTCGTAAAGCTCGCGGTAGGCCGCCTCAAGCGGATCCTCGCCCTTGTCGATGCCACCCTGCGGCATCTGCCAAAGCTGCGGCGATCCGTCATACTCTGAATTTTCTTCCGGAATCCGTCGCCCCGCCCATACGAGGCCTTGGCGGTTGAGAATCATGACGCCGACGCAGGGGCGATACGGCAGGTCCTCGGCATTGACGATCAGCTTGCTCATCGGCTCTCTCTATTCAAGGTCTTTTTGGATCATTCGTTAGTGCCGCAACGCCGACGATCTCAATACCTCGCATTGCAGCTTCCTGCGTCCATTGTGCGATGGCATCAATGCTCTCATCGAAGGCGGCGGCGACGCCGATCGCCTGGCCGTTGCGCTTTGCGACGCGTTCCAGTTCGTCCAGTTTCTGGATGATGGCGTTCACGTCAAGCTGCTTGTCCAACTGCACATCTGCGAAGGCGTAGGGAACTTCCGTTCCCTTTGCGATCGCGGCGGTCTTGGACTGGGCTGACGTTCCGTCATCGAGAAACAGTAGCCCGCGCTTTCCGATATCGCGCATGACCGGCTCCATGGCGTTGGGGTCGGAAAGGAAGCGCCCACCCTGGTAGTTCATGATGCCCGTATAATTCGTGATCTCGCCCATCGCCCTGTGCAGGTTTTCGATATTCTTCGCAAGCGACGTTGACGTCAGCAGCGTCTCTGGACCGGGATCGTTTGCCGGAAAATCAAATGGCTCAAACGGAACCTGCAACAGGATTTCGTGGCCGCCGCGGCGCGCTTCCTGCATCCAGCGCTGCAGGCTGTTGCCGCTGGCGGCAAAGGCGAACGTCACCTCCTCAGGCAATTGCTGGATGGCCCGCTGCGTGCCCGTCTGGCTAAGTCCGAGGCCGCTGACGACGATCGCGATGCGTGTTCCATGAGCGCCGGACCATGGCCGCGCATACTGGTCCATCGGGCGACGTCCGTCCGGCCCGACGATCGGCAGCCGCCCCAAAGGCGTGTCTTCCAGGAGAGCATCATTCGGTAGCGCCGCCATCCGTGGATCCTGCCCGACCTCAGAGGCATCAACCAATACCGGTCCATTTCCGTCGCGTTGTCTTGGGGAGTATTTCGTGACGACGGATCCGTCGCCGGTGACCATCCGCTCCACATTTGCGCCTGATCTTGGATCGGATGGCACAATGCCGGTGGGAACGGCAGCAGATGAAAACTGCGGCGGCACTTGAACGGTGTCAGAAGGTGGCGCAGCCGTCTGGTTTTGCGCCGGCGGCGTCTCCCGCTTCAGCCCGTCACCGCGAAACGCCGTATAGAGCGACGACGCCCCGATCAGAACGAGGCAAATCCCGGCGACGACACGCCCCGTGCGCAGAATACCCGGCCGCTGGCGCTTGGCCTTTCGGTTCTGTCCCAGAGGGGCGTGCAGATCGGTATTCAAACTTCTTTTCCGCTTCAGATCAGGACAGCAAAAAGGCGTCAGGCCGGACATACCATCCGGCCTGACGCCTCATATTGCAATTACTTGGCGCTGACGGCCTTGTCCGGATTGGGCGGGAAGGCCGGGTCGGTCTTCTTGCCGCGAAGCAGATCAAGCGCGTAGTTGAGCTGGACGTCATCCTTCGGATCCGGCGGAATGTAGGCAACCGAACCGGAGCCTTCGTCCGTCTCGCTCTGACCCTTGATGTGCCCGCGCAGACTTGACTCACCTTCCGTGACCATCTTGCCCTTCAGATCATCCGGCAGCGGCTCCTCGACCTTGATATCAGGCGTGATGCCCGTGCCCTGAATGGAGCGGCCCGACGGCGTATAGTAGAGAGCTGTCGTCAGTCGCAGCGCGCCGTTTTCGCCGAGCGGGATGATCGTCTGGACCGAGCCCTTGCCGAACGAACGCGTACCGAGAACAGTCGCACGACGCAGATCCTGCAACGCACCGGCAACGATTTCCGAAGCAGATGCCGAACCGCCGTTGATCAGCACGATCACCGGCTTGCCATCCGTCAGGTCACCCGGACCAGCGTTGAAACGGCGGGTCTCATCCGGATTGCGGCCGCGGGTGGAAACCACTTCGCCGCGCTGCAACAACGCATCCGAAACCTGGATTGCCTGATCGAGCAGACCGCCCGGGTTCAGACGCAGGTCGAGCACATAGCCCTTCAGCTTGTCAGCCGGGACCGTCTTCTTGATCTTCTCGATCGCCTTCTCGAGATCCGGGTAGGTCTTTTCGGTAAAGGAAATGACGCGCAGATAGCCGACATCATCCTCGACGCGCGACTTCACGGCCTGGACCGCGACGACATCGCGGACAATCGTCAGCTGAATCGGCTTGTCGGCACCCTTGCGGATTAGCGTCAGCTTGATCGGCGTGTTGACCGGACCGCGCATCTTTTCGACCGCGTCTTCCAGCTTCAGGCCGCGAACAGACTGACCGTCGATCTCGGAGATGTAATCGCCGGCAAGAACGCCGGCCTTTGCTGCAGGCGTGTCGTCGATCGGCGTAATGACCTTGACGAGCTCGTCTTCCATGGTGACCTCGATGCCGAGGCCGCCAAATTCGCCCTTCGTCTGGGTCTGCATGTCAGCTGCATCCTTGGCATTCATGTAGCTCGAATGCGGATCCAGCGAAGAAAGCATGCCATTGATGGCGTTTTCGATGAGTTTGTCTTCGGCCGGCGGCGTCACATACTGTGCGCGCACACGCTCAAAAACGTCACCAAAAACGGAAAGCTCCTTGTAAGTGGAGGCTCCGGCTGCTTCCGCAGGCACGCCCGCCGAATAGATGACGCTCATCGCGGTCGCACCCATTAATGCGCCGACCAGAACAAGAGAAGCCCTACGAATCATTGCGTGCCTTTCCAGTGTCTTTAGCGGTCCACCATGGCCGGGAATCGACCGGTTTTCCATCTTTTCGAAATTCAATGTAAAGCGTTGGACGGTTGGTTTCCAGCGCCAATGCAGTCGCGCTCGCCACTCTTTTTGCACCCATGGCCGCAAGCGGCTCGCCGGCGAAAACGAACTTGCCCTGACGCGTGCTGATCGTCTCCATTCCAGAGAGGACAAGATGGTAGCCGTCGCCTGCGTCGAGGATGATCATCTGGCCGTAGCTGCGGAATGCACCCGCATAGACGACATGGCCATCTGCGGGAGCGGTAACCACCGTTTCCGGATTGGTGGCAAGCGTCATTCCCATCGCCTCATGGCCGGTTCCGTCGGCATCGCCGAACTGGCGGAGGACATCGCCTGCCACAGGCAATTCCAGCTTCGCCTTCAATTCTCCGAACGGATATGCGGGCGCAATGCGGTTTTTATCAGGCACGCCGCTCTCTGCGAGAACCTTGGCCTGGGCGCGCTGCTCGTCGGTGAGAAGCTTGCGGTTCTCCTCGGCCTGGCGGGCTGCAGCGGCGGCGTCGCGAACCGATGCGATCTCGGTTTCCATGGATGCGACCAGCCCCTCCAGGCTTGTCGCCTTGCTGGCAAGATCTTCCGAGCGCTTCTTCTGCGCATCCAGTTCCGCAGCGCTGCTGCGGCTCAACTTCTCGTTCTCAGCGAGAAGCAAATCCATCCGTCGCTCTTCCTCGATGCTGTTGGTCATCGTAGCGGTGAAGGCTGATTTCTCTGCAGCGCTTGCTGCTTGCAATGAAGACAGGTCGGCAAGATCGGCGGCGAGCTTGTCGGTCTCCTTTCGGATACCCGGAACCACAGCGCCAAGCAGGATTGCGCTGCGGACCGAAGCGAGTGCATCGTCGGGCGTGACGAGAAGGGCCGGCGGCGGATTGCGGCCCATGCGCTGCAAGGCACCAAGTACCTCGGCCAGCAAACCACGCCGTTCATGCAGCGATCGGCGAACCGCGTCTTCCTTTACGCCGAGATCGGCAAGCTTCTTCTCGCTTTCCAGGATCTGCTTCTCGAGCGACTTGCGCCGCGTCGCTGAATCGATCAGCGCCTGACGAACGCTGCTGCTGTTCTTGTCCAGATCCGCGATGCTCTTCTGAAGCTCGGCAACCTTATCCGATGAAAGATCGATCGTTTTAGACAAGGCTTCGAGTTCAGCCCGCGTCTCGTCCCGCTTCCTCGCCAGATCAGCTGCCGGATCGGGCCGCTCCTGGGTGGCCGTACCAGTTGTGGCGGCAGGCGTCTCGGCCGGCGGCATCGACTCCGGCGCATCCTGGGCAAAGGCGCTAACGGCGAAGACGCGGTTCGCAACTGCTGGCACAGATACGCTCAAGCCTGCAGCCAAGGCCGACAGAATGACGAATTTTGGCTTGAACGCACGTGTCGGCATACGAACTTCGAAGTCCTTTCAAATCGCGCAGAGATTAGGCTGATTTGGCGTTCTTTGCCAGATCGATTGGGGGTCCGCGCACTCCACGACGGAGACGCCTGCGTGAGCAGCAAAGCCCGTCATACGCGATGATAGGGATGGCCGGAAAGAATCGTCACGGCTCGATAGAGCTGTTCGGCGATCAGCGTACGAACCAACTGATGCGGCCACGTCATCTTGCCGAGACAGAGGGTGGCATCGGCAAGGTCGTATAATGACGGATCGAGACCGTCGGCGCCGCCGATGGCAATCATCAGGTCGCGCTTGCCCTGGTCGCGATAGTTTCCAAGGAGATTGGCAAACCCTTCGCTGTCCAGCGCCCTGCCTCGCTCGTCCAACAAAATCAGAACACTCCCATCCGCCAGCGACTTCTGCAGCATCGCCGCTTCCTCACGCTTGCGAGTGTCAGCGTTCGAGGCGCGACTTTCAGCAACTTCAGCCACGCGGGAGAATTCGAGGCCGATCGCAGGGCCGGACTTGGCAAAACGATCGAAATAACGGGCCGCAAGATCCTTCTCCGGGCCGGACTTCAGCCGCCCCACCGCAAAAAGACCAACACGCATCATCCGCTCCCGCAGTTCGGCATAGGGCGGCACAGACATGCCGCCGGCTGGGTTCGATCATCCGGCCAACGAAATGCCGTCTATCAGGCGCCGGACACAGCGTCCAGACAGCCTGTTAGTGTACCGTTTCTTCGTCCATATCGGGCGCGGCCCACATCTTTTCGATGTTATAGAACTCGCGTATTTCAGGACGGAAGACATGGACGATGACATCGCCGGTGTCGATCAGGATCCAATCGCCGCCTTCCTGACCTTCGACACGGGCGCTTCCAAGGCCCTCGTCTTTGAGATCAGTCAGCAGGTGGTCAGAGATCGCCATAACATGCCTGTTCGAGCGCCCGGAGACGACGACCATGAAGTCTCCCAGTGCCGATTTTCCAGCGATGTCGATGGTGACAATATCTTCAGCCTTAGAGTCCTCAAGGCTTGTGAGGACGGCGTGCAGGGCGCGGGCGGCAGCATCGGCGCCACGTTCCGGGCTCTTCGGGACAACGGTAAGCGTTTTTCCCTTGGCGTGTACTGTTGTCAGTGCTTTCCCTTTCTCGGAATGACAAAACATGCACATCACTGATTTGGTGACCAAATCACAGTTAAGATAGGCACCAAACCATTAACGTTTCAAGATGCTTGCAATCACAAAGCGTGAATGTCCGTCTTGATCACAAACCATTGTTGAACGGAGGAGGTGCGCATGTGGCCGCTGTGTACAGTCCCTATCACCACACGTAAAGTAAGTTCCGTTCCGACCGCAAAGATCCGTCCGATGAAAAGCCCTGCCGAAGACACGCTCATTCCTATCCTCCGTATCAGCTTTCCTCATGAGGACCGGCTCGGGCGCGGCAAGATGGAACTGCTCGAACATATCAGGGAAACCGGATCGATTTCCGCCGCAGGCAGAGCGATGGACATGTCCTATCGTCGTGCCTGGTTGCTTGTCAGCGACATGAACCGGATGTTCCGGGACCCCGTGGTCGAATCCCAGCGCGGTGGCCAGAAGGGCGGGGGTGCAACGCTCACGCCGTTCGGTGATGAACTCCTTGCCCGCTTCCGAAAGATGGAGCGGATGGTGAAGTTCACCCTTGCGGAGGATCTGGCCTGGCTGGAGGCCAACCGATCGCCACAAACCGGTCGTTGATCACTGTTCGAGCGCGACGGTTTTTATGACGGCAAAGACAAACGCCCCAATGCGCACGCCCAGCCGCTCTGCCGAAAAACTCGTGATCCGCGAGAGAATGATATCCCCCCCGCAATCGACGAGCACATCGATCGTGGCGTCATCGGCCTGCGTCATGTCCCGAACAGTGCCTTCAAGCACGTTCAGCGCGCTCAGCGCCTCGGGCCTTCTCATTGCGAGTATAACGTCACGAGAGGGGATCCGGACCCGAACCGCCTTCCCGGGTGTGAGCGCCGCGCCCGGGACATGAAGCTGCGTTGATTTCAGCGTAATCGTCGCAATGCGATGCAGCGCATCGACGCTTTCGACCTTTCCCTCGAGGAGTGCACCCGCATCACGCCGCTCGAACGAGGCAGGCGGGTGGTTCAGCACATCCACGGCTGAGCCGACCGCCTCCACCTTGCCATCCCGCATGACCACGACCTGATTGGCGAGGCGCGCCACCTCGGCGATCGAGTGGCTGACATAGACGATCGGAATATCCATCTCGTCGCGCAACCGCTCGAGGTAGGGCATGACTTCCGATTTTCGGGCATCATCCAACGCCGCTAGGGGTTCGTCCATCAACAAGAGGCGGGGAGCCGAGAGCAGGGCCCGGCCAATTGCCACGCGTTGCTTCTCGCCACCAGAGAGCTTTTCCGGTCGGCGCTCGAGCAGGTTTTCCATGCCGAGCAGCGCGACAATTCGATCCAGGTTCTGCGCCGGACCGGCCGCTTTGGAAAACCACCCACCATATAGAAGATTATGACGGACACTGAGGTGCGGAAACAACCGCGCCTCCTGGAAGACATAGCCGAATCTTCGGCGATGCTTGGCGACAAAGATCCGCCGGTCGGTATCGGTCATGACGTCGCCGTCCAGAATTACTTGCCCCTGGTCGGGCCGCGACAAGCCGGCAATGACACGGATCAGCGACGTCTTGCCGGAGCCCGAACGACCGAAAAGGGCCGTGATCCCGCGCTCGGAGGTGAAGCCGGCATCAAGGGCAAAAGCACCGAGCCGCTGCTTTGCTTTCACGACGAGCGTCATTCCGGGTCAATCCTCCTGCCGGCGATGCGCGAGAGGAATTCCGAGGCAAGCAAAGCGACCATCGAAATGACGACAGCGACGAGTGTCAGCCGGAGGGCACCGGCATCGCCGCCCGGGACCTGCGTGAAGGAGTAGATCGCGGACGAAAGCGTCTGCGTCTCCCCGGGAATGTTGGAGACAAACGTGATCGTTGCCCCGAACTCCCCCATCGCTTTGGCAAAGGAAAGGATCATGCCGGCAATGATCCCGGGCAGCGTCAAGGGTAGCGTGATCGTCAGGAAAACCCAGAGCGGACTGGCTCCCAGCGTGCCGGCCGCCTCTTCCAGTTTTCGATCGACCGCTTCGATCGAAAGCCGGATGCTGCGCACCATCAAGGGAAAGGCCATGACCGCGCAGGCAAGTGCCGCACCTGTCCAGCGAAACGAAAAGACAATGCCAAAATACTGATCGAGGAAGCTACCAATCGGCCCACGTCGACCGAAGAGGATCAGCAAGATGAATCCCGTGACCACAGGCGGCAGGATCAGCGGCAGATGAACAACGCCATTGAGAACCGACTTACCCCAAAACCGCCCCCGCGCCAGCAGGAGGGCAACCGCGATGCCGAATGGCAAACTTGCCAGCATCGCGACAACTGACACGCGCAGGCTGAGCAAGATTGCCGTCCATTCATCATTGCTCAGGCCGAGTGCGTCCAAGCCAGTCTCTCCAAAAATAGAAGGCCCGTTCGAACAGGCCCTCTCAGGCTACGTCTTCATGCGAAAAATCGCAATTATTTCAAGATGGTGAAGCCCTGCTCGGCAAAGAAATGAGCGGCTTTCTCCGACTTCAGGAATTCCACGTAGGCCGCGGCATCCGGATTCTTGCTCTCGGAGAGAATGGCGATCGGATAAATGATCGGAGGATGTGAATCCGCCGGGAAGGTGCCGACGACGGCAACGCCCGCGTCCGCGGAGGCATCGGTCTGATAGACGATGCCATAGGGAGCCTCGCCGCGCGATACCAACGCAAGCGCGGCACGAACGCTTTCAGCGCCGGCGACCTTGGCTTCAACCGAGGGCCACACGCCAAGCGCTTCAAGCGCAGCCTTGCCGTACTTGCCAGCCGGAACCGACTTCACCTCACCCATGGCGAGCTTGCCATCACCGAGCAAAGTCGCAAGGTCAAAGCCCTTCGTGATCTCGACCGGTTTGGCGTCATCCTTAGCTGCGACAAGCACGATCTTGTTACCCAACAGATTGGACCGGCTGTCGGACTTGATCAGATTCTTCTTCGCAAGATAGTCCATCCAGTCCAGGTCGGCGGAGATGAAGATGTCCGCCGGTGCGCCGCCTTCGATCTGTTTCGCAAGCGCCGAGCTCGCGGCGTACGAGGCAACAGTCTCCTTGCCGCCCTCCTTGGCCCAAGCAGCGTTCGCTGCGTCGAGCGCGTTCTTTAGGCTGGCCGCCGCGAAGACGGTGACCTTCTCCGCAGCCGCGGCAGGTGTTGCGGCAATGCCCAGAAAAGCGGCCGAAAAGGCGGCGGCAGCGAATTTGATCCATTGGCGGCGACTGTGCATGATATCTCCCCGAGTTTCGCAATATTCGTAGAAATATAACGTCGCCAGCGCCGTGCCTAGCGCTATATTTCAACCAAGCATAACCCTTCGGATCACTCGTCAACTTCAGACTTCACACATTCGTGAACTGCATGTCTAAACGCCTTCGGCTTCCAAATTTGCAAAAATGACCCTATGATTTTAGGGGAAGATTCCCCAAGGGTTTGGGATCTCAACAGAAATCCCCGGAAGTGCGAAATAATTAGGCAGGAAGAAACCGGTCGCCTCGCATAGCCATGCTCTCAATGCATTGCTGCAATGCAATGGAACCGGTTCAAAAATCCGGCTACTATGGTACAACACACTCATCGAACGGCGATCTCCTCCTCCCAAAGCCGTTGGATATGGATCGGCAGCACTCCTCCTCCCAGTTGTCGATCAAGTTTACGAAGCCCGACGGATCTCCTCCCCCGTCGGGCTTTTCATTTGTCAAGCTCCGGAAAAATCGCACTACTTCCGAGCGCCGTTCGTGGCGCGGATGGCAGTCGAGCTTAGGCCGGAGCGCGGACCGTGTATGAAGGTCCAGGCTGGTGCCCGCCGCTTCCAGAGCGCGCGCGAATCGTCCTCGTCGATGCGAGCGAAATCAAACGTCCTTGCCATCTTCGATGACAAAAGCGACAGGGTGGAGCCTGGGCGGTCGATAACTGCAATCGGAAATGTGTTGACGATGTCCTGCCAGTGTTGCCACTGATGGAAAGTCTTCAGGCTATCCGCCCCCATGATCCAGATAAAATGGACATGCGGATTGCGCGCCTTGACGCGAGCCAACGTGTTTGCCGTAAAGCTCGTCGCGAAATCGCGCTCGAAAGCCGTGACCTTGATTAAGGGATGGCGGGCAAGCCGCTCGCTCAGCGCGATGCGCTCGGCAAGCGGCAAGAGATGGCGCCGATCCTTGAGCGGATTGCCGGGGGTAACAATCCACCACAATTGATCGAGGCCAAGCCGCTTGATCGCGATTTCGGCAACCAGCGCATGTCCGTCATGCGGCGGATTGAAGGAACCACCGAAAAGACCGACGACCATGCCGCGCTCCGTATGCGGCATGCGAAGATAACGTCGGTCGACTTCGTCGTTGATCACGTCAGGGCCGGGTCTGTCCGGTGCCGTGCACCCGATACTTGAAGGATGTCAACTGCTCGACGCCGACGGGGCCGCGGGCGTGCATCTTGCCGGTCGCGATGCCGATCTCGGCACCCATCCCGAACTCGCCGCCATCGGCAAACTGGGTCGATGCATTGTGCAGCAGGATCGCCGAATCGACCTCGGTGAAGAATCGCTCGACCACATCGGGATCGTCGGCAATCACAGCCTCGGTGTGGTTGGAGGAATAGGTCTGGATGTGCTGGATCGCCCCGGAAATGCCCTCAACGACGGCAACCGAAACGATGGCATCCAGATATTCCGTCGACCAATCCTCCTCGCTTGCTGCCTTCACGCCAGGCATTGCCTGAACGACGGCTGCCGAACCGCGGATCTCGCAACCGGCTCCTGTAAGAGCGTCCAGCAGCGGGCGAAGATGCGTGCTGGCCACAGCGCTGTCGACGAGAATAGTCTCCACTGCACCGCAAATACCCGTGCGCCGCATTTTTGCGTTGACGACGATCTCCTTGGCCATGCCGAGATTGGCCGAGGCATCCACATAGATATGGCAAAGCCCTTCGAGGTGAGCGAAGACGGGCACCCTCGCCTCGTTCTGAACGCGCGCAACGAGGCTCTTGCCACCACGCGGAACGATAACGTCGATTGCACCATCCAGTCCGCGCAGCATCGCGCCAACGGCAGCGCGATCGGTCACCGGCACGAGCTGAATAGCGTGCTCCGGAAGTCCGGCCGCCTTCAGACCCTGCGCGAGGCAAGCTTGGATTGCCTGCGACGAACGCCGAGAGTCCGAACCGCAGCGCAAAATGACCGCATTGCCAGCTTTCAGGCACAGCGCTCCAGCATCCGCCGTCACATTCGGGCGGCTCTCGAAAATCACCCCGATGACGCCGAGCGGCGTGCGGACGCGCTCGATCTTCAAACCATTCGGCCGTTCCCAGGCCGCGATCACCTCACCGACCGGGTCCTTGAGAGCGGCGATCGCGCGGATGCCTTCAGCCATCTCGACAATGCGCTTCTCGGTCAGAGTCAAGCGGTCGACGAAGGACTCAAGCATATCCGTGCCGGCGACATCCTTTAGATCCTTGGCGTTTTCAGCGAGGATGTGATCCTTGTGGGCGAGAATCGCATCTGCCATGGCATTCAGCGCCCTGTTCTTCGCCTCGGTGGTTGCGAAGCCCAACGGTCGCGCCGCAGCCTTGGCCTTGCGGCCGATGTCGTTCATCAGCGCGTCAATGTCAGGGCTCTGCGCAACAGTATCAAGCATAGCTTGTGTCCTTCTTCTGCCTTTCCGATTTTGAACTGACCTGCGACGTCATCACCATGTCGTCGCGATGGATCATGGCCGCGCGTCCTGCGTAACCGAGGATTGCCTCGATCTCCGTCGACTTGCGGCCAGTGATCCGCCGCGCTTCCTCGGCATCGTAGCCGGCAAGACCGCGCGCGATCTCGCGGCCATGGGGGCCGATAATCGCCACCGTATCGCCGCGGCTGAAAAGCCCGATAACCTTGCGTACGCCCGCAGGAAGCAAGCTCTTGCCTGCCCCGAGCGCAGCGACGGCGCCCTCGTCGACGTGAAGTTCGCCGGCAGGCTGCAACTGGCCCGCAATCCAGGTCTTGCGTGCCGTGACGGGAGTCCTTGAAGGGGCAAACCACGAGGAGCGCGCGCCCTTCTCGATTGCCGAGAGCGGGCTGTCCGTCTTGCCGGAGGCAATGATCATTGCGCAGCCGGCCGTCGTCGCGATCTTGCCGGCATCGATCTTGGTACGCATGCCGCCACGCGACAGCTCGGACGCAGCACCCCCAGCCATGGCCTCGATTTCAGGTGTGATCTCAGCGATCGTGGCGAGAAACTCCGCCTGCGGATCGAGGTGTGGTGGCGCCGTATAGAGCCCATCGATGTCGGATAGCAGAATGAGCAGATCGGCGCCGGTCATCGTCGCGACACGCGCAGCCAAGCGGTCGTTGTCGCCGTAGCGAATTTCGCTGGTGGCAACCGTGTCGTTCTCGTTGATGATCGGCACGGCGCCGATTTTCAGAAGCTGATTGATAGTGGCGCGCGCGTTGAGATAACGGCGGCGCTCCTCGGTGTCGCCGAGCGTCAGGAGAATTTGGCCGGCAACGATCTCGTCCCGCGAAAGGCTCTCTGACCAGGCACGCGCCAAGGCGATCTGGCCGACGGCTGCCGACGCCTGGCTTTCCTCCAGCTTCAAAGCGCCCGAAGGCAGGTCGAGGACCGACCGACCGAGCGCGATCGCTCCCGACGAAACGACGAGGATGTCAACGCCCTTGGCCTTCAGCGCCGCAATATCGCGGCACATTGCGTCCAGCCATGTCTTCTTCAGACCCGTCTTGCGATCGACGAGAAGAGCCGAGCCGATCTTGATGACGACGCGGCGATAGCGCTGGAGCGACTTACGCGTCGTCATTGACCTCGCCTTCATCATCCGAGACCATGTCGCGGTGGCGAAGCTTTGGTGCCTTGGCAAGCTTTTCCGCCGCGCCGGCATTCGCCTCGACGATGATATCGCGCAGGGCACGCAATACTTCGGTCATACCCTTGCCTGTCGCCGCCGAAATCTGGAACGGCGTCTTGCCGCAGGCCTTGGCAAGTTCCTTCGTCTTCTTCTTCAGCGTCGCGTCGTCCAACACGTCGATCTGCGAAAGCGCAACGATCTCGGCTTTATCGGTCAGTTCGTTGCCATAGGCTTCGAGCTCCGTTTTGACCGTCGTGTAGGCCTTGCCGACTTTTTCCTCCTGCGCAGACACGAGATGCAGCAGCACGCGCGTGCGCTCGACGTGTCCGAGGAAGCGATCGCCAATGCCCACACCCTCATGCGCGCCTTCGATCAACCCGGGAATATCAGCGAGAATAAACTCCTGCCCGTCGATGGTGGCGACCCCGAGATTCGGGTGAAGCGTCGTGAAGGGATAGTTGGCGATCTTCGGACGCGCACGCGTTACAGCCGCTAGAAAGGTCGACTTACCGGCATTCGGCAAACCGACGAGGCCGGCATCGGCAATCAGCTTCAGATGCAGCCAGACCGTCTTTTCTTCGCCGGGAAGCCCCGGATTTGCCCAATCCGGCGCCTGGTTGACCGACGACTTGAAATGCGCGTTGCCGAAACCACCATTGCCGCCAGTCGCGATCCGGAACCGTTGTCCCTCTCTCGTCAGGTCGCAAATTAATGTTTCCTGGTCCTCTTCGAGAACCTGCGTGCCGACCGGAACCTTGAGTGTCACGTCATCGCCGTTGGCACCGGTGCGGTTTCTACCCATACCGTGCGTGCCGATCTTGGCCTTGAAGTGCTGCTGGTAGCGGAAATCGATCAGCGTATTGAGACCGTTGACCGCCTCGACCCAGACATCGCCGCCGCGTCCGCCGTCACCGCCATCGGGGCCGCCGAACTCGATGAACTTCTCGCGCCGGAACGAGACACTGCCCGCGCCGCCGTCTCCGGACTTGATATAGACCTTTGCTTCGTCGAGAAATTTCATTTTACTTCCATTGTCCGGTGGCAGTTCATCGCCCCTCTTGCCGCTTTCGATATAGGCGGTTCAATCGGAGGTCAAAGGATTATCGTGAAGTTTGCGAGCTATAACATACAGTACGGCTTCGGTCTTGATGGCATCTACGACCTCGACCGAATCGCCGCGAGCCTCGAGGGCGGCGACATCATCGCGCTGCAGGAGGTGACCCGAGGCTTCGTTCGCAACGATTATGCCGACATGGTTGCGGACCTCGCAGCGCTTTTTCCTGACCATTTCTGGGCCTATGGACCGGCTTGTGATCTGCATGTCGAAGAGGCTTCGGACGGTTGGCCGCCGCGCGGAACCCGCTTCCAGTTCGGAAACATGGTGCTCTCGCGCTGGCCGATCCTGTCGACCCGAACGCTGCTTCTGCCGCGCAGCCGAACGATCTCCAAGATCAATCTTCAGCGTGGCGCGACCGAGGCCGTTATCGGGACACCCGCCGGCGCGCTGCGCGTCTATTCGGTGCATCTCGATCATGTCTCCATCGACGAGCGCAGCCGGCAGCTTTCCCATCTGAATGAGCACATCAACGCCTTTGTTGCCGAGGGCGGGTCGCTCACGGGTGGCGCAGAGTTCGACATCAGCGATCCGCCGCTGCCCGACGATTACGTCGTGATGGGCGACTTCAACATGACGCCGGAATCGCCGGAATATTGCATTTTCGCCGGTGCCAGCGATGGCTATTACGGCCGTGTCCAGCGTATCGGTACGCCGATCGACACACTCGCTGCGCTGAAGGCCTATACGCCCGGAAGTTTTAGCTGGATGGATCCCAAGGATCACGGCAAACGCATGCATCTCGACTACTGTTTCGTCAGCTGCGGCCTTGCAGGCCGCCTGAAATCCGCGAAGATCGACACAAATTCGGTCGGCTCCGATCACTTCCCTGTCTGGGTCGAGATCGATGGCTAAGGATTGAGGCGTCCCGACACATCGGGACGCCTCCTTTCATCTCAAGCGATCCTGGCCTGTTGCAGGGCGCCCGGCTTCAGCATGGTCTCAACATGCGTGACCATTGTGTTGCGCGCGTAGCTGTAGATTTCGCTGCAACCGGTCATGCGGAAGCCGAGCTTTTCCTGCAACTTCAACGACGCCGGATTGTCCGCGAAGACGCCGGAATGAACCGTCGTCTCCGGCATACGGCGCGAAAAGCGCTCCAGCACGGCCGAGACCGCCTCGCTCATGTAGCCGCGCCGCCAGTAGAAGCGGTTCAGCCAGTAACCGAGGTGCCAAAGGCCATGGCGAAGCTCGATCGCGACGACGCCGATATGGGCGTCGTCGCCGGCCGTGATGGCAAACTGCCAATCGGGCATGCCACCCGCCGTCACCGGCACCAGCCAGTCGAGCGCATCCTGCCTGTCGTAAGGTGCAGGAACACGAGCGAGCATCCGGGTGACGGCGAAGTCGGACAACGTGTCCGCGATCGCATCCGCATCACTCAGCCTGTGCGGGCGCAGCACCAGCCGGTCCGTCGTGATGACCGGTAACGGCCCGGGCGTTATCGACTGGCTCCTGGGTCTTTGAAGACTGATCGCGTTCATAAGACGCTCCCCCAGCTTCTCAGCGACATCCAGGTCTTGCGGTCGAGCCTGTACCACTCGACCGGCACGTTGCTGCCGAGCGCCAGCGATGCCGCCAGCCCCGATCCCTGGAACTGGAACCCGCACTTCTGGATGACCCGCCGCGAAGCGACGTTCATCACCCGGCAACGGGCATCGATCTGGTCGACATCCTGCCGTGTGCGGAAGACCATATCGACCAAAGCATGGCATGCCTCTGTCATAAAGCCTTGATTCCAATAAGGTTCTCCGAGCCAGTAACCGATCTCGACGGTCCGCCCATCGAGATGCGGTTCGACCCCGCAGCACCCCACAAATGCGCCGTTCTCCGCCTTGGTGATCGCATAGACGCACTTGCCAATCTCGCCGTTTTTCGTGCGACGCACGAAGTCGGCAGCATCATTGGCCGTGTACGGGTGCGGCATGCGCGACACCATGGTGGCGACTTTGGCGTTGTTGGCAAGATGGGCAAGGGCGTCGATGTCTTCTTCGTGGGGCGCGCGCATGACGAGCCGTTCCGATAACAAGACAGGGCAATCGGTCCTTAACCGCTCTGGCCTCAGCCGTTCCTTGGGAGACCGCTGGTCTTCCCGGGGAGACCGCTGGTCTTCCCGGGGAGACCGCGATTGGCCTTCCCTCAACAATTCGCCTTGCATGTTCAGTCCTCCTTCGTTGGACAAGAAAAAAGGGGAGATGGCGCCCCATCTCCCCTGTTTTCTGGACTGAACCTGTTACGCTCAGCCGGGTCGATGAGACGCCGGCTGTTTTAGAGCGCTACCGGCTTATTCCGCTGCTTCCGCTTTCGGCATTACAGACACGTATACGCGACCGTTGGCCTTCGTTCGGTAGTTCACATTGCCGGCGGTAAGAGCAAAGATCGTGTGATCCTTGCCGAGGCCGACGTTGGAACCCGGATGCCACTGCGTACCGCGCTGACGCACGATAATGTTGCCTGCGATGACGGTTTCGCCGCCGAACTTCTTCACGCCAAGGCGCTTGGATTCGGAATCACGACCGTTGCGCGATGAACCGCCAGCTTTTTTGTGTGCCATTGGAGTTCTCCTTTAAACCTTAAAGTCCCGTGATCTTACTTAGCAGCCACGATGTCCGTGATACGGACAACGGTGTGATGCTGGCGATGGCCGCGCGTACGCTTCGAGTTCTGACGACGGCGCTTCTTGAAGGCGATGACCTTCTTGCCGCGGTTGTGCTCGACCACTTCGGCCTTGACGGAAGCGCCCTTGACGAAGGGAGCACCAATCGCAGCGTCGGCGCCTTCGCCGATTACGAGGACTTCGGTGAATTCAATTGCGTCGCCAGCGGTTGCTTCAAGCTTCTCGATGGTCAGCACGTCGTTTGCTGCCACACGGTACTGCTTACCGCCGGTCTTGATGACTGCGAACATTTTTTATCCTTTCATGTTCGTTCCGGCTCGTGCCCGCCAAACAGCAGGTGGCCGTCTTTTTATCAGTCGAGGTTAAGCAGGGATTTCAGGAGCTTCAGCCCAGAACTCTCACTGCCGGTGATCTGCCCGCGCAAGCGCGAGACAGGCAGGCGCAGACTTCTCCACACCTATTGCGGAGCCGAGATACGCGAGCCCCAAAAAACTGTCAAGGCAAAAGGATGAAAAGCTTCGAGATTTCGTCTTGCCAGCTTGTCATTCTCTCGTTATGAGAACGCCCGCGCCGAACAAGCGCCGACCAGACCGCGGAGAGGTGGCAGAGTGGTCGAATGCACCGCACTCGAAATGCGGCATACCTGCAAGGGTATCGTGGGTTCAAATCCCACCCTCTCCGCCACTGGATCCCTTGCGCTCCAAGGTTTTCCCGCAGCCTCTGGTTTTCGTCAAGCTTGGATCTCGTCGCCCAAATTGGCTAGGGCCACATTCTCTGCACGACCAAGTATTTGCCGCGCATCCCAATATTCAGGATCTACCGGCTGGCGATGTCTGGCCGCATGTAAGCGAATGTTCGCTAGTTTAACATGAGGCTCAGACGTGTTAAGAAAATGCGTTTTTTTTAACTCATTGAGTCGCACATGTTAAAGCCGACCTACTCCTTGCCAGATCTTTCTAAACTCTCCGACTTGGAGACCATTGAGGTATTGAAAGCACTCGCCTCCGCGAACAGATCGCTCGCTGAGCTGAAAGGGCGAGCGGCTGCGATACCGAACCAAGGTATCCTGATCGATACCCTGGCACTACAAGAAGCGAAGGCCAGCTCAGAAATCGAAAATATCGTCACGACGCAGGATGAACTCTTTCAAGCGGAGCTATTTCCGGAAGGTCCAGAGTCTCCAGCAGCAAAAGAGGTCTCCCTATATCGCGATGCGCTTAAGTATGGCTTCGATAAACTCACCCAGTTTGAGGGTCTGCTGCCCAATTCAACTATCGTCGGCATGTTCCGTCTCCTCAAGCAGCGGGACGATGGTTTCAGGCAAACTCCAGGCACTGCGCTGAGGAACGATCGGACTGGCGAGATTGTCTATATCCCGCCACAAGATCAGCGAGAGATTGCTTTCGCTATGGATGCCTTAGAGCGGTTCATCAATGACGATCAGTTGTCACCGCTTGACCCGCTCATCAAGATGGCGCTGGTGCATCACCAATTTGAGAGCATACATCCGTTCCCGGATGGAAACGGCCGCATAGGGCGTATTTTGAATGTGCTCTATCTGACACGCGCCAATCTGCTCGAAACCCCTATTCTCTATCTTAGCCGGGCAATCAATAACTCGAAGGGCGAGTATTATCGGCTGCTTCAACATGTGCGCGACACCGCCGAGTGGGAAGGTTGGCTGGTTTACATGCTTAAAGCTGTTGATGAGACAGCAAAGACGACTCTCGATCTCATCGAAAACATTCGCGAGCAGATATCGACAACCAAGCGAAGACTTCGGGAAGAGTTCCCGAAGCTATATTCGCAGGACCTTTTGAATAACCTATTCAGGCATCCTTACACGCGGATCGACTATGTGCAGCAAGAGTTAAATGTCACTCGACAGACTGCTGCTCGCTACCTTGATACGTTGGCGGACGCAGGTTTTGTTAGCAAACATCAAAGCGGCAGAAACAATTACTATATCAACGATCGGCTGGTCGCCCTGTTTTTGAAAGTCTCCGAGTAATAGAATACACTCAAGGCAGCGGCTTCGGTGAGACATTGATGCCGTTTTGGCGGGCGGCATTGTGGGTTCAAAATCCCACCCTCTCCGCCATTGGATCCCATTCGCGACTTTCAATTTGACGCCAAGTTGTTCCGCTGCAGTCGAAGCTGCCCGCTATGAATTCGGCCGGCGCTTTTCGAAGAAAGCGGCAATACCGGCCTGTGCCTCGTCCGTCTCCCAGCTGTCAGCGAGTTGAGAAATCACGCTGTCGATGATCTCGTCCGTGATGGGCGCGGCGAGAGAACGCGCGAGAGCCTTGGCGCGCGCTGCAGCCTGCGGCGAAGCCGCGATGAATTCGTCCGTCTCCTGGTCGACGGCGCGATCGAGATACGCGGGCGCCACAACGGAAGCGACAAGACCGATCGACTTGGCATAGGCAGCATCAAACGTTCGGCCGGAGACGAAAAGAGAACGCGCAGCAGAGGCGCCGATCCGCGCTACGACATAAGGGCTGATCGTTGCCGGGATCAGGCCGAGCCGGACTTCCGTCAGGCCGAAACGCGCGGCCTCCGAGGCAATCACGGTGTCGCAGACGCTAATCAACCCGATACCGCCGCCGAAGGCGCTTCCGTGGACGCAACCGATGAGCGGCTTCGGCATTTCGTTCAACGCCTTGAACATCATCGCCAGCCGTCGCGCCTCGGCGATTCTCTTCGCCCGGCTCGCCTTGAACTGGGCTCTCATCCACTCCAGGTCGCCGCCGGCACAGAAGCTCTTCCCTGCGCCGGCAAGCACGACGGCGCGTACCCTCTTATCCGACCCAAGCACGCTTGCGGCTTCGGTCAACTCGTCGATCATCTCCGCCGACATGGCATTGTGCTTGTCGTCGCGGGCAAGCGTAAGCCGCGCAACACCGCGCTCGTCGATCGAGATCATCAGCGTTTCCGGCATTATCCTGCGCTCCTCAGGCTCTGTGCAAAATGGGCAGCCTGTTCCAGCTTCTCTGCCGAGAGTCCGGTCCGGTAGCCCTTGCGGGCAAGGAACTGCGCGACAGCCAAGGTATCAACGTTCCCCTTCGCGCCGGGGGCATAGGGACAGCCGCCCAATCCGCCGACTGACGCATCGAAAACCCGCAGCCCGTGCTTCAACGAAACCTCGATATTGTCGAGAGCCCAGCCGTCGGTGTCATGGAAATGACCGGCAAGCATCGTCGCCGGTGCATAGGAAAGGACCGTCACCAGCATCTGATCGACCTCCTCCGGACGTCCTCGGCCGATCGTATCGCCGAGGCTGATCTCGTAGCAGCCCAATGCATGCAGGCTCTCGACGACCCGCGCCGCCGCATCCGGCGAGACGGCCCCCTCATACGGGCATTCGACCACGCAGCTGACATAGCCGCGCATGGGGACACCGCGTGCATGGCTTGCGTCTGCAACCGGCTTGAATCGTTCAATGCTCTCGGCGATGGAGCAGTTGATATTCTGCTGCGAGAAGCTCTCCGAGGCGGAAGCGAAGATCGCGACTTCGTCCGCGCCCGCCGCCATCGCGGCCTCGAACCCTTTCATATTCGGTGTCAGGACGGCATAGCGGACCCCCGGCCTGCGCTTGATACCTGCCATCACCTCGGCGGCGTCGGCAAGCTGCGGCACCCACTTCGGGCTGACAAAGCTTGTCGCCTCGATTCGCTCGAAACCACATTCGGAGATCATGTCGATCAGAGCGATCTTCGTCGCCGTCGGGATCAGATCCTTCTCGTTCTGAAGGCCATCACGCGGAGCCATCTCAACGATCGAGACATCCCGCGGCAGCAGTGACGATTCTCCGGGCTGCACAATCACGTCTCCTCTACCCGCAGCGTCAGAAGCACCGCGCCTTCATCAACCTGCTGTCCTTCACTTACCTCGACGGCTTCCACCGTCCCATCGCGGGCCGCAACGAGCGTCAGTTCCATCTTCATCGCTTCCATGACGACAAGCGCATCGCCCTTGGAGACTTCCGCCCCCGAACTCGTGCGCACGATCTTCACAAAGCCCGGCATCGGCGCGATCAACCTGTTGCCGTCAGCCACATCAACCGCACTGAAATCGAGCGGGTTGCCAAGGTGGAACACATGCGTTCTGTGGTCCACGCTGACAACCAAGTGATGCGCCGCCACGCTCGCCTTGACCTGCACCTGCCGGCCATCGACCTCCGCCCTGCAGCCGTCATCCTGCCGGCTGACGATCTTCACTGGAATGACTCGTCGGCCATCATGCACGGCAAAGAAATCGAAGCCCTTGGCGGCAACTCGCAGCGTTGAATGCCCTCCTTCGTAGGTTAGCACGACGATACGCTGCATTTCGCTCCAGAGCTGCCAGTGCCCCAGCGTCAGCCATGGATCGCCATCCGATAGTTGCGTAAGCGCGCCCAACGACAGGACGGCGGCAAGGGCAACGACGGTGTCGACTGGCGGCTCGATGGCGGTCAGCGATTGCAGATTGCGATCGATCAGCCCGGTATCCGGGTGGCCAGCGGAAAATTCTTCCTGCGCGCTCAGTCTGGCGAGAAAATCGAGATTGGTGGTGACGCCGACGATATGCGAGCTCTGCAAGGCCCTGGTCAGTCGCAACAGCGCGACACTCCGACTGGGCCCGTGCACGACCATCTTCGCGATCAGAGGATCGTAGTGGGCGGAGACCGTGTCGCCGGGACGGATCCCGGCATCGATCCGCGCCGTAACGTCAGGAAAGTCTAGATGCCTGATCGTACCGGTCGCGGGCAGGAAACCTTTGGCCGCATCCTCGGCATAGATTCGCGCCTCGAAGGCCCAGCCGTAGATTTCGAGCTCCGACTGCTTCTTCGGCAGGGGCTCGCCGGCGGCTACGCGCAATTGCCACTCGACCAGATCAACCCCAGTGATTGCCTCAGTGACGGCATGCTCGACCTGAAGGCGGGTATTCATCTCCATGAAATAGAAACGATCCGGCCAGAGGCCGTTTGACACATCCGCAATGAACTCCACGGTGCCGGCACCGCGATAGGAGATGGCACGCGCCGCGCGCACGGCCGCCTCGCCCATCGCAAGGCGCATTTCCGGCGTCATGCCCGGAGCGGGCGCCTCCTCGATCACCTTCTGATGGCGGCGCTGGAGCGAGCAATCGCGCTCGAAAAGATGAACAACGTTGCCATGCCGATCCCCGAAGATCTGAACTTCGATGTGGCGTGGCCGAACGAGATACCGCTCGATCAACACGACGTCGTCGCCAAAGGCAGCCTTCGCCTCACGCCGCGCGGCGGCGAGCGCCTCGGGAAATTCCTCTTCGCTGTCGACACGGCGCATGCCCTTGCCGCCGCCGCCAGCGCGGGCCTTGATCAGGACGGGGTAGCCGATCAAGGTCGCCTGATCGGCCAGAAACCCGTCATTCTGTTCCTCGCCGTGATAACCCGGGACAACAGGCACTCCCGACTGGTCCATCAACGCCTTTGCCGCATCCTTTAATCCCATGGCGCGAATGGAAGATGGCTGTGGTCCAATAAAGACGATGCCTGCCGCCTCGACGGCTGCTGCAAAATCGGCATTCTCGGATAGAAACCCGTAACCGGGATGAATGGCTTCGGCGCCAGTCCTTTCCGCCGCGGCCAGGATCCGCTCGATAGAGAGATAGCTTTCCTGCGCGCTGGCAGGCCCCAGACGGACAGCCTCATCAGCCATTTCGACATGTAGCGCGCCGACATCGGCATCCGAATAGACTGCCACAGTGGCAATCCCCATACGCCTGGCAGTTCGGATCACCCGGCAAGCAATCTCGCCACGGTTTGCGATGAGAATTTTCTGGAACATCGCTACCTCACATCCGGAACAGGCCGAAGCGCGTGTCTTCAATCGGTGCATTCAGCGCCGCAGACAGCGAGAGACCGAGCACATCTCGGCTCTTGGCCGGATCAATCACCCCGTCATCCCAAAGGCGCGCCGACGCATAGAGCGGATGGCTCTGTCGTTCGAAGAGATCAAGCACCGGCTGCTTGAAACTAGCCTCCTCCTCCGGCGTCCAGGGGGTGCCGCCACGGGAAAGCGCCTCTCCCCGGACGGTCGCAAGGACACCGGCCGCCTGCTCTCCGCCCATGACCGAGATGCGGCTGTTCGGCCATGTCCAGAGAAAGCGCGGCGAGAAGGCGCGACCCGCCATGCCGTAGTTACCTGCACCGAAGGAACCTCCAACCAGCATCGTCACTTTCGGCACAGCAGTCGTTGCGACCGCGGTCACGAGCTTGGCACCATTCTTGGCGATGCCTTCCGTCTCGTATTTGCGGCCGACCATGAAGCCTGTGATGTTCTGGAGGAAGACGAGCGGTATCCGGCGTTGCGAGCAAAGCTCGACGAAATGAGCACCCTTCAGCGCCGACTCGGAAAACAGCACGCCGTTGTTCGCAACCACGCCCACGGGGATGCCATGGATGTGAGAAAAGCCGCAAATCAACGTCGTTCCATAGCGTGCTTTGAACTCGTCAAAACGGGAACCATCGACGAGACGCGCAATCACCTCGCGCACATCGTAAGGGACGCGCAGGTCGGCAGGGACAATACCGGCGATTTCCGCCGGATCGAAGAGCGGCGCTTCGACCGGCTGACGCTCGACGCCACCCGCGTTGGACCGATTGAGGTTGGCGACAGCGCGTCGAGCCAATGCCAGCGCTTGTGCATCGTCACGAGCGAGATGGTCTGCAACGCCGGAGAGCCTTGTGTGCACGTCGCCGCCGCCGAGGTCCTCTGCCGAGACGACTTCGCCGGTCGCAGCCTTCACCAGTGGAGGGCCGGCAAGGAAGATGGTGCCTTGCCCCTCAACGATGATCGCCTCATCGGACATGGCCGGCACATAGGCACCGCCCGCCGTGCACGAGCCCATGACCACCGCAATCTGCGGAATGCCCGCCGCAGACATGTTCGCCTGATTGTAGAAAATCCGACCGAAATGATCTCGATCCGGAAACACCTCGTCCTGGTTCGGCAGATTCGCACCGCCCGAATCCACGAGGTAGATGCAGGGCAGATTGTTCTGTGCGGCGATCTCCTGCGCGCGCAGATGCTTCTTCACCGTCATCGGATAGTAAGTGCCGCCTTTCACCGTCGCATCGTTGCAAACAATCATGCAATCGCGGCCCGAAACGCGACCGATACCGGTTATCAGGCCAGCGCCGGGCGCCTCGTTGCCGTACATGCCGTGAGCCGCGGTCAATCCAATCTCGAGAAACGGTGTCGCCGGATCGAGCAGTCCGGCGATCCGATCGCGCGGCAGCATCTTGCCGCGAGCGACGTGACGCTCACGGGCTGCAGCTCCGCCGCCGTTTGCGGCACTCGCAGCAGCCTCCTCGATGACACGGATCGCTTCCGCCATCGCCGCGCGATTCGTCCTGAAGCTCTCCGAATTCGGCGAAATCTGCGACTTCAAAATCGTCATTCGTCACCAGGATAGGTTATCGGATAAATTCTCTTATCAAGCCGTCTCCGCGAAAAGCTCGCGGCCGATCAACATGCGCCTGATTTCGGAAGTGCCGGCACCGATCTCGTAGAGCTTTGCGTCGCGCAGCAGCCGGGCCGCAGGATAATCGTTCGTGTAGCCATTGCCCCCGAGCGCCTGGATTGTCTCGAGAGCCAGAAGCGTCGCTTTTTCGGCTGCATAAAGAATACAGCCGGCGGCATCCTTGCGTGTCGTCTCGCCGCGATCGCAGGCGGCCGCCACCGCATAGACATAGGCGCGCGCCGTGTTCATGGTCACGTACATGTCGGCGAGCTTGCCCTGCATCAGCTGGAACTCGCCGATCGCCTGACCAAACTGCCTTCTCTCGTGAAGATAGGGCACGACGACATCCATGCAGGCCGCCATTATACCGATCGGTCCCGCGGAAAGGACGACGCGCTCATAGTCGAGTCCCGACATCAGAACGCGCGCACCACCACCGACGGTGCCGAGCACATTTGCCTCCGGAACCCCACAATTCTCAAAGATCAGTTCGCAGGTATTGGAACCACGCATGCCAAGCTTGTCGAGCTTGGGCCCGGTCGAGAAGCCCTTGAAGGCCTTCTCGACGAGGAAGGCCGTGATGCCGCGCGGTCCCGCTTCCGGGTCGGTCTTTGCGTAGACGACCAGCACATCGGCGTCCGGACCGTTGGTGATCCACATCTTGTTGCCGTTGAGAACGTAACTGTTACCTTGCTTCTCCGCCCGAAGCTTCATCGAAACGACGTCGGATCCGGCACCCGGCTCGGACATGGCAAGCGCGCCGACATGTTCACCGGAAATCAGGTTGGGCAGGTACCGCGACTTCTGATCAGCGGTTCCATTCCGGCTGATCTGATTGACGCACAAATTGGAATGAGCGCCGTAGCTGAGTCCAACGGAGGCCGAAGCGCGGCTGATCTCTTCCATGGCGATGCAATGGGCCAGATAACCTAACGCGGCGCCGCCGTAGGCCTCTTCAGCCGTGATCCCGAGCAGCCCCATGTCACCCATCTCGCGCCAGAGCGGCGTTGGGAAACTGTTGCTGCTGTCGGTCTCGGCAGCGAGCGGTGCGATGCGCTCCGTCGCGAAACGTCGAACGCTGTCGCGGAGCGCCTCGATCTCGTCCGCCAGACCAAATCTCAAACCACCGGAATACATGCCTTCCCTCCCAAGTCCGGCGCGCGCTTACCGCAGCGTCCGGTATGCGTGTGTCGTTATTCTCCCGTCATTGTTTTCACGCGCGTATCTTGTCGGCAGCTCCTCCACTGCCGGTCGGCTCGATAAATTTCGTTGAAGAATGTGAAAATGGCAAGCATTTCCGGTCGGCCGGTTTCTGACCGCCCAGTTTGCTCCGGCGAGTACTCGATAGATCTTCCGCCCGCATCTGCCCTTCCTCCCGAAATAGGCAACGACCTGAATACGCACGGGATCTTTGGAGATCCACGTGAGAACAAAAGGATGCTAGCATTGGGCGCGCGGAATTTCTGAACCAAGACGGTTCGTCTTGCGCAAAATATGGAAAGAATTCGTCGCCGGGACGACGCGTTCAACCGCTCAGGACTGTCCGACAAGACCGGCAGCCTAACTGGCGGCAAGCACCGATTGCTATGACATTAACGCTTGATGGCGCGACCGCCGCGGCTTTCGGCGATTGCCCGCACTTGATGGCGGCGAACCAACTCGGCCTGTACCTCGGCTTGAAATGTCATGACCTGGTCGCGCACCTCGTCTTCGCAGCAGCCAAGCGACGCCAGCTCGTCTGCCAACCGGCGGCACTCTGTCTTCCAGAAGCGCACCGCGTCCTCACCGTGGCGGCGGTCCAGTTCGGCCGCGCACCGATCAATGTCACCGGCGCGCGAGGCGACCGGGAAAAGCACGATCTCGCTTGTCGTCATTGCTTGCAGAGTTTTGTTTGACTGTACTGGCATCGACTCATTCCGTTGCGTCCGACTCATTCCTAGCTGACCATGGTTAACGCTTTCCTCTCCCCCATCAGGCAAACGTGCCAGTTCGATCTATCGCGACTCTCACCGGCGGGTTCGGAGCGGGTATTTTGAGCGCTGCCTTCCGCCACAAGCAGGACTTCCGAACAGGCAAAAATGCCGCTAGGCTTCTGCAAGCTGCTTTGTCGGTGCAGTGAGGGGGCTGAAATCGGTGAGAAGTGTGATCGCGAAGCCTGTCGCGGCGGCCATCGTGGTGTTTGCGCGTGCAATTACTGCCGTACGCGCCATCTGGCCAAATGAACCCATTCCCGAGGGGCAGTGTGTCTATTTCGCCAATCATTCCAGCCACGGCGATTTCATTCTGGTCTGGGCCGTCCTGCCGCCCCGTCTGAGGCGCCGGACGCGCCCCGTTGCCGGCGCGGAATATTGGCTGAAATCATCGATCAACCGTTTCATCGGCCGCGATGTCTTCGACGCAGTGCTTATCGAGCGGGATCGCGAGAAGCGGACCCGCGACCCGATTGAAGTCATGGCCGAGGTGGTCGATTCCGGATCGTCGCTGATTCTCTTCCCCGAAGGCACCCGCAACCAGACCGATGCTCAGTTGCTGCCATTCAAGAGCGGGCTTTTTCATCTCGCTTCGAGGCGGCCGGGCCTTCAGCTCGTGCCGGTCTGGATCAACAATCTCAATCGGGTCATGCCAAAGGGCGAGATTGTTCCGATCCCCCTTATCTGCACCGTGACCTTCGGCAACGCCATGCGAATCGAAGCCGGTGAGAGCAAGGAAACCTTCCTCGACAGGGCGCGCACCGCGCTACTCGATCTTTCACCAAAGCACCCAGGCGGTAACGAATGAATGCAGCAAACTCCGACCTGTGGACGCTTGTTCTTGGTATCTTCACGCTCCTCGTCGTTTCCTCGGCCGTTGGCTACCTGCTGCAGCAACGCCTGCCCACCGGTCAGTCGAATGCCGCGATCGAGAACCTGAACGCGCGCATTAAGGCATGGTGGATCATGGCCATCCTGATCGGCCTCGCCTTTCTTGCCGGTCGGATCGGCGTGCTGCTGCTCTTCGGCTTCTGTTCTTTCGCGGCACTGCGCGAGTTCATTACCCTGACCGACACCAAACGCGCCGATCACTGGGCGCTTGCGGCCGCCTTCTTTGTGGTACTGCCGCTCCAGTATTGGCTGCTGTGGGAGCGACAATACGGCATCTTCTCGATCTTCATCCCGGTCTATGCGTTTCTACTGATGCCGATCATCTCCGTATTGCGCGGCGACACCGAGCGTTTCCTGATCCGCATCGCCGAAGTGCAATGGGCGCTGATGATCTGCGTATTCTGTGCCTCACACGTTCCGGCATTGTTGACGTTGACGATTCCAGGCTACGAGGGCCGCAACGTTCTCCTGATCGCCTTCCTGGTGATCATCGTGCAGCTTAGTGATGTCCTGCAATATGTCTGGGGCAAGCTGTTCGGTCGCACCAAGATCGCGCCAAGCCTGTCTCCATCGAAGACGGTGGAAGGATTTGTCGGGGGCGTGGCCAGTGCGACACTGATCGGCGCCGCCCTGTGGTGGATCACGCCCTTCACACCGTTTCAGGCCGGGGTTATGGCCTTCGTCATCACGATGATGGGCTTCTTCGGCGGTCTCGTCATGTCGGCGATCAAGCGCGACCGCGGCGTCAAGGACTGGGGCCACCTTATCGAAGGCCATGGTGGACTAATCGACCGGCTCGATTCCGTCGTCTTTTCCGCACCGATCTTCTTCCACATTGTCCGCTATTGGTGGTCCACCACATGATGGCGCCGCTACGCCGGCTCGCCCAGAGCAGTGTGATGCATGTGCTTTTCGCGTTTGTCGCCATGGGCGGCTGGGCGGTCCTCGCCAACAGCAATCACCCGCTGCAGCGAGCCCTGCTGGCCGGCGTTGTGCAAGGCGGACTCTCGGCCTGCCTCACCTTCTTTCTCAAGACGGTGATCGAACGACTCTCGAAGCAGTTCGAAGGCCGCGCCGGTCTATGGGCGCCACCGCTGATCGCCAGCCTTGGCTCTACTGCCGTGCTGATCTCGATCCACGCATTGAGCGGTACGCCGGAAATCTTGAAGACCATAGCAGTGCCACTGGCCGTCTCGACGAGCTACGCGGCGGTCTACAACTACTTTCTCTATCAAAAGAGGATCGAGGCATGACGGAAACGGGCGATCGCCGGCCGCTGGCAAGCAGAGACACGCAATGGGCAAGGAGCATTGCGCAATGGCTGGCGGCGAGATCGATTACCCCGAACCAGATCTCCCAGGTAAGCATGGTCGCCGCGGCGCTGGCGGGCGGCTCCTTTTGGTTTGCCGGTTCTGAGATCGGATGGGGCCGGGCTCTTCTGCTCGTCCTCGCGGCCGCCCTCTGCCAATTACGACTGCTGTGCAATCTCTTCGATGGCATGGTTGCCGTCGAAGGCGGCAAGGGCGCAGCCGACGGACCGTTCTGGAACGAGTTCCCCGACCGCGTCGCCGACATCCTCATCCTGGCCGGTGTGGGGTTTGGCATCGGATCGCCCGGGCTCGGTTGGGCAGCGGCATCCTTTGCCGTGTTGACAGCCTATGTTCGCGAACTCGGACGAGCAACGGGAACGCCGAGCGACTTCTCGGGCCCGATGGCAAAGCAACACCGCATGGCGACGATCACCGCCGCAGCCGTTCTCTCAATCCTCGAGCCGCTCTGGAACGGGCACAACCAGGTCCTGCTCGTGGCCCTCTGGCTGATCGCCATCGGTGCCGCATTCACGGCACTGCGACGTGGCAGAAATGTCGTTCGAAACCTGAAGGCTGGCCACGCCGACAATTGACGCGCTTCGCTCAATCCTCGCCAGGCGTACCAAAATGCCTAAAAGTGCGCTTTGCAGCCGAACAGAGCAGCAATAGAACGATCGCGCCGCTTCTTCTTTTCCCCGAAGCGGCCTTGGACTAGCCTCGCTTCGGCGAGGCATTTTTCTTTTCTCCGCATTTATAAGATTTTTATATCCGCGGCCTGCCGCCAATCTCGAACGCTTATGCGCTTCGGTCGCATATTAATGTCCGAGAGATCCAAGGATCATCTCCACGCCAGAAAGCATGAAAGGTTCCATCCGGTGGATGGCGCCCTTTGTCTTGTCTGACTCCAGAAGAACAACAGGAGTCAAGATCGATGATGGACATAGTTCTACTCGCCACAGCAATCGTATTTTTCGCCCTATGCTTTGCTTACACCAAAGCCTGCGACCGGCTTTGACCGGAGGAAGCGCCATGACCCTCGACTATATTCTGAGCGGTGGCGTCACCGTGTTCCTCACGGTCTACCTCACCTACGCTCTCATTCGCCCCGAGCGTTTTTGACCGTCGCATCCCTTGCGGGAACTACGCGCCAGGTAGAACCAATCGGGTATTGAAAGTTACCTCCCATGACCCTCAACGGATGGCTTCAGATCCTGCTTTACTGCGGGATCATCATCGTGCTCGTCAAACCGCTCGGCGGCTACATGACACGCGTCTTCAGTGGCGAGCGCACGCTTCTCTCACCAGTCCTCGTTCCGATCGAACGAGTGCTCTACGCGCTTGCCGGCACCAGCGAACGCGAAGACCAACACTGGACTTCGTATGCATTTGCGATGCTGATGTTCAACCTGCTCGGCGTCATCGTTCTCTATGCTCTGATGCGCCTGCAGGCCGTCCTGCCCTATAACCCGGCAGGCATGGCTGCCGTCGGGCCCGAGCTTTCCTTCAACACTGCTACGAGTTTCGTCAGCAATACCAACTGGCAGAACTACGGCGGCGAAAGCACGATGTCCTATCTTACGCAAATGGCCGGGCTGACTGTGCAGAACTTTGTTTCTGCCGCAACCGGCATGGCGATTGCCATCGGGCTCATACGCGCGTTCTCGCGTGCTTCGGGTATGGCGATCGGCAACTTCTGGGTCGATATGGTGCGTAGCACGCTCTACATCCTCCTGCCGATCTGCATCGTGTTGACGCTGGTCTATGTCTATCTTGGCGTTCCACAGACCTTGGGCCCTTATGTCGACGCAACGACCCTCGAGGGCGCCAAGCAGACGATCGCCCTCGGCCCTGTCGCCTCGCAACTTGCTATCAAGATGCTCGGCACCAACGGCGGCGGCTTTTTCAACGTCAACTCGGCGCATCCGTTCGAGAACCCCGACAACATCTCGAACATGATCCAGATGGTCTCGATCTTCGCAATCGGCGCCGCGTTCACCAACGTCTTCGGCCGCATGGTCGGCAACCAGCGCCAGGGTTGGGCAATCCTCGCCACCATGGGCATCCTGTTCATCGCCGGTGTGACAGTCACTTACTGGGCTGAAGCCGCGGGCAATCCTCTGATGCATGCCTTTGGTCTGCAGGGCGGCAACATGGAAGGCAAGGAAGTCCGCTTCGGCGTCGCCATGTCATCGCTCTTTGCGGTCATAACAACCGCTGCGTCCTGCGGCGCGGTCAACGCGATGCACGGCAGCTTCACGGCGCTCGGCGGCCTGATTCCGCTCATCAACATGCAGCTTGGCGAAGTCATCGTCGGCGGCGTGGGCGCGGGCTTCTATGGCATCCTGCTCTTCGTCATCATCGCGATCTTCGTCGCTGGGCTGATGGTCGGACGCACGCCGGAATATCTTGGCAAGAAGATCGAAGCCAAGGAGATGAAGATGGCAGTGCTTGCCATTCTTTGCTTGCCGTTTGCGATGCTCGTTTTCACGGCGATCGCCAGCGTCCTGCCGTCCGCCGTTGCCTCGATCGGCACTGGCGGCCCGCATGGCTTCTCCGAGATCCTGTATGCTTACACCTCGGCTGCCGCGAACAACGGCTCCGCCTTCGGCGGCCTGACCGGCAATACGCCCTGGTACAACATCACGCTCGGTATCGGCATGCTGATGGGCCGCTTCCTGGTCATCGTTCCGGCACTCGCGATCGCGGGATCGCTCGTTGCCAAGAAGACCGTTCCGGCCTCCGCCGGCACCTTCCCGACGGATGGCCTGCTCTTCGTGGGCCTGCTCACGGGCACGATCCTGATCGTCGGCGGCCTGACTTTCTTCCCGGCGCTGGCGCTTGGCCCGGTCATCGAGCACCTGGTCATGATCGCCGGCCAGACCTTCTGAGGTGAAGCATGATCCTTCGTCACAGGCTTCGCAAATCCTTCAACGCACGTCCCGGTTCGCCGGGACGTGACAGCCAGCGGATGACCCGCGCCTCCGACATCATCCTCGTGATGCTCGCCGGTCTCCTCGTCATCGTCGCGGTCCTTCGGATTCTACACGGCTGATCGCACAACGGTCGCCTTACTCTTTCAAGCTGGAGTCTCTTATGAGCCAGGCAAAATCAGCGAGCATCATGGATTCTCGCATTCTCATTCCGGCCGTTGGCGCCGCTTTTAAAAAGCTCAACCCTCGGGCACTTGCAAGAAACCCGGTCATGTTTGTCGTGGCCACGGTCTCGACGCTGACCACCCTCCTTTTCATCCGCGATCTCGTCACCGGCGGCAAAAGTCTCGGCTTCTCCTTCCAGATCAACCTCTGGCTCTGGTTCACCGTGCTCTTCGCCAACTTCGCCGAAGCAGTCGCCGAAGGGCGAGGCAAGGCACAGGCGGACTCGCTGCGCAAGGCCCGCACCGAGACTCAGGCAAAACTGCTGACGGCCAATAACGGCACCGGCTACCGTCTCGTTCCGGGCACGAGCCTGAAGGTCGGCGATCTCGTCCTCGTCGAGGCTGGCGACATCATTCCCTCCGACGGCGAGGTGGTTGAGGGCGTAGCCTCGGTCAACGAAGCCGCGATCACCGGCGAATCCGCTCCGGTTATCCGCGAGTCCGGCGGCGACCGTTCAGCCGTTACCGGTGGCACGCAGGTCCTGTCCGATTGGATTCGCGTCCGCATCAGCGCTGCCGCGGGACACACCTTCCTCGACCGCATGATTTCGCTCGTCGAAGGCGCGGAGCGCCAGAAGACTCCCAACGAAATCGCGCTCAACATCCTGCTCGCAGGCATGACGCTGATCTTCGTTCTGGCAACCGCCACGATCCCGAGCTTTGCAAGCTATGCCGGCGGCTCTATTCCAATTATCATCCTTGTCGCTCTTTTCGTGACACTGATCCCGACCACCATCGGAGCGCTTCTCTCGGCGATCGGCATTGCGGGCATGGACCGTCTCGTGCGCTTCAACGTACTTGCCATGTCTGGCCGCGCAGTTGAAGCAGCTGGTGACGTCGATACGTTGCTCCTTGACAAGACGGGAACGATCACCCTCGGCAACCGTCAGGCGACGACGTTCCGCCCGGTCCGCGGCGTCACCGAACAGGACCTCGCAGACGCGGCACAGCTTGCTTCGCTGGCCGACGAAACGCCGGAAGGCCGCTCGATCGTCGTGCTCGCCAAGGAAAAGTATGGCATCCGCAGCCGCGATATGGCGAGCCTGAAGGCCACTTTCGTGCCATTTACCGCCCAGACCCGCATGAGCGGTGTGGATGTTGAAGGCTCGTCGATCCGCAAGGGCGCTGTCGATGCCGTGCTTGCCTACGTCGGCGCCGCACCGGCACAGGTTTCAGGCAATGCGGTCGTTGCCATTCGCAGCAACACCGAGGTCGTGCGGGAACTGCAGGCGATCGCCGATGAGATCGCCAAGGCAGGCGGTACACCGCTGGCCGTTGCCCGCGATGGACGCCTTCTCGGCATCGTCCAGCTTAAGGACATCGTCAAAGGCGGCATTCGCGAGCGTTTCGCTGAACTGCGCCGGATGGGCATCCGCACGGTGATGATTACAGGCGATAACCCGATGACCGCCGCAGCCATCGCCGCCGAGGCCGGCGTCGATGACTTTCTCGCGCAGGCAACGCCGGAGAACAAGCTGTCCCTCATTCGTCAGGAGCAGGCCAAGGGCAAGTTGGTTGCGATGTGCGGCGATGGCACGAACGACGCCCCCGCCCTCGCCCAGGCTGATGTCGGCGTCGCCATGAACACCGGCACGGTCGCCGCCCGCGAGGCCGGCAACATGGTCGACCTTGACAGCGACCCGACGAAGCTCATCGAAATCGTCGAGATCGGCAAGCAGCTGCTGATGACCCGCGGCGCGCTGACAACCTTCTCGATCGCCAACGACATCGCCAAGTACTTTGCCATTATCCCGGCAATGTTCCTGGCCTTTTATCCGCAGCTCGGTGTGCTGAACATCATGGGCCTGGCGACCCCGCAGAGCGCCATCCTGTCGGCCATCATCTTCAACGCGCTGATCATCGTCGCGCTGATCCCGCTGTCGCTCAAAGGTGTGAAATACCGCGCGATCGGCGCCGGCGCGCTGCTCTCCCGCAACCTACTCATTTACGGCATCGGCGGCATCATCGTCCCGTTCATCGGCATCAAGGCAATCGACATCGTCATTACGGCCATCGGTCTCGCCTAAGGAGTTGACATCATGTTGAAAGAACTTCGTCCCGCAATCGTCATGATCGTTGCCACCACCGCGATCACCGGTCTGCTCTACCCGCTCGCCATGACAGGCGCCGCGCAAGTGCTTTTTCCGACCCAAGCAAATGGCAGCTTGATCGAGAAGGACGGCACGGTAATCGGCTCGACACTCATCGGCGAAGCGTTCACGAGTGACAAGTACTTCCACGGTCGCCCTTCGGCAGCGGGCGATGGATACAACGCCGCCGCGTCGTCCGGTTCGAACCTTGGCCCGACGAGCCAGAAGCTGCTGGATCGTGTGAAGACTGATTATGAAGCAGCAAAGGCCACCAATCCAAATGCCGAGGTCCCGATCGATCTCGTAACGGCCTCCGGCAGCGGCCTCGATCCGCACATCTCGCCTGAGGCCGCTTACTTCCAGATACCGCGGGTCGCAAAGGCGCGTGGGGTCGACGAAGCCAAGCTGAAGGCGATTGTCGATGCGGCTGTCAATAGCCCAGAGCTCGGCATTCTCGGCGAACCCACCGTCAATGTTCTGGCATTGAACCAGTCCCTTGATGCTTCTATGTCTGAGTAAGTTTGGAAGCCCCGGGTGCCTGCGTGCGACCGGGGCTTGCTCGTCACGGAAAGATGACCCGCATGCCGGAAGACAACCGCGACAAGGTTGGCAGGCCCTCGCCCGATGCGCTGCTTGAGAAGGCGCGTCAGGAGACCCGCGGCCGTCTGAAAATCTTTCTCGGTGCCGCGCCCGGAGTAGGCAAGACCTACGAGATGCTGGAATCGGGCCGTGCCAAGATGTCCGATGGCGTCGATGTTGTGATCGGCATCGTCGAGACCCATGGACGCAAGGAAACACAGGCTCTGGTCGACGGCTTCGAAGTCATCCCCCGCGTCAAGATCGATTACAAGGGCCGCCCCCTCGAGGAAATGGATATCGACGCTATCCTCGCACGCCAACCAAGCCTCGTTCTCGTTGACGAACTTGCTCATACGAATGCCGAGGGTAGCCGCCATCCGAAACGCTACCTCGATGTAAAGGAACTGCTCGAGCGCGGCATCGACGTCTACTCTACGCTGAACATTCAACATGTAGAAAGCCTGAACGACGTCGTCTCGCAGATCACCCGCATCCGCGTGCGAGAGACGGTCCCGGATTCGATCATCGACATGGCCGATGACGTCGAGATTATCGATCTGACGCCAGATGATCTGATCAAGCGGTTGCATGACGGAAAAGTCTATGTTCCGAAGACTGCCGAACGGGCCCTGACCAACTATTTCACCCCCGGCAATCTGACGGCACTGCGCGAACTCGCACTACGCAAAACCGCACAGCGCGTTGACGACCAGCTTTTGACTCACATGCAAGCGCATGCCATCGCTGGTCCCTGGGCCGCTGGTGAAAGGGTTCTTGTATCTGTCGATCAGCACCCGCGCTCAGCCTCGCTGGTACGCTATGCGTCACGAATGGCAGCTCGACTACGCGCGCCATGGGCGGCGGTGTATGTAGAGACCAACCGATCCATCAGCCTGACAGAAGCCGACCGCGACACAATTGCGGCCACACTCCGCCTCGCTGAACAGCTCGGTGGTGAAGCAATCACCATTCCCGGCCGGGAAGTCTCGGAGGAGCTTGTGCGTCACGCCGCGGCCAACAATGTCACGCACATCGTCATCGGCGCCCCCAGCAAGCCGACATGGCGGGACTGGCTTCACCGTTCCATAGCCGACGATCTAATCAGAACATCGGGCAATATCAGCGTCCACGTGATTTCCGGTAGTGAGAAGGAAGGAGCATCCACGCGCGGTGTCAAAGCCGCCCCCTCCTCGCCCGTTTTTGACGTCCAGGCGTATCTCTCCGCCACAGCCTATGTGGCAATCGCGCTCATCGCTGGTGTGGTACTTGATCAGGTTCTTGATGTCCGCAACCTCGCCCTCGTATTCCTGATGGCAGTGCTGACTTCAGCGGTGATCCACGGGCTTCGTCCAGCGCTCTACACCTGCATCATCAGCGCACTGTCCTTCAATTTCTTCTTCCTGCCACCACGCTACACGCTGACGATCAGCGATCCGGAGAGCGTGCTTGCACTGTTCTTCTTCCTGGGCGTCGCCGTCATCGCGAGCAACCTGACCGCAACGGTCCAACGCCAGGCAGCGGCGGCCCGCCAGCGCGCCAGGACGACGGAGGACCTCTACCTCTTCTCCAAGAAGCTCGCCGGCACCGGCACCCTCGATGACGTTCTCTGGGCCACCGCTTTCCAACTGGCGTCGATGCTTAAAGTGCGCGTCGTTCTCCTGCTGCCCGAAGAAGGCAGCATCGCCGTCAAAGCCGGCTATCCGCCGGATGATACGCTCGACGAGGCCGATATTGCTGCTGCGCGCTGGGCGTGGGAGCACAATCACGCAGCCGGCCGCGGCGCCGATACGTTGCCGGGCGCCAAGCGCCTCTATGTGCCGCTGCGAACCGGACGCGCCGCCGTTGGCGTGATCGGCCTCGACAATGACCGGCGCGAGGGCCCTCTCCTGACACCGGAACAGCAACGTCTTCTCGACGCATTGGCGGACCAGGCAGCCCTTGCGATCGAGCGCATTCAACTCGTGGCGGATGTTGATCGCGCAAGACTTGCTGCTGAGGCGGACCGTTTGCGCTCTGCCTTGCTGACCTCGATCTCGCACGACCTGAAAACGCCGCTCGCGGCCATCCTGGGCGCTGCAGGTACGCTGCGTGACTACCTCGATTCCATGCCGCAGGAAGATCGTGTGGATCTTCTATCGACCGTTGTCGACGAGTCGGAACGGCTCAACCGCTTTATTGCCAACCTGCTGGACATGACGAAAATCGAGTCCGGGGCGATGGAGCCGAACTATGCGTTGCACTATCCCGGCGACATTGCAGGAAGCGCGCTGCGCCGTGCCGAGAAAATTCTCACGCACCACAAGACCGTCATGACGATTCCGGCGGACCTGCCGATGGTCCGTGTCGATCCTGTGTTGTTCGAACAGGTGCTTTTCAATCTGCTCGATAATGCTGCCAAATATGCGCCGCAAGGGTCATCGATCCTTATCGATGGGTGGACGGACGAATATAATGTCATGATTCAGGTTTCGGACGAGGGACCCGGCATTCCGCCAGCTGACGTGGATCGCGTCTTCGATACATTCTATCGCGTGCGCAAAGGCGACCAGGTGCGCGCGGGGACGGGCCTCGGCCTCTCCATCTGTCGCGGTTTTGTCGAGGCGATGGGTGGAACGATCACTGCCGGAAATCGCTCCGATCGTTCCGGTGCCGTCTTCACCATCCGTCTTCCACGACCAAATGAAATTCCGAAATTGGATGAGCTCAAATGACCGGTTCAGCCGTTAAAATTCTCGTCGTCGACGACGAGCCTCCGATACGCAAGCTGCTCCGCGTCGGTCTCACCGCGCAAGGCTATGAAGTGCACGAGGCGCCGAACGGCGCTGCGGCCCTACAATCGGCGAAGGACGAGCCACCTGATCTGATCGTGCTCGACCTTGGCCTGCCGGACAAATCAGGTCACGAACTGTTGAGGGAGTGGAGAGACGCCGGCCTTACCTTGCCGATCGTGATCCTCTCCAGCCGCACAGACGAAACGGGTATCGTCAACGCTCTCGAGGCTGGGGCCGATGACTACCTGACAAAGCCGTTTGGTATGAACGAACTCGGCGCCCGGCTGCGTGTCGCCCTGCGCCATCGATTACAACAACAGGGCGAGCGGGCGATCTTTCAGGCCGGAGGCCTGTCCATCGACCTCGTCAAGCGCATCGTCAAGATCGATGGCAGGGAGGTCAAGCTCTCTCCCAAGGAATACGATATTCTGCGGGTCCTTGCTCAGCACGCCGGGAAGGTTCTGACCCACCAGTTCCTACTGAAGCAGATCTGGGGACCGGCTGCCGACGTGCAATATTTGCGCGTCTACGTTCGCCAGCTGCGCCAGAAGATCGAACAGAGCCCGGACCAGCCGCAATACATCACGACGGAAACCGGTGTCGGATACAGACTGAAAGAAGCGGATCCACCGCAGGTCTAACCTAGTTCATCGGTAGGCACGCTCAGACAACGCACGCATGCCGAGCCCAACCATCACTTCGTAAGCGATGCGACGCCGCATCGGATTGTGTAGCCGGATTGCCGTCGAGCCGAGGAACTCGGTCTCAAGGTGATCGAATGCCTTGAGTTCGGGTGAAGTCTTGACCGTGTGCGAATAAAAATCGTGGAATGTCTGGCGGCACACGTAGGTCTTGTATTTCGTCAGGCAGAAAACGGAAAAGCGACCGGCCTCGGCGCGCAGGAAGTCAGTGACGCCGGCAGTGACCTCCGGCCAGGCCGGATTGAAGGTGTCGTCGAAAACGATGATCCCGTGCTCGGCAAGCGATGCGGCAGCAAGATGACTATCGGCCTCGACGTGATGCAGCATGTGGCCACCGTCGATGCTGAAGAAGCGGACCATGCCAGCTCTCTCGATAATGTCCCCGGGCCTGATCAGCGTGCTGTCGCTCGTGATGACGCATTGTGCATCCACGGAAAGGCCAAGTTGACGGCCGCCAGCCAGGAAACGTTCATACTGCGTCGCGCCATGATCGGGGTTCACGATATCGAAGGGATCGATAGCCACGATCTTCTCCGTCTCCCCGCAGATTTTCCGCAGCAAGAAGTAGGATCGGCCGTAGTAGACACCAATCTCGGCTAAGCCACCTTGCAATGATGCCGATTGCTGGGACCGCAAAACCGCAAGAAAGACCAGCGCATCAGGCGGATCAATATATCCTTCGATCGCTTGAAGATCACGGAATATAAATTTTCTGATCGATGAATTCATTGAATTGCGCTTTCAGATTCATCAACATATATGTCAAAGAAGACAATTCTTCGCAGAAACTGCGAACAGAAGTCAATTATATTTAAAATTACACATAAACCTCATCCATTAATACGGTAAGTTGCATGCGTGATTGAAAACTAATGCCGCTATCATAGTCAAATATTCTGCTTTACGAGCATTATTGAACAGTCACTCCGACCGAAAAGCTTCGCGCGATCAATTTGCTAAGCCGTCGTCGATAAAAAGAGGGCGACGTCCGTTCCACCATCGTTTCGTTCTTTTTCTCGCCATCGACCTGCTCTAAGTCTTCTCCATCCGAAACGAGAATTGA